>JAOAAA010000134.1:276-11318 GCA_026419115.1 Gemmataceae bacterium
GAATTTCGGGTCGATACTCTGTGAGTCGATAACAAACAAACTGATAGGGGTAATATCGTTTGGGTTCGATCTCCCCTAACAAACGGATCGCCCGTCCTAATTGCTCTTCCCGCTTGGGCGCGGGGGCAAATCGAACCTGTTGATCCGTTAGTTCCTTTAATGCTGGTATTCTGAAGCTCACCGAAACCGCCTCCGACCTCACTCAAGGTTATTCGCAGACATGGTATCGGTATTGCAACTCTTTCGCAAATACCTACCAAATAAGGGTTTACTCTCCTAACTCTCAACAACCCCAGCCTTTTGAACCTCCATTCTCCGTTCCGCTCCGGCTGGCTCACTTGTTGTTGTCGGTGTTCACTCTAGCTAAATGCGTGCCAAGTTTCTTTTTTCTCCTCCCTCTGATAGGTACTTGACTTAGGTTTATTCCTTAAAGTTTTATATCATTGGAACTTGCAACTCTTTTTTCATTCCTCCCATTTCTTTCTCATTCCTTGGCTTCTACTAACGACAGATTTCTCTTCCCTTTTGGTGTATGATTTTGCAAGTATCGCCTTAGATTCGAGTAGATTTTTCTACTAAACCTAAAATCTGCCTAAGCCTTTGTCTCAACTTAATCGGCTCTCTTTACCAGAGAGACGAAACTTTACTCCAAGGTTACCCTATTTACGATTTAGTAACCCCTAAAATAATACAGATAACCCTGAATCTCTTCTATTTTGAGTCCTTTCATGCGTCGGACGATTCTTCTGTTGTTGCCTGCCCTAATTTTTTTCACCTCGATTTTGCCTCTTCGGGGGCAAGAGCCGATTCTTTTGCTTGAAAAACCCGATACAAAGCTCGAGTTTCATATCGAGGCAGACTCGACCTCTAGTGGCGAAATTCTTGTTCCTCTTGAAGAGGGAAAGCCTCCGGTGAAGCAACTGATTTCTGGGGCGGCCCGTTACGTTTATAACGAGCGGATTTTACCAGTGGACCCCAAAGCGGCTGAAGTTCGGACCATCCGCCTTTACAGTAAGTACGATCTCAAACGGAGTATTGGGGATGTTCGTCAGGAAATTTCTTTGCGCCCCGAAGTTAAACGATTAGTCCTCTTGAAAAAAGGGACAGCCAAAATCCCATTCTCGCCCGATGGTCCCCTTAGTTGGGGAGAAATCGATCTAGTGCGGCGTGATCTGTTGCTCCCCGCTTTTGCTCAAGTCTGTCCGACCACCCCTGTCAAACCCGGCGATACTTGGACTGTGGACGAGAAAACTACCCTAGAAATTTCAGGACTGATGGAACTCAATAAAGGTTCGCAGTTAACGGCAAAATTTGAGAACCTTGTCCGCTCGGGAACCAAAGAAATTGCGACCCTTTCCATCAAGGGGACCCTGTTAGGTCAAAACGAAGATGGCCCCAGTCAACAAAAGTTGGATATTGTTTTGAGTATTGATGTCAACAAGAGGTTCATCAACTTCATTGAAATCAAGGGGATCGAAAATCCTTTGGATGATAAAGGCAAATCTCAAGGGACCATCGAAGGAAAGTTTACCCTTACGCGGACCATTGAAAACTCGCCGATTTTACCCGATGAAAAATTGTCTTTGCTCAAGCTGGAACCCGATGATGAAAATACTTTGCTTCTCTCGGAAGATGAAATTCCGGGTATTCGCTTTATCCATTCTCGTCGTTGGCGATTAGGCCGGACCACCGGTCGGCAAATCACCCTCGATGAACTGGGGGGGCGAGGCGGTATTTTGCTCACCTTAGAAACGGCCGATCGGGTTCCTACCGCTCGGGCCTTTCTCGAAGAAGCCAAAAAGGAACTTCAAGATCGGAAAGCCAAAATTCTTCTCGAAGGAAAGATCGAAAAGATCAACGATCAACTCGAACGGTTTACCCTCGATACCGAAATCAGCGATCGTAAAATCCGTCTCCACTATTATTTGATTCGGCAGGCTAATGGTGGAGCGACGCTGGTGGCGAGCTGTTCCAGTGATGATAAAACCGGTCTGGGAGCGGAGGTCGAAAAGATCGCCAAAAGTTTCACGATCACGAAAAAGATCACAGGGAAAAAGTGAGTGAGACAGGGGAAAAGGTGAGTGAGACGGGGAAAAAGTGAGTGAGACAGGGGAAAAGGTGAGTGAACAGGGGAACGCAAGGGGAAGGGGAGGCAGGCTTCTTTTTTATTCGTCCATTCCGATGGGGATTTTTCGACGGGCCCTTTTGATAGCCTTTTCGATCAGCTGCTGCACTCGTTGTTTACTCACCGATTGATACTCGCCAATCTCCTGAAGGGTCAATCCATCCGAATAATGAAGACGGAGCATCTCGAACCATCGGGGGGGTAAATGTCTTCTCACTAAGCCGAGAAGCTCGTTGGAGTTCATTTGTTCATCGATTTCGTCGGTGTGAGGATCGGGGGCCTCGTAAAGATATTGCCCTTCCTCTTCTGCAGATAAGAAGCGGTAAGAAATGTTTCTGCGGGAACGACGCCAA
Organism: Gemmataceae bacterium; assembly: GCA_026419115.1. Lineage (GTDB taxonomy): Bacteria > Planctomycetota > Planctomycetia > Gemmatales > Gemmataceae > SKW135. Next base: position 2,755 of record JAOAAA010000134.1, read on the forward strand.
ACCCCCACCATTTGCGATAAACGATGTCGAATCACCATAGTGGCATAAGCCCCAAAGGGAACCCCACGATTTTGATCGAACCGACCGGCCGCATAGCTGAGGGCATAAAGGGCCTCGGCCCGTAGTTCTTCCATCGGAATATCGCGGGCCTTTTGCTGATGATGGTTTCGAGCCAAAGAATGAGCTAAGCCGGTAAACTGGGTCACACGCTGACGGGCCTCTTCATCTAACGGGCACAATCCCCGCCGACGGGGAATCGGTGTGGCAGGCTTAGCGGATTCCGATTCCGATTCGCACAATCCCCGCCGAGGGGCAATCGGTGGGTGGTTGGGAGTTTTGTGTTGCGGGGCCTTGGTTAAAATCGGTTTAATCGCTGACATCACCATGTGGAATGATCCTCCTCGGGCATATAAGACAAGATAGTGTACATGTGTACAGTTTCAACCCGAGTCGGCTCAAATATCTCCCCCTTTTTTTTGGAACCTTTGTAATAATCGATATTTTTTCGAGTTCCGATTCCGCAGGAACCCAGTTTGGGGGCAAAATCCCTATACTCACTTTTACGAATCTTTTCCATTTAGGTAGTTTCATGGCACGAACACACTCCAACTCAGACCAAACGAAGCAGATTCTCAACCTGTTGGACAAACTTCCCAAACCGCTTCAGTTTCTCCTTTTTTTAATGGGGGTAGCGGCATTTATTTTTGTGGCCCTGAGTGGTTGCCCTGCCACCAGTCCGAAAAGTAAACCCACTGAGGGATACCTCAACGACGGTAAGGAACTTGAGGTGAGTTTCTGTTCTTGGAACGTCGAAAACTTTTATGATGATAAGGATGATGAAACCAACCATGATGAATCGGAAAATTTCTTTGCGAATAAACCCGAGATGTTCGCCAAGAAGGTGGATCGACTCTCGGACGGTTTATTGATGATGAACGGCGGGGTAGGCCCAGATATTATGGCCTTAGTCGAGGTAGAGAGTTTACGTTGTTTGGAAGTGTTGATGGATAAACTCAACGAAAAGCTCGCTGCCAAGGGGCACGCCGACCGGAAATACCAGCATATTCTTTTCAAAGGGGATAATACGGGGCGGCGTTTTGCGCCGGGGATCATCACGCGGTTACCGGTCATTGCCGACAAAACGAAAAAGGTAGGCTCTCGGGCTAACGGGCGGATGCTGCGGGGATCGGTCCTCGTCAATGATCATGAATTGATTATTATTGCTGCTCACTTTACGAGCCGTGTTACCGATGATTCCGGTGACGGAAAACGCCGGCTGAGTTATGCGAACGATTGCTATGGCGAGTTTAATCGAATTTTTCAGGCCGACCCCGATGCCGATGTGCTCATTTGTGGGGATATGAACGACGAATATTCAGATAAATCGATCCAAGAGGGGTTACGAGCCACCAATGATGTTTCCGTTTGCCTTGAGGCGAAAGAAACACCTCGCCTGCTGGCACTCTTTGCGGACCTCAGTAAGAACGATCCTCCAGGAACCATTTTCGGCAAAGGGAAATTCAGTACCTTCGACCATATTTTCTTTTCGCGGGGGTTATTAGATAGTAAAGGATGGAGCGGTGATCCGAAGACGGCCGAGGTCTTTGCACCGAAGGAATTCCGCTTCCGAGGGAAAGGCCCCTTCCGCTTTGGTGATGGACAAGGGGATACCGGCTATAGCGATCATTTTCCGGTCTTGTGTAAGCTCAAGGTGGCAGCGAAGTCGGACAAATAGTTGGTGTTTCCCCATCCTGATGGGCGGGCTTTAATTGAGTCAATTCAAGCGGGATATGTTGGGGTTGGTTTGGTTGAGTCAACTCAAGCGGGCAGCGAAGTCGGATAACTCGAGCAACCTATTCACATGAGGGAATTTTCTGATGATTCGGTAAGCGAGTAGGGATTGTGCGGACTTTGGAACTAAGTGCAAAATTGTAGCTTTTTGCGAAGCCCTCTTTTCAAACAACGACACTTTTCGAGAAAAGCTCCGATTGTAGAAGATACTTTTTGAGGGAACGAAAAAGGGGATGTGCTGGGAGGTCAAACCCGCTGTAACTAGTTATCGGACAGGACGATTCGACCCCGTTCTCGGTGAGTTTGCAACATGAGTCATTCTTTCAAATTTTCCAGAAGAAATACAAAAATCGACGTTTCGAGTGTTTTGGCGCGCACGATGCATTTAGCTGTTGCATCGAGAAACTTCTAAAGGCTTGTTACGATAGATTCATCTGTTCGCTTTCGCAACAAGTAGGCAACAAGATGAGGCAAAATCGAAAAAGAGCCTTGGAAGATTCTGACGAAGTTAGGGGTACTTGGCGTTCTCCGTGGCGAGATATGCTCTGATCTCCGTTCAGAGAGTCGATTTTGGCAAGGATCGAGTGTCTGAAACCAGAGAGGCCCCGCAAGAAGTGAACAACCAGAAATAAGGCGAGGTATCACCACAATGGGCGGATTTATGAAACGAGAACAGTTGCTTCTTAAATTCTTTGGTGTAAACTCTTTAGAACCTGATACTAACCCTACTCAAAAAACGAAACGATCCCGTATGACACCTAGTCCGGCTCGTCGGCCTCATCGACGTTTAACTTCCCCCCGTAAGATAAAACCTGCGGAGCGTTTTACACCCTCGGAAACAGAACCCATGATTTCTGAAAAAGTGTTGAAAGCTCAGGCGGCCATTCTCAGCGGAAAATACGATTCCCCCGAAATCCTTTGCACCGCATTGGAACGTCTTTTGGAATGCCTTGAAGCATCGGAATCGTAACGGCTTCACCTCGGTTTCCAACAGGATAAACCTTGGGGATAGTGGAGAGAATGGAGAATGGAGAATGGATAATGGATAATGGGATAGATGATAGGGAGAATGGAGAGTAAAGAGTGGATAATCGATAATGGGTTGAACTTGGGTTTCGATTGATCGAACCTTTTGGGATGCAAAACCTTTTTGTGAGCAGGCCGATTCCTACTGGGCCCACGCCAAAATTCAAACACCGAATTTCACCGATCAAAAACTTTTGCGTTTGTCAGCGAATTTCTACTCCTTTTCTCGGGAAATTTACCGATGAAATCCCTATTTCCCGCACAATTCTTTGTAGCGAATTGAACTGAAAAGGTTACAATACTAAGAAGACACTCGCCGGTAGATATTCCCTGTCATGGAGACTCACCTATGCACAGCCCCTTTCCGGGAATGGACCCCTTCTTGGAAAATCCCAAACTTTGGAGTCGATTTCAACACCATTTGACCGAATCGCTGATGCAGGCCATTGCTCCGACCCTTTCGGATAGGATGACCCTTGTGGTGGAATGTCGGCGTTATGTGACTGAGGAACCATTATTCACCTCGATTATTCGCGAACAACACGATGAGCCTTATCTTGTGATCCGCAAAAAAGAAACGGGGAGTATTCTCTGCCTGATCGACTATCCTTCGTTAACCAATAAAACCTTGCCTCAAGGCCGTACGGCCTATCTGCAAACCCGTCAGAATGCTAAGGATTATGGGGCTGCCCTCATTGAAATTGATTTGCTCCTTCAGGGCAAACCGTTGCTCGAATTTAATCGGGAGGGATTACCAGAATGGGATTATGCCGTGACGGTAGTAAGGCCCAAATTTCCGGACCGTTATGAAATCTACAGTGCGACTCTCGGCAAGCGATTGCCCCGCTTCAAACTCCCGATTCGTGGCGAAGATCGCGATGGGGTGATTGATCTGCAAATGGTGGTTCAAAAAGCGATCGACCGCTCCAACTTGTTGAAGGAAATCGATTACAAAACTCCACTTCCTTCGAGCTTTCCCGAAGCGAAACGAGAATGGGTTCAAAAATTTCTCAACGGTGAAATAACGATTTGATTCGCAGCGCTGTTACATTCCTTTGGTTTCCTTGAAAAGGAAGATTGAATAGAATCTCCTCTCGCCTATTGTTTGTGTTAGGAGATTTCGACCATGTTCCGATTTTACACCCTGATTTGCACCTTAGTGCTCGGTGGTTTTGTGTGCGCAGCTGAAGATCAATTAAAACTCACGCTGGTTGCCAAAAAGAATACCATCCCATACAGCGGGGGCAATCAGGACCCGAAGGAGTACAAGGCTTCCATCGAAGCGATGATCGCTAAAGCCAAGAAAGGGGAAGAGGTTCGCTTCCCCGCACCGGCTGAGATCGATTTCGTTCTGAAAATTACCAACACCGGCAAAGAAGATGTGACCATTCTCGTTGGGGGCGATGTGAATGTTTACACCTTAGATTTCCAAGGTGAAGGGGCACTCCAAGCCACTCCTTTGTTGGCCTTCACTGCCGATTTTCGCATTGGCAAGCCAGTGACCATCCCTGCAGGGAAAGATTACGAAATCCCAGTCAATCGTTTAGCCGACGGCATGCGTGGTAATAGTCGCTGGCTTTATTTGACCAAACCGGGGGAATATAAAGTCTCGGCCACTTATCAGCTCGCTGCCGATGAGGGGGGGGCGAAAGGCAAATTGCTCAAATCCGAACCCATCACGGTGAAGGTCGAAGCCCCCAAATAATCATGTCGGCAAATCATCATCTGGTTATTGGTTGTGGTTACTTGGGGCTTCGGGTCGCACGGGCATGGTTAGCTCAAGGCCATTCGGTATCGGCGCTGACCCGATCTCGGGCTAGCGAATTTTCCCAATGGGGCCTAATTCCTTTGCTGGGCGATGTCACCGAGCCTGCTTCCTTGCAATTTCCCCACTCTTCGGTTCAGACCCTTTTCTATGCCGTGGGAATGGATCGCACTGCGGGCAAGACGATGGAAGAAGTTTACCTCAAAGGGTTAGGTCACGTTCTCTCGGCTTTGCCTGCATTACCGGAACGAATCATCTACATTAGTTCCACCAGTGTTTATGGGCAAACCACGGGGGAATGGGTCGATGAGAACTCACCCACCGAACCGATCGAAGAATCGGGCCGGATTGTTTTGCAGGCCGAACAGTTGTTGCGTTCGGTGGCGCCGCACAGTACGATTTTACGTTTTGCCGGCATTTATGGACCCCAGCGGATTATCCGTAAAACCGCAATCGAACGGGGGGAACCGCTGCGGGCTGATCCCGAAAAATGGCTGAATCTGATTCATGTGGAAGATGGGGTCCAAGCAGTGTTAGCCTGTGCCGAGAAAAAGACCGCAGGTCAACTCTATTGCATTTCGGATGGTCATCCGCCGACCCGACGGGAATTTTATACCTTCACTGGGGAGCTTTTAGGAGTGCCGGCCGTGTTTGAACCTTCGGCAGGACCGACATGTCCCGAAACGCATCGCCGCATTTCCAATCAAAAGATGCTGACCGAATTAGGGGTGACCTTAAAATACCCTACCTTCCGAGAAGGGCTTCGCGCTTCTTTACAGGATACCTCGAATTAGGTGGAATGTAGGGGTTTGCCTTCAACACCAACGATCCCGCAACCGACGATCCCACAACCGACGATCCCGCAACCGATTCACAACCTTTCCTTTTTTCATCCGGTGCGATGACGATCGTCAAAACGTCATGGTGTTATTCACGCGCTGTTATTCACAGGGCATTATTCGTAGGCAATCGCTTCGGGGATATTCAGGCCAACGGCCTTGGCGGCAGGGAGAATTCCTGCGATCAACGAGGCAAGCACGGCCACGAGGGCAATGCCACCAGCTTCTAGCCAAGGAATCAACATGGGGAAATAGAATCCCGATTCTTCCCACATCACCACTTTGAGGAGGAACCACTCCATGGGGATACCGAGTAAGAAACCTAACAGGGTACCGAAAACCCCCATCCAAAAGGCCTCGGCTAAAACGGTTTTCATGACTTGGAATCGGGTGGCCCCGACGGCTCGCAATAGCCCCAATTCGCGCCGGCGTTGCAGCACCGAGATCAGCAGGGCCATCACTACCCCTAACGCGGCCACACTGGCAACGATAAGTTGTTGCAGATAGGCCACTCGGAAAATGCGGGTAATCATCGCGCTGAGATACAAGGTGACCGATTCTTGATTTTGGACCAAGACTGCTTCTTTGGCACACAGTTCTTCCAAGGCTTTATAAGCAATGGGGTCTTGAGGTTGATGGAAGAAAACGTGATACAGATCAATAAAAGGATCGTTAAAGTATTCTTGGTAGCGTTTCCGATCGATGAAAATCGTGCCGCGATTCCAAGAATAATCCAATCCCGAACCGGCAATGGTCAGGGCTAATGGTCCCTTGGGGCTGGGAATGGTGATGACATCGCCCGGTTTTTTATTGTAGCGGACCATAAAATTATCCGAGACGATCACATAATCCCCTTGGGTGAGTTGATCGATACTCTCCAAACCGCGTGGATGCCCCGAGACGGCCCGCGAAGTCATGCCTTGTTTATACTGTTCGCTATCGAGTGCGATCATCAGGATGAAGGCCCCCTCATATTCGGGGCGGGAATAGCGTAGGCCGACCACATTTTGCACACCCGGAATTTCTTGGCGAATTTTAAGCCCGACTTCGGGGGACATGGTCGCTTGCGAGCTGGTAGCCTGTGCGAGGTCGCCTCGGAGAATGTAGGCATCGGCCTTGAGGATCGTATCGAGCCATTCCGTCACAGGAACTTGATTGCTTCGACCCAGCCCCGAGGTTTGAAACATCAAGCAGACCCCTGCGGCTAGCGCTCCGATTACCACTCCGGTTCGTCCGGGTGAACGAACGAGGTTATCGACAGCCAAGCGGCTTTCCACGCTGAGGAACAGTCGGATCAATGGCAACAGGATTTTCGCGAGCACACTGATGAAAATCGGCATGGCCAAGAATAAGCCCGTGAGCAAAAAGAATAGGCCAAAGGTTGAACCTAACTGTGGGGCAATCTGCTTGCGGAAAGAAAGAAAGGTCAAGCCCAAGGTAATCAGGGCAACAATAGAGAAGCGATAAATCAAAATCAGAATCCCCCCCGTATGATCAGGAGAGCGGCGCACCGCATCGGCGGGTTCATCACTCGCTGCTTGAAGGGCAGGCACCAAAGCGGCGAGCAAGGCAACGGTGACCCCTGCGAGCAAAGCAAAACTGGTGATTTTGGCATCCACTGTAGGGCGGGGCATTTGTCCACTTAAAAACACCGTATCGAGTTCTTTGCCAAATTCATTGATTACCAGATCGGACATAAATTGCCCGATGGGAATCCCCAGCAGGGCACCGATAATGCCAATAAAGGCAGCTTCCAAGGCAAACAGAATGGCAATCTGCGGACGCGAGGCGCCGATCGAACGCATGACCCCGATATCGTGCCTGCGTTCGGCTACCGTCACGGCCAAGGCATTGTAGACGAGGAATAAGCCAACCACTAAAGCACCCAGTGAGCCTACATCCAAAACCAAGCGGATACTACCCACGATTTCATCGGTCGATTTACGGTTTTCCGTAGGGGTCCGAATCGCCGCCCGATTCCCTACTACCTTGGCCACTTCCTCGCGAACCGTTTCAAGAGGGGTTGTTCCATCCAAAAACAGATCGATCCGATTGATTCGATCCGCAGAGCGTTGTTCAAACTCCGCTTGAGCCACACGGGTTAATTTCGCGGCCTGCCGGACATCCGTAATCACCAATTGATTGGCATAGGGGGTTAAGGGGGTATCTTTATCCACATCGAGAATCGCCAGCACGAGAAATTCAATCGATTCATTCGAGTAGCGGACCTGAATCGGTTGAGACTCTTTCCAGCCATGAGCTTTGAGATCGTCATAAGCGGCCCGAGAAATCGCGATCCAGTTTGCTTGAAGGGCCGTGGGATTTACAACGGTCACTTGGAAGGGGGCCTTGGTCGATTTGCCTTGAGAATCCTTGCCAAATTCTTTCAGGTCGGCCCCAAACAGAACGGCCGGTCGATTGTTTGCGTTGACAAGCGACACCCGTTCAAACACAAACGGCGAGATTTTCTTGATCCCTGTTAGTTGCGCCTTTTTGAGGTCCTCCACAATATCCCAAGCCACGCCCACCTCACCATTACTGATGTACAAATCAGCAATATCCACCGGCACGGTGCTATCGTAGGCGGCTGCCTCCATACAGCGATTCATCAGGCGGGAAGAAACCAAGGTGGCGACCCCAAGGGCGATACTGAGGGCCACTAACACGGCTCGATCCCATCTTTGCCATAAGTAACGAATCGTTAATGTGCGGAACAAGGCCCCCATTCATTCTCCTGAATCTCGATGATCGATTGCCTATTTGTTCGATGTTTAATTGCCTACTGGCTTATTTGCTCAACGCCCCTGAGAGAATTTCTTCTTCAGCAACGATTCCATCGCGAATGTGTAAAATCCGGTCACCATATTCGGCAGCTTTTCGATCGTGGGTTACCATCACCAAACAGCGTCGCCCTGGTTCCGGAAGGGCACGAAGTATTTGCAGGATTTCTACCGATGTTTTGGAATCGAGATTCCCTGTTGGTTCGTCGCACAAAATGGCTTCGGGTTCCGAGACCAGTGCCCGTGCGATTGCGACTCGTTGCATTTCCCCGCCGGACATTTCTTCTGGAAAGTGATTCGCCCGATGCCCCAAATGAATTCTTTCCAAGGCAGCCCTCGCCCGTGTGAGAGCCGTCCGACGGG
>JAOAAA010000135.1 GCA_026419115.1 Gemmataceae bacterium
CGTGGTTGTTTCGGATTGGTCACAATAATTTTGTGAACCATCATCGGGGGGGAGGACGGCAGATAAAACTCCCCCTTTCCGCTGAGATTCCGGAAGAAAGGCTAGGGCCAGAAAACGAGGTTTTGGATCGGGAATCGGTCCGGTTAGTAATCGAGGCCATCCATAAACTTCCGAGCCAGTTTCGGGCCGCCTTGCTGCTGCGAGCGGAGGAGGGGCTTTCCTTTAAGGAAATAGCCGAGGTTTTAGATCTGACGGAAGAAACGGCTCGCTGGCGGGGTTTTAAAGCCCGACAAAAACTGATGTCGGTTCTGGCCCCCGAACTGCAACCCGCCCCCCCACCAGAATCGAAGTGAAAAACCTTTTGGTGAACACGACGGTTAATCAAAATTGGACACGATATGACCTGTGATATTATCCGAAATCGACTCCTTGCACTCGAAGACCCCGCGAAACCGGCGGAGGGAATCGCGGTCCATTTAACGACCTGTTCTGCTTGTCGTTCTTGGTACCGCATTTTGGTGCATGTCGAAACGATTGCGGGTCATCTGGATGTTCCCGAACCGGTTTATGGACCCTCGACGGTGATGGATCGTCTGCGGGCCGAGAAGATTCCGCAATCTCGGGGTTCCGAAATAGCCCCGAATCTCCAACGGCAAGAGATTTCGCCACCGGTTCCAGCCGAAAAGAAAGCACCGACCTCGCGGCCCCAAAGTTCGGACTCAAAGAAACCTCAGGCCCCCAAAAACAATGAAAAATCTCACGAGGCTCCCTTAACGGAAATCGAAGGCTTTCCGAGAGGTTTAGTCTTACGCGATCCGAAAGATACGATTAAACCCTCGATTCCCGAGACCGAGAAAACGCGCCTTTCTTTCAGCGAGCGGATCACCAAGTATTGGCCCGTTGGCATTGCCGCTGCGCTGATTATGGGGGGGGCGATTCTTTATGTCTCGACCACGAAAAAAGCCGACCCGAACGCCCTCGTTCTTCCGGAAGATCAGTTACTTGCCTCGGCCATCCAAACCAAAATTCAGGTGGACTTGGCTACTTCCCCGAGTGAACGCCTGAAGTTACTCCAACAATTAGCCAAATACTTGCACGAAGAGGCCAAGGTTCTCTCGAAGGTGGCGCCCACGGAAATGGAATCCATCGCCAAGATGTATGGCAGTTTGGTTCGAGATGGCTTTATCGAGCAAGCCAATCAGTTGAGTCCCGCCGAACGGCGGACCTTGCTGAAAGAATGTCTGGATTTGTTGAATGAAACCGAACAAGAAGCGAATCGTTTAGCTACGGAATCGCCCCCCGGCGCCGATACCGCTTTGCGTGATATTGCAGCTGCTGCCCGAGATGGAAAAACTCGGATCACCCGAATCCGAGGATAATCAACATGATACGCTATTTTCTCACTTTATCGTTGATCGCAATCGTGTGCCTGTTCGTCGATGGGCAAACGACACGGGGACCGGCCCGCCCCGACGAACGAGCCAAGCTCTTTAAGCAAAATCGTCTCTTGATCGAAAGGCTTGTTGAAAAGACGATTTTGAGCAGCCGGCCTAGCACCGATCCGGTCAAACGTGCTGATTCTTATTATGACCTGTTTGACCTGCTCAAAAAGGAACTCCAAAATGCCAAGGATGAAGGTGACCAGAAACGAACACGGGAGTTGACCAAACATCTCAAAACCTTGCTCGATCGGGGCTTTAATCCCACCTTGGAAAATGTTCGAGACAAAGTCATTAAAGGCTCAACCCCCGAAGGTTTACCCGAAATGCAACGTCGGCTCCTTCCGCAAATGGATGCTCTTTCTGCAGTGAATGAAGACCCCCAATTGAACGAAAGTATCAAAGATTCTCGTCAACGTCTGAGCGAACTCAACGTCAAACCCTAAGGGCTTCCCGCTAAGTTAGGCCGATTGATTGTGTGGTTCTTTCACCTGAAAACCGACTGCACTTCGCTAAAATTACTCCTGTTTTGATCGCAGAGATTGCCTGTCCAGAAGGTTAAGTCTGTGTTAAAATAATGGCAGCCCTCCTACGCTAGCAACTTTTGCTGGATCGATTATGCGCCAACTTCTCCTTCTTTTTATTCTCACTTTGGTGATTAACTCGCGGAGTCTTTACGGGGCCGAACCCCCTCTTCCCAAAGATCATGCCGAGCGTTTTGCCAAAGGAACCCTGCTGTATCAAAAACAGGTAAAGCAAATTCTCATCACGCATTGCCTGAAGTGTCACGGTGGTGAAAAGACCGATGGAGAACTCGAGATTTTAACGCGAGAGAAACTGCTCAAAGGAGGCGATCGCGGGCCGGCTGTGGTGCCTTTCGATTCGGCAAAGAGCCTGTTATTCCAGATGGTCAACCACGACAAAAAACCGGTCATGCCCTACAAGCAAGCCAAACTGCCCGCCGAAGCCATTACCGCTTTACGAGAGTGGATTGATAATGGTGCTCCCTACGATGGTCCGCTGGTGGGGGACGCTCAGGCTACGGCTTGGATCCATCGGAAAATCGATGAGAAAGCTCGGGAACATTGGGCTTATCAGCCTTTGAAAAATCCGACCCCACCGCAGGTCAAGAATGCAACTTGGGTACAAAATTCCATCGATCGATTTATCTTAGCCAAACTCGAAGCACGCGGCATGACCCCCAACACCAAGGCCGATAAACGGCAATTACTCCGACGGGTTTCCTTCAACCTCACCGGACTACCGCCCACGCCGGAAGAGTATGCTGCCTTTGAGAAGGATACTTCTCCCGATGCCCTTGCCAAAATGATCGACAAATACCTAGCCAGCGAAGCCTACGGGGAGCGCTGGGCAAGGCATTGGTTAGATTTAGCCCGCTTTGCTGAATCGCATGGATTTGAACACGATTACGATCGGCCTACGGCCTATCACTATCGGGACTTTGTCATCAAGGCGTTGAATAATGATTTGCCCTACAACACCTTTGTTCGGTGGCAACTCGCAGGCGATGAACTCGAACCCAATAACCCTATGGCCCTTTTGGCAACGGGTTTCTTGGCAGCGGGGGTTCACTCCACACAAATCACCAAAAACGAAGTAGAGAAACATCGCTACGATGAACTTGACGATATGTTAGCGACCACAGGCACGGCCTTTTTGGGACTGACGATTGGTTGTGCCCGCTGCCACGATCATAAATACGATGCGATTCCTCAGGGCGATTATTACCGTTTGCTCTCGGCCTTTACTTCGACCATTCGCACCGAATACGACATCGATTTGGATCCCGAAGGTTACAAAAAAGCGAAGGCGGAACACGAAGCGGCTCGAACTCCGTTGGTGCAGGCCTTACAGAAATACGAACAAGGTGACTTTATTAAGCAACTTCCCAAACTCGAAGCCAACTTGAGCAAACTACCGATGGGGCCTTGGTTTGTCCCAAAATTAATTCGTAACCAATCTGCCGGCGGGGCGACTTTGACCCCTCAGCCCGATGGTTCGATTCTTGTTTCGGGTAAAAATCCCCCCATCGAAACATTAACATTCGTTTATGAAACGAACCTGAAGGGGATCACTGCGATTCAGATCGAAGCGTTGACCGATCCCAGCTTAGTCAAGAAAGGGCCGGGACGCGCTGCCAACGGGAATTTTTGCCTAACCGATTTGAAGATTACGATTCCCAATTCAGAAGGGAAACCTCAAGAAATCAAGCTCAAAAATCCGAAAGCGACCTTTGATCAAAAAGGGCTTGCGGTCACAGGCGCTATCGATGCTGATCCGGTGACCTCAGGTTGGGCTGTCGATCCGCAATTTGGAAAAGATCATGCGGCCCGTTTCGAGTTCGAGACTCCCGTCGGTACAGGTGAAAAGCTGACCCTTACGGTCACAATGAAATTCCATAACAATGTTGGTCATGGGATGGGACGCCCCCGCTTGAGTTTCACCACTCAAGGCTCTCCTGAACTTCAAAGTGGTCTCAGTCCCGAATCGCTTCGGCTGGCTTTGGAGACCCCCAGCGAGAAAAGGACCCCAGAACAAAAGGCCGTTTTGCTCGATTTCTTCAAGTCCCAAGATGACACTTGGTTGGCCTTGAACAAGAAAATCCAAGAGCACGACAAAAACGCTCCGCAACCGAAAACTTTCAAAGCACTCATTTCGACCGAAGGGCTGAAAGCGGTTCGGCTGCACAGCCAAGGCGAGGATGTTCTCAAGGAGACTCATTATCTCCGCCGAGGCGATCCCAATCAGAAAGAAGGAACCGCTCAACTGGGGTACTTACAAACCCTTTCCTCCGAAGAGCATCGCAAGCGTTGGGAAACCAAACCGGCTCAACCCCTCAACCGCTTGACCTATCAACGGACGGCCCTTGCGAATTGGATTTCCGATACGGAGCATGGGGCCGGCATGCTACTCGCTCGGGTGATTGTGAATCGACTTTGGCAACGTCATTTTGGCCGAGGCATCGTCGCTACACCCAGTGATTTTGGAGTTCGCGGCGAGGCCCCGACCCATCCCGAATTGTTGGATTATCTCGCACAAGAATTAATCCGGAACGATTGGAAGCTCAAACCCATACAGAGGCTGATTCTTCTCAGTGCTACGTTCCAGCAATCGAGCCAATACGATGCCGAAAAAGCCAAACTCGATCGCGACAACCAACTCGTTTGGCGTTTTACGCCCCGTCGTCTGGAGGCGGAAGCCATTCGGGATTCGATGCTCATGGTCTCGGGGCAGTTAGATCGTCGTATGTATGGTCAAGGGACTCTCGATGAATCCAGCAAGCGACGAAGCATTTATTTCACGATGAAACGTAGTAAGCTCATTCCGATGCTGACGATTTTCGATGGCCCCGATGGCACGGTAGGCATTGGCGAACGACCTTCGACCACCGTAGCACCGCAGGCCTTGTGGTTACTGAATAACCCGCACGTTCGGGAATGGTCCAAGGGATTCGCAAAGCGGTTGTTGGAAACCGAAAAGGAAGACGCGGGTTTGATTGAGAAAATTTACTGGACGGCCCTGACCCGTAAACCGACCGAACCAGAACAAACAACGGCCCTTGAATTTTTGAAGACACAACGTCAAGGTTACGCGGGTCAAAATGCCAATCTTTTGGCCGTGGCCGATTTATGTCAAACGATCTTTTGTTTGAATGAATTCATTTACATCGATTAAACAAGAAATTTACCGATCGAATTTTGACGCGCCCCGTGCGATTTGCCCCCCTTCGCCGAGGTATCTTCGCATGGTGATGAAAAACTCTTTGGTTTGTATGTAATCGTTCAGTCACCGACCATGTTGCCGAGGTGTCTTCTCGGTTCAACAAGTTTAGGCGGCCTTGGTGGTCGAGGTTTGCTCGTCGGGCCAATCTTCCAGTTTGACGGCAATTTGTTTAGAAACTCCCCCCTCTTGCATGGTCACACCGAACAACACATCCGCAAGGGCCATGGTTCGTTTTTTATGGGTGATAATGATGAACTGCGAGCGGTCCGTAAACTCCCGTAGGGCACGGCCGAGGCGTTCGGTGTTGGCTTCATCCAGTGCGGCATCGACTTCGTCCAAAAGACAAAACGGAGCCGGTTTGGCTTGGAAAATGGCCAACAGTAAAGAAATAGCCGTCATGGTCTTTTCCCCACCGGACATGAGGGTGAGACTACGGAGTTCTTTACCAGGGGGCCGCGCCACGACCTCGATTCCGGATTCGAGTAAATCATTGGGGTCTTCCAAAATCACATCGGCCATGCCCCCACCAAAGAGCTTGCGGAACAGCTCTTGGAAATGTCGCCGCACACTTTGATATGTTTCATCGAATAACCGTCGGGAATCGCTGTTGATGCGATCAATAATTTCTCGCAATGACCATCGGGCTTGCGTCAAATCGTTCACCTGTTGCCCTAAATCTTTAGCACGCGATTCCACCTCTTCGAGTTCCTGAAGCGATTCGAGATTGACCGCGCCCAGTTGCCGAATCTTTTTCCGAAGTTCTTCGGCCTCTTTGGCGGACCCGATGCAATCGAAGGTATCGGGGTCTCCCGAATTGAGATTCGATTTGCGGTACTCCTCTGCCAAATCGATGGAGTACTCTTCCAATAGCCGATCGACAATTTGTTTGCGATTGGCCTGCAACTCTGAGACGGCCAACTCACGGGTATGCAAATGCTCAATTTGTTGGCGAGATTCGTCACGGGTGTTGGCAAGCTCTTCTTGAATCATGCGTCGTTCGTTCTTGGCTTGTTCGCGAATTTGCTCTTGTTCCAGATACACTCGTTCCGCATGCTCCTTGGCATGGAAGGCATCGGCCAATCCTGCGTTGGCCTTCAGGGCATTCATCTCGGCTTCAAAGCGACGGGTTTGCAAGGCCAATTCATGGCGTTGGTTCCGTTGGGCTTCGATTCGACCGCGAGAAAGGTCTTGTTCTAATTTTTGGAGTTCGTTTCGGATGTTGTTGACATTTTGGGCACTTTCGGCCAACTCCACACGGGCGGCCGTTAGACTCGCAGAGAGCGCCGCGCGGGCTTCTTCAAGGACTCGGGCGCGAGCCTCTTGTTCACTCAGACGGGCACGCAGTTGTTGTTCGGCTTTTTTGGCTTCATCGGCCCGTCGGCGAATCTCCTTATAGGTTTGTTCGAGTTTACCAATTTCCTCTTCCAGAAGCCGCGTTTCCGAGCGGTTCAGGTTCAGTTCATCCTCCAAACGAAGAACCTGTTGCTCTTGGCGAAGGATTTCATTTTTCAGATCACTGACATCGGAAGTGAGGGCTTTCACTTCACCTTCAAGGCCAACGATCACAGTATTTTGGAGGTTAATCGTTTCCCGAATCTCGACGATGCGTTGTTCACACAGGCCAATTTCGTGGGCAAGTTCGGCATCTTGCGCTCGCAGTTCGCGCAACTCACTTTTCCGTGAAAGCAAGCCCGCCGCTGCGCTGTAAGGGCCAGCAGTCAGGGTTCCATCCGGATGGAGCACTTCGCCATCCCGAGTGACAAATCGGCAACCGGCCATCTGGGAATCGCGGCTTAATCGTCGGGCGGTGTTCAGATCATCGACAATGTAGGTTTGCCCTAAAAGTTGTTTGGGTAAACCACCTAAATCGGGATGTTCACAAGTAACCCAGCGGTCGGCAGTGCGAAGATCGCGAGACGGAGCGCTGCTCAGGACCGCAGAGCTATAATCTCGATTCAAAGGGAGAAACGTCACGCGGCCCGCGAGGGGTTTTCGTCGCGTTGCAAGGGCCGAATCCAAAGCGCCGGCATCGCGGGCTACCAGATACGAGGCCTGTTCTCCCAAGGCCGCATCGATCAGCGGGGCCACTTCCCGAGGAACACGAAGTAAATCGCCGACCATCCCATAGACTGCTCGGCCGAGAACCCCCCCGTTGTTGATTTCCGACAGAACTTCCCGAACCCCTGCACTGAGACCTTCTTGATTGCGTTCGAGATTTTCGAGTACTTCGAGACGACCGAGAAGACCACCGCGGCGCACCCGTAAATCTTCGAGAGCGTCGGCCATCGTGCGAGAATCCCGTTCGAGTTGGTCGCGAATCGCTACCTGCTGTGCTAAATTCTGACGAGCGATTGATAATCGATTTTGCAAATCCTCATCGCGGTGGGCCAAGGCCTGTAAGACCCGATCGGCACTGGCACGCTCGATAGCTTTTGCTTCGGACTCTCGACGTTTGCGATCTCGTTCCTTGGTGAATTTTTCGAGCTGAGCCGCATCGGAACTAGCACGACTTTCCAACGCAGCCGATTCCCCCACTAAGCGAAATTGTTCTTCTCGTCCTTGATCGATTTCGTCTCGGAGTTTCGTTAATTCCTGAATGTGCGTATCCATTTGAGCATCCAGCTCAAGGGAATGATTCCGACGTTGCTCGAGTTCCCGTTCGGCATGGGCAAGGCGTTCACGTTGTTGGGCAGCGGCTTGGCTTAAACCCACTGAGAGATGAAACAGTTCGAGACTACGGCGACGAAAAGTTTCCGCTTCGCGATCGATTGTTTCGAGTTTGCTTAACTCGTTTTGGAATCGCTCTCGAAGCGTGGCAATCAGTCGAACCGATTCGGAACGAAGTTGAACCGCCCGATGCGATTCCGCCTCGGCTTGGGCCACGATTTGTTCTAGTTTCCGGTTTTGGATTTCCGCTTGGGCGACCCGAGCTTCGCTTTCTTGCATGTGGGTTCGTAAGCGTTCGAGTATCTGCAATTCGATATTCAAACGAGCCGACAACACATGATATTCCCGAAGCCCCAAGTTCAATCGCAGGTCTTTCAGTCGGCTGGTATATTCCTGATATTTCTTCGCTTTCTCAGCATCGAGTCGCACCCGTCGCAGCCGCGATTCCACCTCGGCTTGGACATCCCGTAATCGATTCAGATTTTCTTCGGTCTGATCCAATTTGCGAAGGGTCTCGATTTTTCGGGCACGAAAGCGGCTAATCCCTGCCGCTTCTTCCAGAATCGCCCGACGATCTTTGGGGCTGGCTTGCAAAAGGGCATCGACCCGCCCTTGTTCGATGATGCAAGAAGCTGCTGTTCCTGCACCGGTTCCTAGGAATAAATCGCGGACATCTTTTAAGCGAACGATCTTCCCGTTTATCAGATATTCCCCAGAACCATCCCGATAGACCCGCCGCGTGACCGAAAACTCATTGGCTTCGGAATTGAGCATCTTACGGGAGTTATCGAGAACCATAGTGACTTCGGCCATGCCCAACCCCTTGCGGCGGGTCGAGCCGTTGAAGATCACATCGGCCATTTCGCCGCCCCGCAGTGTTCGCGCACTTTGTTCGCCCAGAACCCAACGTACCGCATCGACGACGTTGCTTTTGCCCGAACCATTCGGCCCCACCACGGCCGACAAACCGGCAGGGAAATCGAACCATGTCCGATCTGCGAAGCTCTTAAAGCCAATTAGTTCCAGTCGTTTCAACATGGGAATTTACACTCGGGCCTAGGATTCTGGGTACTCAGTTTAGGGTTTGAATTTTTACTTACTGTTCAAGGTCTCGGTTTGGGCTGTTCGATGCCGTGTTATTTATCTGTTCGAGTTCTCGGCAGATGCAAGCTGTTCGAGTTCTCGATCATTGCTGATCGCTCGGGAGCTTAGTTTGGTGGGCGGTTTACTTTTCGTCCCAACGCTTCGTTGAGGAATCGGAATCGCTTTCCAATTCTTCGAGTAACTCTTGTTCGTTTTCCAACTTGGGATCGGTCCGAGCTGCGGTGGCTAATTTTTCTAGCTCTACCCCTTTCGGGATAGCATCGACACACAGTTTCGCTCGCAGGGCCTTTTGTTTTTCTGCCTTGCCAAGGAATTCTGCGACTTCGGTATAGCTGGCACCGAGTTTCCCGAGGGTCATGAGAATCGAGGCCACCTCGTAGCGGGCTTTGGCATGGATGCCATCAGGACTGGTGCCAGGGAATCGCGAAATGATAACTTCGGAATCGCCCACATCGGCCCGAATCGTAATATCTTTTCCAACACGAATCGCAAACGGAGGTTGCAAGGAAACCGTATCTCCGAAGATGGTCACTTCGGCACGGCCCCCGCGGAGTAGGTGCACCATCCGATTTTCTGATTTTGGTGCTAATTCATGAATGACAAACGCTCGACCTACCCATTTCCCAACGATAGGCTCATAGGTCGGATCGATCTCGCGTAGGGCGCGGAAAGCACCGTAACGTACTTCGGGACGAGAATCTTCCAAAAGCGATTCCAAGCGATCGATGCTCGCACCTTCGTTCAAGGCGCTCAATGCGGTTAAACTATAGGCCTGCAAGCTGGGGTGCCGTACTACGATTTCCCCCAACGGTTTCGCAGCTGCCGAGTGTCCCAAATACGCCAACGATTCTGCAGCACAGAACCGGCTCAAAGGAGCATCACACTTCAAACCTCGTTTCAATATGGGTACGGCTGGGGGCCCCAAGGCTTCAAGGCGTAATGCCGCACTGGGGGCTTGGGCCGGATCGTTCAACATCTCTTCCAGTTTGCGAAGATAGGCCGGATCGTTGAACGGTTTGTCGATCGGCACGGCCAACAAGACCCGTAAGAAATGGTTGAGATTCAGACGATACCGAGGTGGTACCGAAACGGCAATGAGGTCTTTGTGTTTGGCCTCGGCGATTTTATCCGGCGAATCGGCCCCGACGAAACTTTGGTTGATTCGATCCGCAAGGGTTGTTGCGACCGAGTAGCGCTGCTCGTCGGATTTCAACACTAAGAACACCAGCCGATTTTCCAATAATTTTGCACCCTTCCAAATGTAGGCGGTTTTCACCCAAGCATCTTCCACACCGGCTTCGCGTCCACTGCTAATATCATTCGTCAGAGCTAAATGTAAAGGCCCCGAGGCCACGGCAAGATCGTGACCTTTGTACATCGTATTTTGATTGCGATCGGTCGGCTTTAACGGCATTTGTTCTTGCAACGAACTCCGAATATCACCTAGGCTCGCGACCGTTGAGAGAGGAGTCGGCAACAGGGTCCCTCCGCGAAGGCTTTTCGCTTTACTTCCGGGCGGAATTTCCACTCGCACATCAGTGAATTGTCCTTTCCGTTGGCCCGGTTTGATTACCGCACTAACATACACGATTGCCGTGTCCGGAGAATTGAGCAATTTCCCAATATCTTCAATGCGATCGCGGGCGAGGCGATTTTTCACTATCTCTTTCATATCCTGAGGGGCTGGGCCACCCGTTCCATCTAAGCCCACTACCAGACCAATGCCCCCTACGGGAATCCCTTGGACGTTATCCAACACCGCATAATCGCGGACAGTTTTGGCCAAGCCTTCTTCTGACGAATCTTCGGATTTGGAACGGTTGACCACGGTCGGATTGCTGAACATATCCAAACTTAAGCAACCTGAAACCGCAAGGGGTATCCCTAACAGTAGACAGAAGATGATCCGTTTCATAGCAGCCCCCACTGCATCGGGTCGCACTGCAACCAGCGCCGTGCGTTCCCCAACGCCCAGCGTGCAGTCCGCTATCCGCGTGTGTTCAATAACCTACTTTCGATTTGTGTCAAGTGAGCTTCCCGCATACTTTTCCACCAAGATTGAACGCTATCGATACCGATCCTTCGCAAAATGCCCCGTTTATTATCGATCATCAAAAATCTCGGGGAAATGCTGTCTTTCCGAATTCTTGATCTTCTGACGGTGACGATTCGCCACGGCACAGAGAGAAAAAACATAGGCGAAACAGGGCAAAGAGAGAAACGGGTAAGGGTAAGCAGGGGACAGAAAGAACAAGGGTAAAGGTAAGCGAATCAGGAAGAAGCTCGATTCACAATCATAC
>JAOAAA010000136.1 GCA_026419115.1 Gemmataceae bacterium
CACCTGTCGAAACCGTTCATACCCGCCGATATTACCCGGATTGATCCGAATTTTATCAACGGGGTGATCCAAAGCCATGAGGGCCATTTTGTAATCGAAATGGATATCGCAAATGAGCGGGATATTAATTTGATTACGAATAGCCGTCAAAGCGTTGGCGTCTTCCGGTTTGGGGACCGTGACCCGCACCAGTTCGCAGCCGGCCTCTTCCAGACGATGAATCTGCGCCACAGTCGCAGCCACATCGAAGGTATCGGTCGTGGTCATCGATTGAACCCAGATGGGGTTATCCCCGCCGAAAATTCGGTTTCCCACGCGAACTTCACGGGTTTTGTGTCGCGGCTTAGCAGGGTGTTTGGGTGCATTTTCTAGGGCAGAAAGGTCACGTTTCATCGTTACTTTTTCCAGTGGCTTGTCAGCATTTTCCTGAGGATCGTTTGAACTTATTTTAGTCTCGATTGAGTCGATGTCGAATGAATTGAATGAGCTTTTGTGAGACTCCCCAACGAACGAAGCTCCACCGACAAGCCCTTGGCATGAGATGGTCTCGAACGAAACTCATCGGTTTTCGTCAGGCGATTCATCAACCACTACATCGAATCAAACCTAATCCGCTTTCGTCAGGCGATTCACTAACCACCATTTTTTGCTTCCGCGATTCCAGACTTCAATGGTGGCATCGGGGTAGATGCGATCGACACCGAGGTTCGGTTTTACCACCACAATATATTCACCTCGGCCACCTAATCGATTCCCATGCTCATCGAAATAACTCGGGGAACGATTTCGGAACGACTCAATCAGTTGATCGGCATTAGAGACAAAATTTTGTCCCTGAGGTAAGGCACTTTCGAGAATGATTTGGAACATCTCTTCATTGAGAAGAATATCATCGGTGCTACTCGGTCGATTTAACGGGGGATGGTCATCTTTATCCCAAGCGATTGGGTTAAAATGTGTGAAAAACACAAGGGGAACCGGAATATCTTCGATGGGCCATTTAACATCCCCATCGCGATAAATATCGTTAAACGCAATCCCATCACCACTCACTGCGACTAGGTGATTGCCAATCAACGGGGCATACTTGGTTAATCCTCGCAAAAATCGTCGGGCAGGTTGAGTCGCACCGGCCAAAATCACTACCGAACGATAATTCGGCTTTTCGCCGATTTTATGAAGCATGAACTGGCCAACATTGAGTTCTTGTTCGTTCGGTATTCCGAACCGACCTACGGAGTAGTGGAACTGAAAACGATCTGCCCTCAAAAGCTGATTATTCTCGCTATGGGTTTGTAAATAGAACTGGTCAGCTAGATCGACCGAATAGGGATCATCGACCCACGAGGTAATAATCCCTTGAGCGAGTTCCCCCTTCTTCGCTGTGGGCCTAAGTTCAGGAGATTGGGAGATAAAATCGAGAATGGCCGCTGCCATTTGGGCATTATCAAAGCAGAATCGAAATGTCCTTCCGGCATAGATTTTGATTAAGTCCTCCGGGGTTTGACCATCGATCGGGGCATACTCGGTAGCGGTCCCTGTGGTGATGAGAAACGCAGGTCGGGGACCGTTCCATTCTTTTTTCTCCGCCAGAGCATGCGCTAAGACAAAAGCCCGATCCGAAGAGCTGCCACCAATGAAGGCGATTGGTGCGGGAGACCTCCGCGAAAGAGCATCGACCCATGCTTGGGAATTCATCGAGCCACTCAATTTATACCATCGAATTCTCAAGGCTCCCGCCACATTCTCCCGCCGAATCACCAACTCGGGAACCGCGGCAGAATCTTCCAAAAATGCCCGACTATCGTCAACGGAAACTCCTTTGACTTTTCTGCAGACCAACTGCACTCCGCCAACAAAACGTTCCCATGCCGTGATTTGGGTCGAGGTCTGAATCCATGCAATTTCTTGATCCCCTGAAGGCACCGGCAGAGGATGCGGAATCTGAGGCCGTGGTTGAAAATACCATAACGCCGTGCCCAAAATCCCTGTGATCAACAACATGACAACGATCAAATTTCGTATTCCCATTATCTCCCCAGTATAGATACAATGGTTAACTCTCAACATTTTAGGAATTGCCTATGCTTTCGGTCGCTGATGCTCTCCACCAAATTCTCCAACAGGTGAAACCCCTAGGCACGGAATTTTCGGCTGCGAACACTTCGCTGCTCGGGAAGGTACTCGCAGAGAATTATTCGTCCGATTTGGATTCTCCCCCATTTACAAAATCGATGATGGATGGGTTTGCCGTTCGAGCCGACGATTGTCAACAACCCAACGTCACCTTGACCGTGATTGAGGAAATTCCTGCTGGGTATTTTCCCCAAAAAGTCCTAGGGCCTCAACAAGCCTCGCGAATCATGACCGGAGCGCCCATTCCTACCGGTGCCGATTCGATTGTTCCCAAAGAGCAATGCCAAGATTCCCAAACCAGTGTGACCATTGCAGCCACTGTAAAGCGGGGCCAATTCGTCATTCCTCAAGGGGCCGAAATGAAATCGGGAGAAATTGTTCTCAAAAAAGGAACGCTTCTTCAACCTCAGCATTTGGGCTTACTCGCTGCGATTGGTCAAACCTCGGTTCAAATTTTTCGCTCCCCCCAAGTCGGGGTCATGCCGACCGGAAGCGAATTAGTTGATGCCCCTTTGATTCCGGAACAAGGTCAAATTCGTAATACCAATGGCCCCATGCTGTTGGCTCAGGTTTATCGGGCAGGTGCTATAGCAATACCCTACCCCATCCTCAAAGATTCCCCCGAAAATCTCTCGCGTGGGATTCAACAGGCTTTAGATACGAATGATGTTCTCATTTTGTCCGGTGGCGTTTCGGTCGGAAAGTACGATCACCTGCCCGAAGTGCTGAAACAAATCGGTTGCACAACCCACTTCCACAAAATCCAAATGAAACCGGGCCGACCTTTACTTTTTGCCACACGCGGAGAAAAAATCATCTTCGGTTTGCCCGGAAATCCCGTGAGTTCCTTCGTTTGCTTCGAGTTATTCGTTCGCCCTACCCTGCGGGTTTTGAAAGGAGAAACCGTAACCGCTCATGAGTTCGTTTCGATTCCTCTTGCCAAAGATTTTGAAACGGACAACAACCGCCCCACGTACGGACCGGCACTTGTAACCTTCACGGAGAACGGGCCTCAGGTGACGGCACAGAGTTGGTTTGGTTCCGCCGATCTCAGGGGTTTAGGCAACTGCAATGCCCTGATCGAAGTCGAAGCGGGTCGGGTCAGTAAAAAGGCAGGTGAATTTCTTCGTTGCCTCTTGCTGTGAGTGCGAATCGACACCAGTTCCTTCCCATTCGATTTTGAGATGGTGGCCGGCCGCGATTGCCTTTTGCTGTGAATGCGAATCGATACCGATAGTCACGCCGATAGCCGGTGGGAGATAGGCCATGCGAATAGGGATTACATGGATTATTCGGCAATCATCTTCGTGGTCAGGGTTCCAATACGATCAATCGTAACCGTGACCTCGTCGTTCGGTTGCAGAAATTCTCCGGTTGCCGAACCGACTCCTGAGGGTGTACCCGTCGAAATCAGATCGCCCGGTTCCAAGGTCACGATACCAGAGATAAATTGAATGATCTCGGCTACGGAAAAGATCATCTGACCCGTGGAACCATTTTGTTTCAAGTTACCATTGCGCCAAAGTTTCACCGATAAATTCTGAGGGTCGGGAATGCTTTCGGGAGTCGCCAAACAGGGGCCACAGGGAGCAAATCCATCGAACCATTTTCCATGTTGCCAATCGAAAAAAACATCCCGTTCCCTTTTCTTTCGATTCGGATTCGGTCGATATTTTCTTTGCGAAATATCATTCACGATGGTGTATCCCAAAACGTAATCCATCGCCTTTGCAGCAGGAATATGCCGTCCCCGTTTACCAATTACGACACCGAGTTCCGCCTCCCAATCGACCCCATCGCTTGCATTTTTTGGGATGGCCACACTCGCACCATGAGGTACCAGTGTTGTGCTTGGTGGCTTCAGAAACAAATAGGGAAACGTCTCTTCTCGTTCGGCAACGGTGCCTCCCCTTTCGATAATGTGTTCTGCGTAATTGCCAGCCAAGAGTAGGAATTTATTGGGTCGCGGGATAGGCAATCCCCATTGACAGTCGGCAAGAGGATATTTCAAATCGTCGAATTCACCCGAATCAAATCGTTCTGCCAGCTTCAGAAGAATCTCACGATGTGCCGGTTCGGTTAACCAATCAATCGGCGAGGAATTTGCCCCCCAACTTTCGTCAATCCCCATATCTATGGCTTCTCGGGCGATCGCCTGTTGAAGAAGTACGCATCCCGATTCCGAGAAAAAAGCCAAGCGGGAAATTTTCAAACCTTTTGGAATAATAGTGGCCAAGCGCATTTATAACTCCCATTTTCTCTGATTCATTTCGGCAAGTTTGACGTGATCGGTCAGATCGAATTGCAAAGGAGTCAAAGTGACGAATCCCTCGGCGAGGGCATCTTCATCGGAATGAGGATGGGGCGCCGGACAACAATAATCGTTCCCTAACCAGTAGTAAGTTCGACCACGAGGGTCCGTGTTTTTGACGAAACTTTCGTGATAGATTGCCACATTTTGGGGGAGGACTTTCAAACCCTTGGGGGTTCCCAATTCTTGCTTGGGAAGATTCACATTGAACAGGCTCCCCGAGGTCGGGTTCGATTCCAAAATGCGATCGATCACCCGCCGAGCAATTTTTGCCGCCGCTTGGAAATCGATCGGTTTGGGGCGTCCCGAGGCTTGTGAAATCGCAATAGCGGTCTTGCGGAAAAAAGCCCCCTCAATGGCCGCAGCGACCGTACCAGAATATAGGACGTTGATACCCGCATTACTCCCCGCGTTCAGGCCACTCACAATTAAATCAGGCGGGTCTTTTAGAAGTTCCACCAAGGCCAATTTCACACAGTCGGCAGGGCGTCCTTCCACAGCCCAACCTAGGAATCGCTTATGTTCGTCCAATACTTCTTGAATAATCAAAGGATTCAGCAAAGTGACCGAGTGAGCGGCCGCACTTTGTTCCGTTGCGGGTGCGACCACCACGACCTCTCCCAAGGACAGAAGTTCCCGTCGCAGGGCTTGCAGACCGGGAGCATAAATCCCGTCATCGTTGGTCAATAAAATTTTCATTCGAGGTGTTTCTCAGCTTTGACGTTTGGAGGCGATTATGACTTTTTATCAAATTGGTCCCGCAAACGTCGATTCCGAAGTTGATGATGATAATGCTGGGCAAACCGATGGGCCTCATCTCGAACAAATTGCAACAAACGCAAGGCGGCTGAGGATCGGCTCAATTTCAATGGTTCCGGTTCCTCAGGGCGATAAATTTCTTCTTCTTGCTTGGCTAACGAAATCAGGGGCGGAGGCTGAATCCCCAGCTGCTCGAACGCCATGAGTGCCGCATTGAGTTGCCCTTTCCCTCCGTCAATCAAAACCAAATCTGGAAAAGGAAGTTCCTCTTGGGCCGAACGGCGGAACCTTCGTGAAACCACTTCACGCATGCTAGCAAAATCGTCGATTCCCGCGACGGTTTTAATTCTGTATTTCCGGTACCCTTGCTTAAAAGGTAACCCATCAAGGAACGAAACCAAGGAAGCCACCGTATCATCCCCTCCTAAATGAGCAATATCGATTCCTTCAATGGTCCGAGGAACTTCTCGCAGTCCGAGAACTTTCTTAAGCCCCTGTAGCCCTTTCTTCGGATCGGTGTGAAACGCCTCGGGTTGAATATCGGTATCGGCATTTCCGCGAAGATCGAGCTTCTGAAGAGCCTGTATTTCATCTCTTATTCTGGCCGCTTTCTCGAAGAGTAATTGGGCACTCGCTTGCATCATCTGCTCGTGCATCTCTGTGAGTAAACGGTCACGCTTGCCTTCGAGAATCAGCCGTAAGCCGCGAATTTGCCGCCGATAATCTTCCTTGGAAACACGGAAATTACAAGGTGCAGTGCATTGTCGAATCGAAGCTAACAGACAAGGTCGATACCAACGCCATTTCTCTTCCTTCTCGGAAATGTCTAACGAGCAAGTCCGAAACTTAAAAACCTTTTGCAACACATGCATGGCCATGCGAAGACTTTTGGCACTGGTAAAAGGACCATAAAGTTTTACTCCCTTGCGTCGAGGCTTTCGTGTGATCTCAACGCGAGGGAATTCCTCCCGTGTGCGAATTTGCAAATACGGAAAGGTTTTGTCGTCCTTTAAGTCTTTGTTGAATTTCGGCCGAATATCCTTAATCAAGCGTGCCTCTTTCAACAACGCTTCCACCTCGGTCGAAGTTTCGATGTAATCAATGTCCGCAATGTGCTTAATCAGTTCCGAAGTGCGTGGATCTTCTGCTGCTGCCGAGAGAAAATAAGAACCGGCACGGTTTCGCAGGCTTTTGGCCTTGCCAACGTAAATCACATTCCCCTTGGCATCCTTCATGAGATAAACGCCGGGAGTTTGTGGAAACGTCCGTACCTTTTCATGAGGAGGAAGATTTTCACTCGGGGATATTGCGTCTGACACAACAACGAAACCTCGTACCGTAAACAGGGAACTTGTTTTCTATTTTAGCTGATGTGTGAAACGTGTTCCAACCCGAACTTGGCTGGGATTTGAATTCCGAATCAGACTCGGAATGGTGAGGATACACTTGAAAAGTTAAAGGGACCGTCGAGTTAGAGCGAGTATAAGATTGATGAAACGGGTAAACTCCCCGATGATGCGATTTATGCGGGCATTGTGAGTATTCTTGGCGATCGAGCCACACTGAAACCAAACCGCTCAAGAATGAGCGAGTGTTCCTTCATCCAGAATTATTTCCCGAAGGTCACCACCAACGTAGCATAGTGCGAGGTTTGCTCGAATTTTTTGCCGTCAATCTCGCCCCCTTTCATTTCGATGAATTTGGCGTAGACCCCATATTCCCCTTTTTTCTCGAAGGTCGGGGTCAGTCCTTTGGCATCCGTAGTGACGGCTTCGGTTTTGTCTTCACTTGGCACCATGACCTTCACATCGGCCTTTTCAAGGGGTTTGCCTGCCAGCAATACTTGGAAGCGAATTTTACCGGCTTCCAAAATCGGCACTATTTCCAACGGAACCTTGTCGCCGAGCAATGCTGCTTTTCCGAGCTCACCGAAAACTACCTTCGGATGATACAACAAGCGTTGGGGAGGATTATCACCTCGTTGGAAAATCCCGTAATCGGTGGTTCCCCCCACTGTCGAATCTTCTTTGGTTCCGGTTTCGATGCTGTAGAAATTTCCTTCCTTATTCAGGTTCCATTTTAGTTCCGTCTTTTTATCTCCCACCACCAGATAAAGTTTCGTGTTTGCTGCTTTTTCGATGGGAACTTTGGGATCGGGCTTGAGTTCATCACTAAAGACCGCTTTGGCTTTCCCTGCCCCGTCGGGCACAAGGAAAACAAAGTGGGCCGAACTACTTCCCACCGTAATTAAAAAGGTCAAAGCAGCGAGCAAGAACCAACGCATTGGAGTCTCTCCAAGAGGTACAGGGCGAATTGTATTACTTTGTTTTATGATACTAATGGCCAATCACCCGTAAAGACCTCCACTGCCGGTCCGGTCAAATAAACCGAATTATCGGCAGCCCATTCGATTTCCAAGTCACCACCTCGAAGATGGATCATCACTTTGCGATCGAATCGCCCTGTCAACACACCAGCGACGGCAACCGCGCAAGCACCGGTCCCACAAGCAAGGGTTTCACCGCTGCCTCGTTCCCACACCCGCATATTGGCCTCGGTTCGGGACAAAACTTGGACGAATTCGATATTGGCTCGTTTCGGGAAAACTTCGTGTTTCTCTAATTGTGGACCATGCACAAGAACCATTTCATCGGTGATACGATCAACAAAGGTCACGGCATGAGGATTTCCCATCGAAACGCAAGTAAACGGATAGGTACCACCAGAAAATTTCACCGGAACTTCCATGGGGGGGGTTCCTACCAAGGTCGTGGGAATTTTATCGGCTTCGAGGATGGGGCTTCCCATATTGATCCGCACTCGTTCGGCTTTGCCTTCTTTGGCGAAAATTTCGCATTTGAGAATACCCCGACCCGTTTCAATTTCCAGCACGGGCTTGGTGGCAATTTGATGATCGTAAACGTATTTGGCAACACAACGTAAGCCGTTACCACACATTTCGGATTCGGAGCCGTCGGCATTGAACATTCTCATTTTGGCATCGGCCCGTTCTGACGGACAAATGAGAATCAGACCATCGGAACCGACACCGAAATGGCGATCCGAAATCGCCACGGCCAAGGGCGCCACATTTACCGGTACTTTTTCGCGGAAACAATCGACATATACATAATCGTTTCCGGCCCCTTGCATTTTAGTGAATTTCATTATTCCTAATCCCTTTGAATTGCTCGGATTCTGCAAACCATCTCCCCGAGAGGTTTGCAACATCGGTATTATAGATAGATACTAGACTTAGACCCCTGAACCTGTGAAAGAAAGAGAATCGAGAATGAAAACCAGAATAGCGATTCATGGTGCCTGTGGACGAATGGGCCAAAGGCTGATTGCCCTTGCTCATGATGACCCTCAACTCAAAGTGGTGGCAGCGGTGGATGCCCCGACCAGTCCCCATTTAGGGAAAGATATTGGTGCCGTAGTCGGCATCGGAGAGCTAGGTATTCCTGTGACCTCGGAAATCCCCCTGACAGTTCAACCCGAAGTGATCATTGATTTTTCGGTACCCGAAGCGACCATTGAAATCTTGAAAACCGCCACGGGACGAAAAATTCCCATCGTGATTGCCACAACGGGGCATTCGGAAAAGCAACGTGAGGAAATCGCGGCCGCCGCTCATGAAACCGCGGTCCTTTTTTCACCGAGTATGAGCTTGGTTGTGAATTTGTTGTTCCAGTTGGTCGAAAAGTCGGCCCTCGCATTGAAAGGGAACGGTTTTGATGTCGAAATTATTGAACGGCATCACCGCTATAAGAAAGATTCTCCCTCGGGAACGGCAGTTCATTTTGCCAAGATCATCCAAAAGGCCATGGAAATTCCCAATTTAGTTTATGGTCGAGAGGGTTTAATTGGTGAACGTCCCAGCAACGAAATCGGGATTCATGCGGTGCGTGCGGGTGATAATGTGGGGGAACACACGATCATTTTTAGCACGATTGGCGAAACCATGGAACTGGTTCACAAAGGCTACAGCCGTGATAGTTATGCGAAAGGGTCGTTGGCAGCGGCGAAATTTCTAGCAGGGAAACCAGCCGGTACTTACACCATGCGGGACGTGCTAGGTTTATAGATGCGCTCGCTTTATTTTTTTGTTGGGTTTATTGACGTGCTGGATTCATCGATGCCTCAGCTTTATTGATGATGCGAGTGCGAGAGCTTGTCTCGTTTAGGGACGGTTGGCGTTGATGGTGAGGATAATCAATGCACCGGCATCGGCACTATCTACGATGGCCTTATAGGCTTTGTCGGTTCGGTATTTGTCGTCATTCTTGCAGGCCTCGCGGAGGACTTCGGCCAACAGTTTTACAGTTGAAAACGGAGGCCAGAACGATGAGGTATACACGGTTTGAATCGCATCCAAGGTTCCGTTTCGTTGGAATTGGAAACGGAAGGTCACCTTAGCGGGGTCCCCATCCGAATCGGTGTACTTGAACTCGTAATCCAACGAAAAACCCCCTGCCCCCACCTTGCTATCCACTTGTCGAATCGAATCGAGCCGTTTATTCGTGGGGTAAGCGACGTTCATGATGAATTTTTGATTGTGTTCCACGAGCTTAGCGCCTGCCTTTGTATCTTGGGCAAAGCTCTTAGGAACGACGAGCAGGCCGGCCAAGGCGACGAGAGAGAAAAGACGGATCATCATGGTGAAGACTCCTATAAAAGAGTTTTTTGGTTTTGGACTGAGCGAAGTGCTTTCGTCCTTACACTCATTGCGAAACAAGGCCACGAATTGGGAAAAGAATTTCTAGAAATTGTGGAAAATGCTTTTTTGGGTGAGAGGCACAAGGAAAATTTTTTGGGAGAAAGAGTCGAGCCAATCTCAATTTATTTCAGAAGAGAAAACATTATCCCTTTTAAGCCCCATCGTCCTCATCGAGGGTTCATCGAGCGAGCGAATCTCGATTTATTTCCGAAGAGAATACATGAGCGCTGCCGCAGCTAAGCGGGCCGCATCATCGGGATGATACCCAAGACATGCAGAAGATTTGTTCTTTTCTAACGCACAGCCAATATCGTATCGGGAATAAATTATCACCCAGCGGCCGTCGACCTTTAGCCCCTCCAACTGAGGTTTGATCTCGACGAATTTATCGTTGGCAGAACCATCTTCTTTTTCGGTGCGACAACGAACCAGTCGGATCGCCTCGCCGGTGAGTTTTTCGGAATAGAGCAAATCGTCTTCGGGAATGATTTCCAATTTTTTATCGGGATACAGTTTTTTAACCATGTCGCGGAAGGCCTCATCGAATTCTTTTTTCCCACAACAGGCATCCGCAAAAAGCATCCCCCCTGTCTCGAAATGACTCCGAAGATTTTCTAATTCATTGGCATCCATAGTAAAGCGGGTGCGTCCATGCATGTAAAGAAATTTGTAATCGAAAAGTTTGGGGCTATTCAAAGAGAGGTCTTGTTTATTCAGGGCAACGTCGAGTTTATATTTATCGCGCATGTAAGAGGCCAAGGAGCGAATCGCTCGCGGAGCCGGTTGCCAGTCTCCCCCATCGTGTTTGACCTGAGCCAACTCGATACTAAACCGAACCACCGTCGTAAGATCGTCCCCTGTATCAATCAGTTTGGGCTTTTTCAATTTCGGTTGCGGGGGTTCCAAACCAGTTGCATAGGCAACAATGTTCCCAGCAAGTTGGAAGGCGAGGCGAGGCCGATTGGTTTCATCAACCACCTCGTTCGGTTTGGGAATAAACCGCGCTTCTTCCCAGTAACCTGCCAGAGGGGTTTGAATCAGGACTGCAACGGTTTTACAACCCCGTTCCAACGATAAAATTTTCTTATCGAGAGGGACTTGATCTCCCTGAAAGAACGAAGCCGGAATCAATTTATGTGCAGACCAAATGGCATGTTTCGGGTCCAACGGGAGAAGTAGGCCATCATCTCCAAAACATTCTTTATCTCGTAATAATTTCTGGAACCCTTTACTGAACTCGGGACTCCCACAAC
>JAOAAA010000137.1 GCA_026419115.1 Gemmataceae bacterium
GGCGTGGACTTCTTCAAAGGTGTAACCGGTGACTCGTTCGGATTCTTTATTCCACAATATGACCCGATTATTCTCATCAAATGCGTTCACCAAGATCGGGAGATGCTCCACTAGCAATTTGAGTTGGGTGATATTCAAGGTGGACCACGTTGGTTCTAAGACCAGAACAATATGAAATCGGGATGATCCCAGTTGCGTGGTTCCGAATTGAACCGAGCCGAGAAAAATCCTCCCCCCCTGCGCCACATGAGAAAACAGAAGCGGGGCACTTTCGGCGTTCGGGGAGCTTCGGGCCGTCTCGATAAATTGGAGGAGTTGATTCGCGACAATCAAATCTGCAACCGAAAGCTCCAGAAAACTCTCCCGAGTGTAACCATAATAATCCCGCGCTACCTGATTGCAGGCAACGACCTTTAATGAATGATCCTCGAAGGCCCAAGTGACTAGAGGATGGGCCTCGAAAAGCATCTCATAGGGTATGTTGTTCTCTGAAAAATCACCTGAGTTTAACGAAGAGGACATACTCACCGTCAATCGTAGTGGGGTACCTGACCTCAACAAGTTTTTGATCTTAAGGAGGGCACCAACCTTCTCTCTGAAAAACCTGTTTGGCTCGTTGGGATATACTACGTTTCATTTGAATCTTTACCGGCAGGAACTGTTGGTGAAGAAAGCCCCCAACAGAAAAAAATTAACGTCTCGGAGAAAATTTTCAGTTTTACCTAAATTATCACCGTTCTCTAGCTGGTAGCCAACCCGAAAAGAGTCCACCTTGACACAAATTTCAAACAATCATATCTGCCCCAAGGGATAGAGAAAGATTTACGTTTTTGGGGGAGAGTCTATGCTCCGGGACTACGGGTCAATGCTGTCAACGGTTTGTTGTGCTATCACTTTAGCCGTTCTCAGCATTCCAACCTCGGTAATCGCGGCTCCTCCGACCGGTAAGGAAATTGCCGAGATCAAAGTGCAAGGGAATCGGGTCCGCGATACCGATCAGATTATTGGATTATTGGGTATTCGTGTGGGAACCCCGTATCAGGATGAGCGGGTACAAGAGGGGGTCAATCGGCTTTATTCCAAGGGTTGGTTTACCCCAAATGGGATCGAAGTGCGAACGATCGAAAAGCCCGACGGTACCTTGACGGTCATGGTGTTCGTGACAGAGTTAACCAATTTTATTCGCGATGTGATCTATCGCGGGGCAGAACACATTAGCAAAGAAGAGTTAGATGAACTTTCCGGCTTGCGCCGAGGTATGGCCATGTCGCCCGTTCTCGTGCAACAAGCTCGATTGAATATCTTGCGAAAATATCAGGATCAGGGACGTATTTACACCAGCGTGGAAATTGTCGAAGGAAAGAAACTCGATGATACACGGGTTGTTTTCGACATCGCCGAAAGCCCCATCGTGAAGATTGAGGGAATTGATATTAAATTTGTCGGCAAACACGATTCGGGAATTAGTACCGGTCGCTTAAAAGAGCAACTGAGTATTTCCCGAGCCAAATTAGGGGGATTGTTCGGCGGCGATTTCAAATTGCAACAGATTGATGAAGATGTTGCAAAGCTCAACGATTACTACCATGGTTTAGGTTACCTCGATGCGAGAGTTTCTCGCTACTTGGAGCCTTCGGATGATTTGCGGTACGTTCGCGTGGTGTTTTACATTTCGGAAGGGCAGCGCTATAAGGTCGGTAAGGTGAAAATCAGCGGGAACACCACCTATAACGAACAAACGCTTTTGGAGTACACCGAACTACGCGAAGGGAATTGGTACGAAAAGCGAGTGATCGAAGGGGATCTTCAAAGAATCAAAAACCTCTACGGGGTCGATGGTCGGCCCATCAACATACGCGAAGAGCATCCCGAACCGCAACGGGGTTCCGGTGTGGTTCATGTGAATTATCAAGTTCAAGAAGCTCCCCAATATCGCGTGGGGGAAGTGATCATCAATAACCGCAACGGGGTGACCCGTGATAGTGTGATTCGTCAGTGGATTTTACTTGAACCGGGACAGATTTTGACTTTCCCCTCGATAGAAGCCTCGCGAGAACTCTTGGAACGCTCGGGGTTGTTCAAAGTGGACCCGATGAACGGGATTCGACCGACGATTGAGTTACTCGATCGGGGGGGGGATAGCCCGATTAAAGATGTGTTAGTCACGGTGCAAGAGGCCCAAACGGGGTCATTCATGATCGGGGCAGGGGTCAACTCCGATGCGGGGATTACCGGTTCGATTGTTTTGAATGAACGGAACTTTGACATTCTGAGATTCCCCACCAGTTTTGAAGATATTTTGGCAGGTCGAGCCTTCCGAGGGGGGGGGCAAGAATTTCGTCTCGAAGCCGTCCCTGGAAATATCTTTCAACGCTATAGTGTGAGCTGGCGTGATCCGGCCTTGTTTCAGTCGGTGTATAGCTTGGGACTGAGTGGGTATTATTTTAACCGTGCCTTTAACGAATACCGCGAAGATCGCGTCGGAGGGCGTGCTACTTTGGGCCGACGAATCACGGGACTTTGGACTGCGAGCTTAACCTCTCGAATCGAGGGGGTGACCGTGCGGGATCTTCCTTGGGATGTGCCGCAAAGCATTCGTGAGGATCAGGGATTTAGTGTTCTCGCGGGGATTGGTGCTGGCCTGCGACGCGATTCCCGAGATAGTTACATTCGTCCTACCCGCGGGAGCGTTTTTGAAGCCAATTACGAACAGATTTTTGGCGATTACAAATACCCCTTGTTGAATGCGGAATTCAGTAACTACATCACCACGTGGGAACGGCTCGATGGGACAGGGCGGCATGTGCTGGCTTTCCGTTCTCAGGCCTCGTATGCAGGGGATAATGCCCCCGTTTACGAACGGTTTTATGCAGGGGGGTTCCGAAGTATTCGGGGCTTCCAGTTCCGCGGGGTGGGGCCTCATGAAAATGGCTACAACGTCGGGGGGACTTTCTCATTCTTAAATAGCTTAGAGTATCAAATCCCTGTGGTACCTAGCGATGCTCTTTCGGTGGTTGGCTTCGTCGATTCGGGGACCGTCGGACAATCGATCAGCCTTCGGGATTATCGGGTCACAGCCGGTTTTGGTTTCCGAATCTCGATGCCACAGGTTCTGGGGCCGGTCCCATTGGCCATCGACTTTGGTTTCCCCCTCCGCAGTGGCCCTGGTGATCGACGTCAAGTCTTTAGCTTCTGGATCGGTGTTGCCAATTAATTCCTCATCCGTGTCAGGCGAATTGTGTTCAAGTCCTGCTGCACCGGCTCATTTGGATAGGGATAGGATGGGGACCACATCCCCCTCGTGGTAGGAGCATGTTTTCGACCGGTCTCCTCTTGCTAGGATTTCTTTTTCAATTCGCAAAGGGGGGTGCTTTCGCTGGGTTCGTTCAGAATTTCACTGAGAGTGGTCTTGGCAAAGGCCTGTTCGACCATTTCATACGCTTGGTCCAATCTTTTGTGTAAGGGACATAAACGCACCCCGTGTGATTTCAATTCCAAAGGGCAACTCGTGATACGTTTGATTGGATCGACTGCGTTGACCACTTCTAATATCGAAAGAGTGTCCGGATTTTTCGCTAAGGTCATTCCTCCGCCGACCCCTCTTTTGGAATGGCCAATGCCGGCGCGACCCAACGCTTGAAGCACTTTCGACAAATACGATTCGGGAACCTTTGTGGCCAAGGCAATCTGAGGAGTGGTTTGAGCTTCGGGCATTTTGCTCGTCAGAAAGGCCACGGCTCGGAGGGCATATTCAACGGTATCGGAAAGCATAAAAACCTATTTTGGACTTTTTTATCTGATTTTAGGTTGACAGGGGAACCCCTCAACGGTTAAATAGGACACAAATGTCCAATTTAATCTGATTGGATAATTCCTTAACCAATAATAGGAGAAAATGGCCATGAAAAAAATCGATGAAGCCAAACTCGAAAACGATTTGGGGGAACGATTCTCGTACTTGTTGGAGTTTGTCGGGTTTGGGGCCGATGATATAGCGGCCATCCATCAGGCCGCTCCGTTGTTGGCACCGTTAGTTCCGAGTTTGGTCGATGCGGTTTACAATCAGCTTCACAAGTACACTGCCACTTGGCGGCATTTCTTGCCACGGCAGGCCGGTTACGATGGGGCGATTCCACAAAACCTAGAAGAATTGACGATGGACCATCCGCAGATTGCCTTTCGTAAGCAGCATTTGTCGCGGTATTTGGTGAATTTGGTCACGAAACCTTATGATGGCAAGATGTTAGAGTATCTGGACATGGTTGGGAAAATTCACACCGCCAAGGCAGGTAATCGCGAAATTGTGGTTCCTTTGGTGCAAATGAATGCTCTCATGGGCTTCGTTTCGGATGCCTTAGTGGCCACCATTTTGAACTTGAAATTGGATCGAGAAACCGAGGTCAAAACCCTTCGAGCTTTTAACAAATTATTATGGTTGCAAAATGACCTGATTACCCGACATTATGCCGCTTAATGATGCCGCTTCATCACATCGGGTGTTTCTGCCCCAAATGCAACAGGATGAAGCGACATGATGCCGCCGCATCGGGTGGATTGAGGGTTAATCCCTCCCCACTAGAAAGGGGTATCCTTCCCTGAATTTCCCAATGACCTCAAGGGCAGATGCAGATTTTTCAAAAAAAGGATTTGCATTCCCCTAGCTCGTTTCGTTAAACTAGGGATACCTACCTTCGGCGGTCGAATCCGCGTCAAACTCATTGTTTGGAAAAAACTTCATGCGGTATCTCTCTTGTTTGGTTCTGTTCCCAATCGTAGGCTTCGCACCGGTGCTAGCAGACGATTCCAAAGCACTGGAACATTTCGAGAAAAAGATTCGCCCCATTCTTACGGAACATTGTTACAAGTGCCACTCGGAAGAATCGCAGAAGGCAGGGAAATTAAAAGGCGGGCTGCGTCTAGACACCAAGGAGGCTCTCTTGAAAGGGGGAGATAGTGGCCCTGCGGTGGTGCCCGGAAAACCAAACGAAGGGACCTTGCTGAAATCGCTGCGATACATGGGCGATGTGCAAATGCCCCCTGCCGGAAAACTCGATTCAAAAATCATCAAGGATTTTGAAGATTGGATTGTCGCGGGGGCGCCCGATCCTCGGACGGGTTCCACTAATGAAGCGAAGAAAATCGATCTGGAAGCGGGCAAAAAACATTGGTCCTTTCAACCCCCGAAAAGTGTGCCGGCTCCGCAGGCATTAAATGCCGAGTGGAATCGCAATCCGATTGATCAATGGATTGCCGCTGGTTATGCTCAAAAGAAACTGACACCGGTGGCCCCCGCCGATCGGGCGACCTTGATTCGTCGCGTCACGTTTGACCTGATTGGCTTACCACCCACCCCCGAAGAGATCGAAAATTTTGTGAACGATCCAGCGGCCGATGCCTTTGAAAAACTGGTGGATCGCTTACTGAAATCGCCTGCCTATGGGGAACGCTGGGGCC
Source organism: Gemmataceae bacterium (assembly GCA_026419115.1). GTDB lineage: Bacteria > Planctomycetota > Planctomycetia > Gemmatales > Gemmataceae > SKW135. The sequence goes on from JAOAAA010000137.1 coordinate 5,455, forward strand.
GACATTGGTTGGATGTAGCCCGATATTCAGAGGATCAGGCCCATACCTTTGCGGTGAAACCCAAGACGCAGGCTTGGCGCTACCGAGATTGGGTCATCCAAGCGTTTAACGAGGATATGCCCTACGATCAATTTTTACGATTCCAAATTGCAGGCGATCTGCTGCCCGAGAGTGTCGGCCCCCCTTCCTTACGCTATCCCGGTTTAGGATTCATTGGTTTAGGGGCCGAGTACTACAAAAACACCCAAAAGGAAGTGGCCATTGCCGATGAACTCGATGATCGCGTGGATACTTTGACTCGGGGCTTGTTGGGATTAACGGTTTCTTGTGCCCGTTGTCACGATCATAAGTTCGATCCCATCCCCACACGGGATTATTATTCTCTGGCGGGGATTTTCAACGGGTTTAACCCAGCCGATCTTCCCTTGGCCAGCCCAGAAGAGGTTCGGGTCTACCAAGAAGCTGCAGGGAAATTAAAACAGATCGAAGATCGTTTGAAAAATCTTGTGGCCAGTAAAGCCAAGGAGACCGCACAACAGGGAATTTCCAAAACGAATGAATATGCTTTGACCGCTTGGAAAATGGTCGTTTGGAAGCAATCGGGAGGAAAACCGAACCTTACGCAAATTGCTCAGCAGCAAAATTTACAGGTTTACTTTTTAGATCGTTGGGTGAAGGCTCTCGAAGGGAATAGTAGACCGACACAATTCCTGCGGGATGCCCTTATGAAAGAGCTTCCGAAAAATATCAAGAAGTGGGAAGAAATCACTCCCCCCGAAGGAATCAGCAAAGCGATTGAGCAATTGCATACCCAAGCGACACAAGCTAAACTCGCCCCACCGATTCAACAAGGTCTGGTGCAAGACCCCACGGCCCCTTTCTTTGTTGATGTTAATAATTGGGAAAAGAACTTCGGCACGGCCGATACAAAGAAAGAGCTTGACGAAATTCGTCAGCAGATCGATGCTCAGAAAAAATCGATGCCCCCCGCTCCGCCGATCGCTCACGGCATTTCGGGCGGCGGGAAGGAAATGAAGGTATACATTCGCGGCAATCCCTACAAACAAGGTGAACCGGCCCCCAAAGGCTTCCTTCAAATTCTGCCGCATACTTCGCACAAGGATTACTCGCGATTAAACTTGGCCGATGATCTGATTAACCCGAAAAACCCGTTGACCGCTCGGGTGATTGTGAATCGGGTTTGGGCCTGGCATTTTGGCAAAGGGATCGTCAATACACCGAGTAATTTCGGTTTACTCGGCGAAAAGCCGACCCATCCGGAATTGCTCGATGATTTGGCCGTGCGATTTATGCAAAATGGTTGGTCGATTAAGTGGCTGCACCGCCAAATTTTGAACTCGAAGACCTATCAATTATCCGCACAGGATCACACCGAGAATGCCAGTATCGATGGCGATAACCGCTACTTGTGGCGGGCCAATCGTCGCCGGCTGGATGTGGAATCGTGGCGGGATAGTTTATTGAGCGTTTCGGGCTTGCTTGATACCACAATGGGCGGGCCTACGGGGGATTTGCGAAACCCCAACTATAAACGCCGCACCGTTTATGCGAAAGTTTCTCGGCATGAATTGGATAGCCTATTACGTCTGTTTGATTTTCCCGATGCCAACGTCTCTGCCGAGAAACGGAACGAAACAACGGTCCCCCAGCAACAATTATTTGCCTTGAACAGTGAATTCATGACGATACAAGCCAAGGCGTTTGCTGCCCGTTTGGAGAAACTCGCTCAAGATGATTCCGAACGAGTGAAGAAAGCGTTCCAATTGGCGTTTGGTCGCCCCGTCCAAGAAAAAGAATTGGCCTTGACCTTGGCCTATCTGAAATTGCCCGTAGACCCCCAAAAGGATAAACTCAGTCGTTGGGAACAACTCGCCCAAGCCTTGTTGGCTGCCAACGAATTTATGTATGTGGATTGATTCGCCGTAGATGTGTTGTCGATGGATTTGCCTTCTCAAACCCGAGAGAACCAATGACCTTACCCTTTTTTTCCCGACGCGAGATGCTCGCCCGAACTGGAACCGGCTTGGGTATTTTAGGCTTAGCGGGGATACTGCAAAATGAAAGCGCAGCTGCAGAGATTTCCAAAAATCCCTTGGCACCGAAACCGGGCCATCACAAAGCGAAGGCCAAGCATGTGATTCACCTGTTTATGAACGGCGGGCCTAGCCAAGTCGATACGTTTGATCCGAAACCGGCCCTAGAAAAATAGCACGGCAAAAAACCCCCTGCGGCCGACCTCAAAACCGAACGGGGAACAGGCCCCTTGTTCAAATCGCCGTTCAAATTTACGAAAGCGGGTAAATCCGGCGTCGAAGTCTCGGAATTGTATCCCGAACTGGCCAAATGTATCGACGATATTTGTGTGATTCGCTCGATGCATACGAATGTTCCCAATCATGAACCTTCGTTGTTGATGATGACCTGTGGAAATCAACAACCGATCCGCCCCTCGATGGGTTCTTGGTTGACCTACGGGCTTGGAACCGAAAACCAAAACCTGCCGGGCTTCGTCGTTTTATGTCCGGGCAAACCGGTGGTGGGACCCCAACTTTGGAGCAATAGCTTTCTGCCCGGCGTTTTTCAAGGATGTCACATTTCCAGCTTGGACCCGAAAAAGGTGATCGAACATATCGAGAATCGTTCCTTAAGTACCGATTCCCAACGAAAGCAACTCGACTTATTGAACGAACTGAATCGTCTCCACAAGGATCGCAAAGGCGGTGACGATCAACTCGATGCCCGAATTCAATCGTTGGAAATGGCCTTCCGAATGCAAACCGAAGCCGTGGAAGCCTTTGATCTGAACAAAGAAAAGGCCGAAACTCGTGCCTTGTATGGCAAGGGGTATTTTGCCGATGCCTGTCTCATCGCCCGACGATTAGTCGAACGGGGGGTGCGCATGGTTCAAATTTATTACGGGGCCGGTCAACCTTGGGATGATCATGGGAATATCGAAGCGGGGCACCGCAATAAAGCCAAAGACAGCGATAAAGCAGCGGCCGCCCTGCTGATCGATCTCAAACGCCTTGGGCTGCTCGACGAAACCCTTGTTTTGTGGGGGGGGGAATTCGGCCGAACTCCAACTTCCGAAGGAGGCACAGGACGCGACCATAATCATCATGGTTTTTCGGTTTGGCTCGCCGGCGGTGGAATTAAAGGAGGCCTCGCTTATGGTGCAACCGATGAGTTTGGCTTTGCTGCCGTGGAGAAAAAGGTTCACGTCCACGATTTGCATGCCACCATCTTGCACCAAATGGGTATCGATCACGAAAAACTCACCTATCGATATAGTGGCCGCGATTTCCGCTTGACCGATGTGCATGGCACCGTAATCAAAGACATCTTGGCCTAAATTATCTGTCCCTTCTCATCGATTCCCCTTCGCCTCATGAAAAAGCCGATTCGGGCAAGCCTTGGTTAGTAAAATTCTCGTCTGGGAATCAACCCCCAACAAAAAAGAGAGGGATATTCCCTCTCTTCATTTCGAGACCAAGTTTTTGTTTCGATTACGTTTCAGACCAAGTTCTTGTTCCGATTTTGATCGGGTATCTCACCAACGAATCATGAAGTTAGCTCGGGCAGCATGAGCCGTATTGCGGCTGCCGAGGAAGAAATCGTAGTGAGCATCGAACGAAAGCGACGAGCCGAGCTGAATCGAGTAGCCTGCCCCTGCTTGAAGAATATCACCACGATTGAAGACCCCTCGAATCGGGAAGGTTGCCGCCCCCAAACCCGAAAGAGTGTTGAAATACTCGAAGCCGTTGTCCAAAAATTCGCGGATGTAAGCCAATCGGAATTCAGGAGCGACGGCTAACCAGCCGGTGTTCACTTCAAAGGCGGACCGCAAGCCAATCGTACCACGCATCGAGTTTTGAGTGGTCGAATCGCTGCTGATGCTCAAAGCACCGGCACCCGTTTCACGGAAGGCATTCCGGTAAACATTCACATACTGCAGACCAACATAGGGTTGGAAATTAATCCCTGTGGTATCGAACGAAGCACCAACTTCTCCGTATCCCCCCGAGGTCATCCCCGAGAAGTTCGAGGTCGGCCGCCGACGTAAGCTCCCAATGACTAGGGATCGATCGACCCGATATTCATCGAAGCCCACCGAGGCAATCCCCGAGACCCAGAAAGAACTAATGTTCGCCCGACCATAAGCACCAAGTTGATAGCTATTCACGCCGGTCATACTTTCCGCTTCCGTACCGCGAATCCCCAAGTATTCGATACTCCCGACCACACCGGCTAACAAGTCGCTTCCTACGGTTGCATCCGCACCGAAGGCGAAACCGCTGAGGTAGTAGTAGAACGGAACGGCGTTCCCATCCGAGCGAACATCACCATAAAGACCATAAGGACTTAACCACATATTGAAGGCCCCCGTTCCGCCGGTGGACATGGGGGCTCCCTCTTCGGGCATTTGAGCGCGGGCGATTCCCGTACCACTGCCGATCGTCTCGTAAGGGCGACGTAACCGTGTGGCTACTGTGGAATAGAACTGTCCTTGACGGGTGATCACCGCATTGAACATGCTCCCATAAATGTCGCCTACGATCTGATCCAACACCCGTCCGCGATCCTGATCGTTAAAAGTTTCCAAGGCCAACAACACTGCCGACGCTTCTGGCCCAAAGATTTGGGTATTATCAAACACAAACGAGACCGAGCGTCGGTTGAAGGTATTCCCAACACCAACCGAACCAGGCCGACGCAGGAACAAAAATACTTCATTATCGGTATGCAAAAGGACTGCTCGGGTGCCTGGAAAGTTCGGATCGGTCAACGAACCAAATAGACCCTCCACACCACCAGTCGTCGTGACAATTCGGAATAAGCTCCCAGGTTGATAGGTTCCCGGAGCAGGGCTTATTTGCACATTGCCCCCGTTGAGCACCGCCCGACCATTCACTCGAATCAAGTCGGCGGCTCCCCCTGGAGTAATTTCTGCCAAGTAATTGCTGCCCGCATTGGTGTTGAATGTCCCGTTGATCGTCAATGTACCGATCCCCGTGCCCGGTGAAATGGTACCACCCCGATTGAGTGTCACCGAACCGGTTGCCCCTGAACCACCCAGCAAGCCCCCGTTGACGGTGACGTTACTGAGGATCGAGCCGTTCACTATCAAGGAACCTTCATTGATGGTCGTGGGACCTGAATAATTGTTGGCAGCGTTGAGGAATTGCGTTCCGGTCCCGACCTTAACGATACTTCCTGTACCGCTGATTTGGTCGTTGATGGTCCCGACTCCGCTGCCGGCTAAGGTCAACACCGAATTAGCATGGAGATAATATCCGCGCCCATCTGCGGTACCATCTTCCCCGCGAGCACCACCGATTCCAGGTGCGCCCCCGTTACCCGCTTCAACTCGTTGACCTGCAGGGAGGTAGCTATCGATCACAGTGAGGCTTCCACC
>JAOAAA010000138.1 GCA_026419115.1 Gemmataceae bacterium
CTGCCTCTCAAATCCGAAAAGGAATGTCAGTCAAAGTCCGCTTGCCGGCCCTTCGGCAACAAGAAGTGATGGGGAGCGTGTCTCGCACCTCGTGGGCTTTGGATAATCCCTCGCGGACCTTGCGAGCCGAAATCGATTTACCCAACCCCGATCGGAAAATTCGACCGGGAATGTATGCCCACACTGCCTTTACCCTAGAAATTCCTGATGCGCTGACGATCCCCACCACGGCCTTGCAATTCGTCGATGACACCATCTATTGTTATCTTGCAGAAGGAAATAAATCGATCCGTTATCAGGTTCTGACTGGTAAAACTGTTTCCGGTCAAACCGAAGTGCTGAAACGAAAAAAGGCCGGTTCGGCTTGGGAGAATTGGACCGGAACGGAACAAGTGATTTTATCTCACCAAGGACCATTGACGGACGGGGGAACCATTGAAGCAAAATAGTTTTCGTATGATCGTGCTCGGGACGGATACCGATGCAGGAAAATCGACATTCAGTTTACTTTGGTTAGCTCATTTTGGTTCGACTTGGGGATATTGGAAACCGTTTCAGACGGGCTCTCCCGATAGCGAGAAAATTCGTCAAGCCTTGCCCGAGGTCAAAGTATATCCTGCGATTCAACACTTTGCAGAGGCCGTCGCGCCGGCCTTGGCGGCCCAGAATGTGGGGCAAACCATTCCTTCTGTACAAGCAGTGGTTGCCTCGCAACCTCAGGTGAGCGAGCCTTATCTAATCGAAACCTTTGGGGGGCCTTTTTCACCACTCAACCATTCGGAATTGCAGATCGAACTGGTCCGAGCTTTGGAATATCCTTCGATCTTAGTCAGTTCCTCAGCCGTGGGGGCGATCGGTCGGGTGGTCGGGCAAGTCAAGGCCATGCGTTCCGAAGGATTTTCTCCCCGAGCGATTGTCCTGATAGGGCCACACGATCCCTATGCCGAACGCGAAATTACCAAACATCTGGGAATAAAGGTCTTCTCACTTCCTCAGCCGACACTCTGGAGTTCATCTGAATATCGTTCGTTGGCAAAATCGTCTGCGGTAACCCTAGATTCCTTGCATGATTATTTGTTTGCCGAATCATCATTTGAACAACGCTCACCGAACGATCTGATTCCGCGAGATCAAAAAGTGGTATGGCATCCATATACCTCTTTGAGAGATGCTCAGCCCCCCCTTGAAGTCGTTTCCTCACATCAGGAATTTCTTCAGTTGGCAGATGGTCGGAAAGTGATCGATGCGTTTAGTTCGTGGTGGACGATCTTACATGGCCATTGCTATCCCCCTTTGATGCAGACCCTGCGAGAAGTGAGTATGAATTTGGATCATGTGGTCTTCGCAGGGGCGACCCATCGCTATGCTGTCGAAGTCGCTGAACGATTGTTGAAACAGACACGTTGGCCAAAACAGGGCCGAGCCTTCTTCTCTGATAACGGCTCCACTGCGATTGAGGTGGCTTTGAAATTGGCGTATTTATGTTGGTCTCGCAGAGGGGAAAAACAACGGAGCTTATTCATCGGCTTCGAGAATGGCTATCATGGGGATACCTTCGGGGCTATGAGTATTAGCCGAGACCCCATCTATTTTGGTGAAATCGAACCGATGCTCCTTCGAGCGATTCAAATTCCGCTGTGTCCCAATCGCTTGGACGAGACTCTCAAAACAAAGGGCAGCGAAGTGGCTGGGGTGGTCATCGAGCCGTTAGTGCAAGGGGCCGGCGGCATGCAGATGCACACACCGCAAACCCTCCAAGAGATTCAAAATATCTGTCGTTCTCATGGTGTATTCTTTATAGCCGATGAGATCATGACGGCTTTTCGGACTGGGGAATTTTGGGCACATCAGGCGGCAGTTGATGTAAATCCCGATCTGATTTGCCTTTCCAAAACTCTGACTGGCGGCGTGCTCCCTTTAGCCGTCACTTTAGCTTCTCCTGAGATTGTCCAGTATTTCGATACTCCCGATCGCTCGAAATCGTTTTTTCATGGTCATTCGTTTACGGGTAATCCCTTAGCTTGTGCGTTGGCAGCCCGAAATTTGGAACTGGTGGATCGAGGGGATTGGAAAAAAGAGGTGCGACGGATTCAGTCGGTCTGGAACCAATTTCTCCCCGAATTACAAAGTCATCCTGCCGTTCGAGAGGTCCGCTCTTTGGGGACGATTTTAGCGGTTGAGGTGCACGCTTCGGGGGGATATCTCGCAGAGGTGGGGCCACGCTTCCGAACATTGGCTTTAGAAAGAGGCGTATTTCTCCGTCCGTTAGGGAATGTTCTCTATGCCATGCCACCTTTACAAACTTCGCAGCAGTCTCTTGAGAAAATAATTTATGCCATACAAGGCTGCCTACAAACCTTGGAGTAGTGTAACGGAATTTAACCTTGCAACACTTACGAAATAACATCCTCAAAAGATGATGTTGATAATCTTGGTTGTCGTTGCGTCGATCCGTAAAATCTCAGAACTATATCGGCCCATAAATGCGGAAAGGAAATTAATGCCAATTGATCCCAGTGCCCAAATTCATCCCACCGCCATTATTGATCCGGAAGCGATGATCGGTCCGAATGTGGTGGTAGGTCCCTATGCAATTATCGAGAAAGGCGCGAGCTTAGGGGGGGGGTGCCAAGTCGGACCGCACGTTCATCTGTATGGGGTGGTTCAAGCCGGTCAAAGAAATAACTTCGGGACCGGATGTGTCATTGGCGGACCTCCTCAACATACCGGCTGGAAAAATGAACCGGGTTGGGTTGTCATCGGAGACGATAATCATTTTCGAGAGACCGTTACCGTTCATCGTGGGATGTATGGCGATGGGAAAACGGTGATTGGCAATCAATGCTATTTCATGGCCTACAGTCATGTTGCCCACGATTGCCGGATTGGGAATCGGGTGATTTTTGCGAATTGCGCCGCCATTGCAGGTCATGGCGAGGTAGGCGATGGGGTATTCATATCGGCTTATGCGGCCGCTCAACAATATGTTCGTGTCGGAAGGCTTGCTTTTGTCAGTGGTACCTCTCAAGCCACAAAAGATGTCATTCCTTTTGCCATGCTCGTGAATCGCAATCACATCCAAAGTATCAATGTAATCGGGATGAGAAGGGCAGGCATATCTCGTGAAGATATCGACTACGTTCGGCAGGCTCACCGTATACTCTATCGTTCTGGCGATCTTTTGAGCGTAGGGGTCGAAAAATTGAAATTAGAATTAGGTCATATTCCCATCGTTCAGGAAATTCTCCAGTTTATTGCCGGTACCAAAAAAGGTGTGATTGGTCCCAGTCAATCTTCATCAGATGATGAGGAGTGAGAGATAATGAAACTTCAATAGCCTCGGGTGCGTTAGGTTGACTGTGAGGAAATAGTTTTAATTGTTCATGTGATAGGTAACGAAACTTTAACCGACCAAGAACATGGGGTGAGAAAGCAAACGAGACCCAGTTGGGTCTCGTTTGGGAAGTCGTTTTACTGTTGAGGAGATTCCAAGACGATTAGAACCAAGCCTTGTCACCATCAATGTAGAGCTTTTTGAAATCTTCAGGTGTTTTGGTTAGGTAAATGATCCCTTCGATTAGGCCAATGATACCAAAACCACCGAAGCAGAGTAAAATGTGAATAATGGCAGGTACGGTCTTGCCGAGGTAGAATTTGTGGATGCCATATGCACCCAATAGGATTGCCAGAATCCCGGCAACCATTTTCTTGCTGTTCACTTCTTCCAACGTCATCTCTTTGGCCATGTTCTTTCTCCTTACGAGAAGTTAGGGGGTTAATTGTCGTCTCAACTGCTATATGGATAGGAATGGGTTAGAACCATTCTTTATCGCCAACAATATAATCTTTGTAAAAATCTTCTTCTGATTTTGTGAGGTAAATAATAAATTCAATTAGGGGAATGATTCCAAATCCCCCGCAACATGCCAAAATAGTGATGATACCTGCCGTTGTTTTTCCAAGATAGAATTTATGGATACCATAACCTCCTAAAAGGAGGGCCAAAATCGCGGCAACCGTTTTTTTAGATTTCACTTCTTCGCGATTAAATCTGGGGATGTTCCCACTTCGGATAGAGGTTTTTTTTCGTGGGCGTTCTTCTTCTTCTTCCTCTTCCTCATAATCCTCATCATCCTGATTACCTTTCCGAATCGCTATTTTTATTTGATCTTCTTCCTCAGGCACAATTTGGGATTTCTGGGGGGAAGTCTTAACCGATTCAGCCGATTTGGTAGGAGAAGCAAACAATCCTTTAATCGATTGTGCCTCGACCCATTCGGCCATCCCTTCCTTCCATACTAAATCGGTAGGTTGGAGAGTCCCTTCGGTGGCAGCCTTCTTTAATTCAGCAGGGGAGACCGGACCGACCTGCTCGCCTTTCACGGTATAGTACCATTCTTGAGCCACAAAATCCTCACTTCGTCTTTAGGTTAAAACCACTCTTTTTTGTGAATATTGTAATCGTAGTGAAAATCTCGGTCGCTTTTTGTGAGGTAAATTATTCCCTCTACAAGCGTAATTATTGGGAAAATCATTGGCAGAAAAAATAATAATCCACAACTGACTATAGCTAAAGCCCAACTCACTAGGGTACAAACCAAGATTATTGTCCCTGCAGTATTGAATCCCAAATAAAATTTGTGGACCCCAAGTCCTCCCAGAAGGAGTGCGAGTATTCCTGCCGTGATTTTTTGATTTGCTATATCCCTTGGTAGCCGCATCTTGTCGCGACTTGGACCACCATACTGATCGTCATAATCTTCTTGATCATCATGCCGAGTTGGGCGGGGAACGTTTTCAAAGCGTTCTCGATTCGTTCGATTCCGACGACTTACAAAATAATCCTGAAGTTCCCTGACCTGACCCGCTTGTTTCCAATCGCTCATCGTTTCGTTCCAAACGAGATCGCTTGGCCTAAGGGTTCCATCGGTAGCAAGTTGACGGAGTTCATCAAGGCTGATTGGCCCTTGGCGATCTTCCCCGATAGCGTAGTACCAATCTTGATTCATGGTAGGTGGTGCCCCTTAACCGTATGTATTATTGGTCGTGGGGGATTCGTAGGATAGTTTCTACCTATACGGATTCCCCAGTCGGACGATCAACCAGATAAATTCTTGGTAATAGGGAATTCGTACTATAGCAGTGAGGATTTTGAAAAAGTTGATAGATTTCGTCAAGGTTGGTGAGGGAAAATGTAGTTGACTTTTTCAAAATTTCCAAAAATGTCCGAATCGTTCACTTCGTTTATTATGTCCCTTGTTAGTATCTTATCGGACATTTTTTTCCCGAGCATCTAATCCCAGTGCCATTAAGGCTGCCAAAATAAAGCAAAAGGCACAAATCACAAAAACCCCGTTCCAGCCCCACTCACTCCGTTTGATCGCACCTAACAAAACGGGTGACAGAGCTGCCCCAAAATTCCCCATCATATTTCCCCATCCAAGAGTGGCCGCGGTGTTTTTTCCTCCAATATCTTGGGCAAAAGCCCATAAGCCCGGAATGGCTAAATCCGCGAACAACGCCATGAATCCGAAGGCCACGATTACCAAATAAACATTGGGGAGGATCATACAACCCAAATACATGGCGCTGCACATGACCAAAGCAAAAGTAATCGGGACGGATCGCCCCCAACGAAGGCCAAATTTCCGGACCAGTGCATCGGTCAGAATCCCCCCGATCAACATCCCAAAAACGCTAAAAATCGGTGGGATGGCCGAAAGGCTCCCCCGAAGTTCCGGTCCAATCGAGTATTGGCTGACTAGAAAATCTGGCAGATTCGTGATTAAAAAGGCCCAGCCTATGTTGACACAAAATTGCGTTCCCCCAAATAACCACATCCGATAATCTGCCATAAATTGCAGGATGACCCTCCAAGGGCTTGGGTGTTTTTCAGGTAATGTCGGTAACGCATCAACATTCTTTGATTCTTTGGGGGGGGGAGTTTCGATTTTCGTATAAATCGATCCTTGTGTGATCAGATCGAGTTCCGCTGGGTTGACCTGCGGATGGCTCGAGGGGGTATCTCTCACGGCCAGCCAAAAAATCAAGGCCATGCCGATCCCGAGTACTCCGTAGAGGATCAGGACCCCTCGCCAAGGTGTAAATTGGATGGAGATAAAACTAGCGATGAGAAACGGGGTCAGGAACTGGGAAATCGCCCAGCCGGCGCGCCCTCCAAGCGCCACACCCGAACTGGCTTTTCCTCGTGATTTAATGGGAAACCAAGCCTTGACCAAAGAAGCCGCGGTCGGATAAGCCCCAGCTTCAAACATCCCAACTAATAACCGCGCGATGATTAAAAATAAAAAACCCTGTGCCAAACCTGAGAAAGCAGTAAACAACGACCAACCGATCAGGTAAATCGTCAACGCTGCTCGGGCACCGAGACGGGCCGAGAGTAAACCCGCTGGGACTTGAAACAGCGCATAGGTGAGAAAAAACGAGCCGAGAATCCAATCCATCTCCCAATCTTCTAAATTCAATTCGCTCCGAATTTCCCCTTTCATTTGCGATAGACAAGCTCGATCGATATACATAAACACCGCGACCAAGGCAGTGCAAAGGACCACCCAGTATCGAATGTTTGTTGGGTGTTCCGACAATCGCGAAGAAGGGGATAAGGGTGTTGACATTCTTGCTCGGGGATTGAGGAAAATGGTAGGTGAATTTAACCTACAAGCCAAACAACTGACAGGGTAGAGCAAAGGCTGATCTTTTCGATACACTAAACTTGGTTGCTCATTTGACATTTGCTCCAATAAACCGAATGGATGCTCTATGCACATACTGGATATTTTTGCAACTCAAAAAACGACACTCAGTTTTGAATTCTTTCCCCCCAAGACCGACGAGGCATGGGAGGAACTTTTTGTTACCATTCAACGTTTGCAAGAACTGAAGCCCTCTTTCGTTTCAGTCACTTACGGAGCAGGCGGGTCAACCCGAGATCGTACCCATCAACTTCTCACACGCATTATCAAAGAAACGAGTCTAACTGCCGTTTCACACCTTACTAGTGTTTGTCATACTCGTGAGGAATTGGCAGCGATTTTGGATCGATATGCCGAAACCGGAATAGAAAATATCTTGGCTCTTCGGGGGGATCCGCCTCGAAATCTCGCCAATTACGATCGGAATAAGGATGCCTTCAAATATGCAGCAGAATTAGTGAGCTTTATCCGTTCCCGAGAGAAAAAGCCTGACCCCCGCGGGTTTGGGATCGGAGTGGCTGGCTTCCCAGAGGGGCATCCCGATACTCCGAATCGACTCACTGAGATGGATAATCTAAAACGAAAGGTCGATGCTGGTGCCGACTATATTTGTACCCAACTCTTTTTTGATAACCACGACTTTCACGATTTTCGGGAACGATGTGAAATCGCAGGCATCAAAATCCCCATTATTGCAGGGATCATGCCCGTAACTTCTCGCGCCGGTTTGATGCGAATGGCCGAATTAGCATTGGGGTCGCGAATCCCTGCCAAACTCCTCAAAGCAATTGCTCGATGCAGCGATGATGAATCGGTGGCCAAAGTGGGAATTCACCACGCAACCGAGCAATGTCGTGATTTACTGGATAACCAAGTCCGAGGCATCCACTTCTATACCCTCAATAAATCGGATGCCACCCGACAAATTTATGCGAATCTTGGTTTGAACGATTCTACCTCACTCAGGTAGAAATCGCGTTCGGCAATCTTTAAGACCGATTGCAATATTTACTTGGGTCAACCTGCGATTTGTGCCAATCGGTGAAGGATGAGGGATTTTCCGACTCGTACCTTTGACCGATTTCATGAGTTAGAATCCTCGGTCTGTTGTGGTTTGTGGTCCATGGTTCGACGCCGAAAAAAATTGGCAAATTTTTACTGAATAGTTCCCTCTCCGATTTCGTCTAGGGATGCACAACACGAGTTGGGATAGGCCCAACCCGTGACCTCTTCTGCAACAGGAGTTGTTTAGATGAAAAAGATTTTCTGTGCCGTTGCTGCTGCCGCTGCTGTTTGGGTGGCTCTGCCTGCCTTGGCTGCTGAATTAAAATCGGGTCCTCAAGTTGGGGAAAAAGTTCCTGGTCCGTTCCATCCTCTCAACGTGACCGGCTCGGAAGCAGGTAAGAAACATTGCCTGTTCTGCTCCAGTGGGGATTCTCCCGTGGCCATGATTTTTGCTCGTTCCATAGACGATGCTCAAACGGCCAAACTCATCAAGAAGATTGATGAAGCCAATGCTAAGAATAAAGACCTCGTTTCGTTCGTTGTGTTCCTCAACGATTCCGAAAAGGCCGATGTGAAGATCAAAGAAATGGCCGAGAAAGAAAAGATCACCAAGACCATTTTGAGTGTCGATAACCCCGCTGGCCCCGAAAAATACAACGTGGCCAAAGATGCGGAAGTCACCGTCGTTCTCTACGTTGAGCGAAACGTGAAGGCCAATCACTCCTTCAAGAAAGGTGAACTCAAAGACGACAAGATTGAAACGATCGTCAAAGACTTGAGCAAGATTGTCAAGTAATTGAGCTTTCAATTTCCATTAAAGTCAAGCAACAAAGCGTTGGTTTTTCAATGACCTTGATAGGGTCACAGGAAGAACCAACGCTTTTCTGTTTGTTGTTGTTCGCTGGTGTATCGTTTTCCCAATTATACTCTGGGGAAGGCGTTGGTATTCTGGTAAGCAACGGAGATCAACTGGGAATTACGAGCAACCCTCAATAACACTCGCTTTCGGTGAAATCTCGGAGTTGTTGTTTGCGGGTGGGTTGACGAAGTTTGAGAATACCACGGGCTTCAATTTGCCGAATCCGTTCGCGGGTGATTCCAAAAATTTGTGCCACCTCATCGAGTGTTTTCGGCACGCCATCCTTAATACCGTAGCGATACTCTAACACCTCTCTTTCGCGTTGACCAAGGGACTTGAGAACTTCCCCGATGCGTTCCCGAAGCAACATGAGGTCGGCAGAATCTCCCAGAACCGGAGAGCCCCGATCCTTTAGGAAATCTTCGAGAGAGCGTTCCCCCTCGGTTCCTGAGATGGGGTCTTGCAGACTCACGGGGTTTTTTCCCACAGCTCGCAGAGCGCGAACCTCGTTGGGTGAGATTTTGAGGCGTTCGGCGATTTCTTCATTGGTGGGTTCGCGATTTAATTCCGCGATCAATTCGTTACGAGCCCGTTCGGTATGAGCGATCATCGCGATCTGATGACAGGGGACTCGCACGGTCCGAGCTAATTCGGCAATCGCCCGTTGGATGCTTTGACGAATCCACCATGTGGCATAAGTGCCAAACTTGAATCCTTGTTGCCATTCAAATTTATCGACCGCACGCATTAAACCGCGATTTCCTTCTTGAATGAGGTCGGCAAAGGGGAGGCCGCGATTGCGAAATTTTTTGGCGATCGAAACGACCAATCGCAGGTTGGCCTCTGCTAGTTCACTGCGAACTTTGAGATAGGCATTTCGACGACGCCACAGGGTTTCCAAATTACTAGGCACATCTTCGGGTTCGACTCGGAGAGCCTCAACGGCATCGCGGTATAAATCAGAAGGATTGCATTTCCGCAGTGATAAGCTCGGATCGCTTTGGAGATTGCGGTGAATCACTTTGTAGCGGGCGGCAAAATCATCCATCCATTTTTCGATCAGTTCGGTTCGTGGGGATAATTCTGCCATGAGCTTGGCGGCACGACGGAGTTTCCTCAATCGGTTTCGTCGCCAAGTTTGGCGTTCTTGAGGATCACGAATATCTAAACCTGCCATTAAATTTTCATGATCTTGAGCGAGAATCGCCTGCAAAGTATCGAGGTGACCAGAAAGCCTTTTGAGAATCTTTTCTCGGCTCAGGTTGGCCGTGGAAACAATATCGATCAACGGATCAATATGGGCTTGACCGGCTCGCACTCGTTCCAAATTGTGGTAGGCCTTTTGGAGGATGTACGGACAGAGCAAGGCGGCGGAACGGAAGCGAAGGCGATGATGCTCCAATCGAGCAGCCACTTCCTTTTCTTGATTGGGTTTGAGCAACGGAATCGAGCCCATTTGCCGCAGATACAGGCCTAGGGCATCGTCGGCACCGCCATGATCTTCATGAACAAACCCGACCTCGTCGGCATCGGGTCCGTGCAGTTCGTCAAACGGTTGATCGTCAAGGGGACGGGATGTCCTACGCATGGGTTTCTCCGAGGCACAAGAAGACAATCGCAAAGGGGGGGAGGTAACCTTTGCAGGTTGTTCATATCATACCCTAGTGCAGAAAATCTGCTTGTGGGATTGTTTTGTTACGACAATCCTTCTGGGATCCGAGTTCGCTGTCAACCAACAGTTGATTTCGGTTGAAGTTCCTGTTACCCTTTATTTTACCCGACTGTTCCCGATTCTGCACAAAAGAAATTCGAGGGATTTTTCCATGAACACGGCTTGGGCGGTCTTTTTAGTCCCTTTATTCGCTCCGCAAGTCGAGTTACAGACTCAGTACCCATTTGATTCGCCAACCCGTCACACGATTCCGACTTTTACTTCGGAAAAAGATCAAAAATGGGTGCGTAACCCCTTGGATGGCTTTATTTTGAAGAAAATTAAGGAAGCGGGGCTGGAACCGGCTCCTCGGGCGCGATCTGAGACATTGTTGCGACGGCTTTTTATCGATCTGACGGGCTTGCCCCCCAC
>JAOAAA010000139.1 GCA_026419115.1 Gemmataceae bacterium
ATCCTGAATATCAAAAGATTATTCGCGATTGTGCCCGCTGGTTACCGAAAGAAGAAAAGAAGCATGCGTCAGGAAGTGCTCATAGAATTTTAGTATTCGACCCCGAGACAAAATCTGTAACGTGGGAGGGTAAACCTATCCGGCCAGACTCACCGATCCCCGAATAATGCTAAAACAAAGGATCGCTTAACAAAGGATCGCTTGGCGAGCAACCAATAGTGTCGATATTCAATTTGCGCTAGTACTTGAATCGGAAAAAGACGATGTATCGCTTGGCCATTCCCCATGTCAAAACCCGTTCACTGGAATTTTTTTCCGATGGTTCCCATTTGGTTTCGATCGGTGGTCGGGGCTTGAGTGTTTACGTTTGGAATCTCCAAGAAAAGAAACTGGTACAGAAAATCCCCCTCAATGATTGGGCCGTTCTATTCGACTTGAATTATTATCTCGAAAATATCGCCATCATTGGTAAACGAATTGTTATACAAGGAGGAAAACAACAATTATTTGTCTGTTCTTGGCCCGAAGTAAAAGATATTCAAATCATTCAATTCGACGATCAGTTTCCTCTTTGGATAAGATCCTTGAAAAACCATCAGGGGGTTCTTTGTCATTTTTCAGGTTCACGACTGTTTCAAATTTTGGATTATGACGAAGAAAATGTAGAACGGTTTGAGTCCATTAAAAGCCCGCTGCTCAGCCCCTCTATGTTTCTGGCGGATGTCTCCGCGGATCGTCAATGGATCGTCACCTCCATTTTATCGAGAATTCAAGTGACCCATTGTGAATCGGAAAACGAGTGTGTGGCAGAAAAATATATTGATTATTATTTGAAAAGTGCCGAATTTTCTCCAGATGGACAAAGATTTGTCGTGGTTTATTCTCGATTTGTTCGAGTATTTGAATCGATAGGAGCCAACGCTTGTTGTCTTCCGATTCGGCATCATCGGAAAGTGCAACACGCAAAGTTTACCCCTGATGGACGCTTGTTAACCGCAACGGTTGATGGTCAGGTTCACGTTTGGGATCGTCACGATTATCATCATCTAACGACCTATGATTTTCAACTAAAACATTTGCGAGCCTTTTGCATTTCAGATGATGGCTTAACGGTTGCGATTGGTGGTGACACACCTGAAATTATCGTTTTCGATCTCGATGAATAATACAGAGATCATCTTTGATCAAAAAATGAATGTTAAATTTTCATCAAAATTAGACTGCAACCGGTGGGAAGGGGAGTACCTCGAATGTTTGCTCGCCGCAATGAAGAATCGTTCCGGCGTCTTGGTGACCCCGTCGAATGTATCCCAGCACTAAGCCGGCATTCAGGCGCGGAGAAAAAGTTCCCGAAGTGATAACCCCGACCTCTTGCCCGTCACGGGTTAATTTCGATCCCGAGGGGGGGGGATCACCTTGAAGAACTTTCAGACCTAAAAATGTACGATTGACGAAGCCTGCCCGATCGCGAGACATCACAATCGGTTCTTGCCCGATATAGCAACCTTTATTGTAACTGACTGCCCTTAATGCCCGAGCTACCTCCATCACAAACCGATCTTCGCCAATGTCGATCCCATAAATCGGGGTTGCATTTTCGATGCGAAGAACTTCAAAGGTTTCGTTACCACAGGGGATCGCACCGGCTTGCATCAAACTCGTAAAAACACGATCACAGATTTCAATCGGACAAAGTAAATCGTAACCGTTCATTCCACAGGGGTCATGTCGTCGAATTTGGGTCATGACTCCGCCGATCTCTCGTTCCATGTGCATAAATTCACTGAGATTCGGCACCGGATTATTGATAGATCGTTCTAACACGACCTTAGCCGTTGGTCCGGTGAGATGAAATTGTGCATATTGAGAAGTGCGATCCCCTAATTCAATCTTTTCAGCAATGTGATATTTATCGAGATGTTGAAGTAATTTCTCTTTATAGCCCGGCGTTACATCTAAATGGAGTGCATGTCGGCCCGAGTTCATCACATGATAAATCAAGGCATGGTTTAACACTTTCGCACGATGATCACAAAAGTAGGCTTCGCACCCCCCCCCTAAAGGGAGATTTTCAATATCGTTGGTAGAAAGATTATGTAAAAAGGAAGGGGCATCCTCGCCGGCCACTTCGATTTTGCCATGATGCGACTGATCGAATATCACGCAACCCGTTCGAGCAGCATGATATTCTTTGGTTGCAATCGAAAAACTAGCAGGGATTTCCCAGCCCGCTTCGTTGGTGAAACGGGCTTTCAGGGCTTGAGCAATCGAATAGAGCGGAGTACGCAAGGACATAATTATTTTCGATGATTTTAAGGTTTAGGGTTTGACAACAACTTGCGATTTATGGGCATCGGGTAGGTAAGCCCAACTCGAACAACCTTCGAGAAGTCTTTCCACATCACGGGGCGAGCCGATCGGGGTGGCAAAAATTTCTTCGACAATATCCGGACGGATTTCACTAGCTAGATAAATTTGAGCATCGGTGCAAGCTCGGGCCCATTGAAAGACCGCTTCAAAATCATGAACTTTGCTTCTCAAGGCCTGTTGGAGTGCTTCAATCGGTTCATCGACCCTGCGGAAAATTTCGGCCCCTTCGCTTAAGGAGGTATCGCTTTCTGTCAACAGAATCAATTTTCCGTTGGCATTGAGCAATCGACTGGCATTGAGAGCCGCTTGAGATAATTGCGCAAAACCGTGCAGATTCGCATCGCCCGAAAGGGTCGCAATCACGGCATCGACTTTCTGGGGAATTGTCGAGGCCCAACGCTTGTTGAGAAGTTGCTCGCCATCGCGTGAGGTTTCGAGCAATCCCGAGATGATGTCCGTCAGGGTGTCTCCTTCTCCAACGATCACTTGAATGAGGAAAGGACAGCCCAACAACCAAGAAATTTCTTGCGATTCTTGCTGGGCGACCAAAGTTCGGTTGCTGACCGTTTCGGAGGAAAGTTGCCCATAAAGGCTGCTCAAAGTTTCGTTATCGGTCAAATTGGGGTAAATTAATCCCTCGGCCCCCGAGTAACCGAGTAACGAGCTGTAGCCGCGGCCGCTCAGGATTATGACGGCATCGGCATCGATCACGGTTCGATTCAGATAGACCCGTCGGCCCGCTTCGGTGGTAGCCAGATAGCATTGTTTCTGACGATCGGCCGGATCATGAACTTCAGCGACCACATCGGCCCAAACATCCGGAAGGGTATCGATCCAAAGCTGCGAAGAACCAAACGGACTAATCACCGTGACACGGGAAGGTTCGATCCCACAGCCGCTGAGGTATTCCAACAATCCCGTGATGAGTTCACTCAGAAAGGGAAGTTGATCATCTATAATCACTGCCACGCGATCATCGGGGGTTAATGCCCGTTTCAGGGTCTCGAACCGTAGGGGGTTATCTAGGGACTTCATCAGGGCTTGTTTCGGATTCGTAATAGCAACTCCCGATTCTGGGCTTTGCAACCGAACCTGTGTCGCGGGGTTCACCTCCACGGTCCAAATGGAGCGTCCAATAGGAATTTCGAGTTTCATATTGCTATCATAACCGGCAGATGCAAATCTGGAAGGGTCAGAAACCGCTCAATCAACAGGGAATAGAACAGCGGTTTCGGCATCATGCTGATACGACCGAACAGCTTGCCTGAGATTCCGGAGGAGTTTTTCGTTGCACACTGAACCCATCACCTTGGCGATTCCATTCTACAAGGGGTTGCCCTATCTGCGTTTGGCGATTGAAAGTGTGCGGAATCAAACCGATTCCTCATGGAAACTTATTATTTGCGATGATGGCCCCGAACTTGGGGTGAGCGAGTTGGTGAATTCGTTTGCCGATCCTCGAATCTTCTATTCTAAAAATCCGCGTAACTTAGGCATGGCAGGAAATTGGAATCGCTGTTTGGAGTTAGCCCCGACCGATTGGGTCACCTTGCTGCATGGCGACGATGAGCTTTTGCCCAACTATGTAGCGATCATCCGTCAGGCGATTTCGCACTATCCTCAGGCTGCTGCCTTTTTCACCGAAGCGCAAATCATCGATGAGCAATCGAAGAGGGCCTTTTCGTTTGTTGATTACATCAAAAAATTTCTCAAACCGAACAAAGGTGAACTCATTCTGGAAGGGGCCTCAGGACTGGAAGCCCTGATGCATGGGAATTTTATTATGTGTCCGACCGTTTGTTATCACAAGAAACGATTGGGAACCGATTTATTTTCGGCCCGTTGGAAGATGGTTCTGGACCTCGACTGTTATCGGCAAATTCTGATGCAAGGCTTCAAAATCGTGGGTCTTCCTGTAGTGGCGTATGCCTATCGCCGGCACTTGGCGAATGCCACGACGGAATACACGGCCAGCTTGCTTCGTTTTCAAGAAGAGGTGGCCCTTCATAATGAGATCGCTCAACAATGTGCCGCTTGGGGGTGGCGGGCGGTAGCGCGGGTGGCCGTGCACAAGCGGATGATCTTGCTGCACATTTTGTATCGTTTCACGTTCGATCTGCTTAACGGTCGCTGGGGGGCCGCCCAGACCAAAATCCGCTTTCTGGCCGAGATTCTCAAAGAAAATCGCAAAATCCTCTCAGAATGGAGATGAAATTCGATAACTTAAGAGATTCCGATTCTTGACGGGAATAATTTCAACGATTTTGCATCTAGATAGTGTGTGAATCGAGGGGGTACTGTTGTGCGTGTGTTGCTCGTCATTCCCGCTTACAACGAAGAGGAGGCGCTTCCCAAAACGATCGCGCACCTTTCCCATTTGCCCGAAGGATACGAGATTCTCATCGTAAACGATGGTTCCAAAGATCGAACGAAATTTGTTGCGGAAGAACNCTCGCGAAAAGACCCCCGTGTTCATGTGGTGCATCTTCCTGTGAATTGTGGCATAGGTGTGGCAGTCCAAACGGGTTACCGTTATGCCCTGATGGACGGGGGCTACCGATATGTCATTCAGTTCGATGCCGACGGTCAACACCCTGCCGATTACATTCAAAGCCTTGTCGATGCTTGTGAAAAAGGGAACTTAGATTTGTGTGTCGGTTCTCGATTCATCACCAATTTTGGTACAGCCGGTAGCCGGTCTACATTCTCTCGGCGGGTGGGGATTCGCTTTTTCGCTTGGTTGATCGGTTTGCTCTCAGGGGTGAAAGTGACTGATCCGACAAGTGGGTTTCGCTGTGCAGGACCCCGCGCTTGGAAACGCTTTTCCGAATCGTATCCCGAGGACTACCCCGAACCGGAAAGCCTTTTCTGGTGTGCTCGCAATCGCTTTAAAGTGGCAGAACTCCCCGTCCGAATGTACGAACGACAAGGCGGCGTTTCCAGCATTCGTAAACTCAAGGCAGCGTATTATATGGTCAAGGTTTCGTTGGCCATCTTTTTCGATCGTCTGCGTGGGGCGGAGTACCGGCACTCGTGATTAATGCCGAATTATTGATGCTCATCGGTGGGGTCGGCGCCTTTGTCATGACCCTGTATTGGGTTCGGGTTCGTGCCCTGCGGGAACGTTATGCGGTCACTTGGCTGTTGGTCGCGAGCTTGTTATTGCTCTTGGGATTATTCCCCGACGTGATTAAATGGGCCGCGGAAAAAGCTCATTTGAGTTACCCTGCATTGGTGCTTTTTGTTTCTTTGGGAATGATCTACACCAACTCCTTTTTTGTTTCGGTTGCTTTAAGTAAGCACTATCATTGGAATGTGCGTCTCACCCAACAAATTGCCATTCTGGAAGAACGATTACGAAAGCTCGAAGAACTAAACAAAATTCCCCCCAAAGGAAAGTTAACCGAGTCTCCCGCGCAGATGATGCAAGAGGAATGAGTCTTTTTCACGAAGCGAGCAGGACGATTCCCACCATCTGTTTGTTTGGCTTGCTCTGGAGATTCACTCACTCCTTAGAGAATTCACTCGCTGCTCAGGGGATTCGCTCACCACGAGGGGCATTTTTCTTAATCGATCCACTGCCTCGGAAAGGGGAATCGCGTAGAACCTGCCATTCTCTTGCCGAACTAGGTTCAAGCGAACCAATTTTTCAAGGGCATCGTGAATCTCGAAATCGACTTTGATTCCCAAACGGTTTTCGAGGTCTTTTTCGATGAGGTCATCCAGAGCTTCGGCATCTAATCCTTCCAAGGCATTTTTCCACAGGTGATAGTAAGCCAAAAGGGCTTCGCGGATTTCTTGTTCTTCGGCCTCATCTAATAAACGAAAGAAAACGCCGGCATTATTGTCGATGTTCTGAAAGTACAAACTTTGGGTGAGCTTCAACGAGTATTGGGTTTTGCGATTCGAGTAACTGATCCAACTTTTGTATCCCCAACCGGCAAAGGCAGCCGCCAAAGACCATGAGAGCGCGACCCCAACGCCCAAGGCAAAAATATCCTGAAATCCAATCACATCGGCCAAAATTTTATAGGCCAAAATGGCAAAGCCCGAGATCAGGGGCGAAAAGATCATCCCCATGTCCCATTTCGTCAATTTGATTTTGGTGCCCGGAAGAACCATATCAATATCGGGTTTGGGCAAACTCTTGAACATTTTTAGCAGCACGCTATCGGTGTCGGTTCCCTTGCCTAGTCGTCGATGCGGTTTGAGTTTAATCAACAAAACCAGTCTTTGAAATTCGGGAACAACCACTTCTTCTTTGAGGAAGAGTTTCCACCACGGGCGATAGCTGGCAACTTTAATTCGGTCCCCTCGGTAGAAGACCTCAATCCGTTCAAACACATCCCAAGCCACATCGAGTTGCAGCCCCCAATGCGATTGACCTTCGAGCAGTTGCATGACCTCTAAGCGGGGGATTTCACGATAGTTAGCCTTGGCAAGGAGTTGACGGGTCCGATCAAAGAGTTTATCAAGGTCTTGGGCACGGCTTTCGTTATCGTGGACCTTGATTAGTTGCGTGTCCGCATCGGGGTCGAACGGGGCATAGGCATCCTTTATTTGTTGTAATTTCGGGAGTAACTCGGAATGAAAGTGGAGTTCCAGCCGTTTTGCGAATTCTCGGAATAGGCTGGCTTCGTTAGTAGGTAAAGGCTTAACATTATTTTGTTTTGCCCCTGTTCCCATCACCAGAAATTCGACAAGGTCCGAGACCCGTATCGGAATGAAATGCTCGCGATCGTAGTGAACTGGCATAAGACCTCTCAGGGGAACCTTGATTCGTGATGATTCACTTTAGATCATTTAAGTGATTCGATTCTATTCCCCAATGATTTTATGGTATTTCCTAGAAATCATGCACAAAATTCACGTCCCTAGATCAAGAAGATCGGGAGAAGGGGATTTTCATTCTTTTTTTGTGAAGGGTATTTCACAGATGGGAGGTGGTGTATTACAGATGGGAAGTGTTTCACAGAAATCTCATCTATCGAACCGGAGTAATTGCAATGAATAACAAGTCGCTGGGAGAGGTAGCGTTTCTCTTTCAAATCACGAAATCGCTTTGGGCTTCTATATAAACATAAGGAACGATGTTATAACCAATATCTCAAGATGCTGATATGAAATCCTTCACTATTTCCAAAACGGGTTTAATTGTCGTAGATGCTCAAAAGGGCTTTACCGATTTATGCCCAAACGAACTCCCTGTCCCGAAAGGGACCGAAATTGTGCCTGCCATCAATCATTTGCTTGCCGTGGATTGGAGAAGGATTGATGCCACGCAAGATTGGCACCCGAAGAATCACCGCTCGTTTCTGGGTTATTCCGACAATCTTTATCCTCCCCATTGTGTGATGGGAACAACGGGGGCCGAATTTCTACCCGGATTAGGAACTCATCGCTTTCAAACCATCTGGCGCAAGGGATTTCAGGCCGACTTTGAAGCCTATGCCGTGACGGCCCAACATCCCGAGTTTATTCCGACCCTCAAAGCTGCGGGGATTGAAGCGGTTTTAGTCTGTGGAATTGCGACGAATATCTGTTGCTATTTTACTGCCCGTGATTTGGTCCAAGCGGGATTTCGCGTAGCCATGGTCGAAGATGCCAGTGCTGGAATTGACGTCCCCGCTGCCCATCTTTTCCAGCATACTGCCAAAGCAGAAGGTCAATCTTTAGGAATCGAGTATGTGGCTTGGCGGGATGTTTTGGATCATCTTGCGTAATCTTCGTTCCCGAACTCGTAGAGGTTGGATCATCTTTTGTAATCCACGCTCCCCATCTCCAAACGATTCGATCCTCGGTGTGCCGGAGGGAAAGGGTATCCTGAGAAAAGACAGCGTGACCTTGTGCCATGTCAAGCTCGGGAGATTTTTGAAGGAGACTCTCTCTTTTTCGATCCTGTTTTGAGTAACGATTTTAACGAATTCTCTTCATGTAGCGAACTTATCCTGACGATAACGATTGTGGGTAATTGCTTCTTGTTTGCGGGAGTTCGGGATGCAACGGCTATCGTTGACTGATGTGAGAAATATCTTCCTTCAACTTGTGGCGTTAGTCGTGGTTCTGATTTGGTTGTTGCTCGGTACCCACTTGTTTGCGCAACAAAGAAAAGTGGTGGACTTGGACCCTGCACCTTTGCCCACCGTCCCGAAACTGCCTGAGTTACCGAGTTCGCCAAGTCTTCCCCCAGCGTCGCCAAGCCTTCCGCCCGCACCCACTGTTTCCACTCCCATGCCGGTGCCGGATTCCCGCTCGACCGAGCCGAAGAATCCTCTGGGGGAATTACCTCAGCCCCGAATCCCGACGATCGGTTCCCCCTTGCCCGTGCCCATTCCGGGGCCGATCAGCGAAATCCCTGTAGTGACGCCCCCAGATTATGTGCCACTGAGGGAGTATCCTAATCCGTTGTTACGAACAACCGTGACCTTGGAATATCTGAACTGGTGGGTGAAAGCGCAAACCATTTCTTCCCCGTTGGTGACCAGTGGACCTCTTTCCCAAACGGGAGTCGATGTGCTGTACACAAACAACGAGGCCAGTGATTTTGAGCGGGGATTTCGAGAGCGAATCGTCGGGCAAGGGGATATTGATTTTGGCAGCCTTTCGGGGGTTCGTTTTGGCCTGACGCGATGGACCGATTCCCAAAAGGTATTTGGATTTCAAACTTCGACATTTTTGTTTGAAAAGGGGACCGAACGAGCTGCCTTTTCTGGAGGCGATTTTGGTTCTTTGTTGATTGCTCGTCCGTTCTACAATGCTCGAACCGATAGCGAGTCGGCCCTTTATATTTCTAATCCTGCCCTTGGAATTACAGGAAGTTTACTCACCGAATCGACCTTACGGTTCAATGGGGTTGAAGTCAACGGATTGTATCGAACTTCGTTGGGGGATTTGCCTCATTATAGTTATGTTTTTGTGGGTTTAAGAACCTTGGGATTGAATGAAACTTTGGGTGTGGCACACGTTTCTCGTCCCATAATCGGAACCACCGGTGGACCCAGTTATTTAGGCGTCCCTTTGAATGCCAACGAAGCGGTTTTGAGTTACGATCGACTTCAGACACAGAATCGTTTCTATGGCACGCAGGTTGGTTTGCGCTGGCAGTACACCGCCGACCGTTTTACAATGGGGCTGACCGGTAAAATTGGTCTTGGGATGAACCAAACGATTATTGAAAATACGGGGGAAACAGGCCTTTACCGTAACGGGGTCGGAATCGCGAATACGCCGGGGGGATTCTTAACCGTAGGGGATAATCGCCGACGCTCCTTCGAGGTGACCTTTGGATATGTGCCAGAATTCCTGTTGGATGTGATGTGGGAAGTCGCCCCGAATTTCCGGTTGCGATTAGGCTACAATTTCCTCTATTGGGCGGCGGTCATTCGACCGGCGAATGTGTATGAACGGGCAGTGAATGGTGCCTTGATTCCCTCGAGTCCCGAGTTTGGACTCACAGGGGGAGGCTCTCGTCCCGCCAGTGTGGCACGCCAAACCGACTTCTGGGCGCATGGTCTTGTACTCGGGATCGAATGGCGATTTTAACGAGGATTTTGTTGCCCCCCCCCCGTCTGGGATTCCAGCCATGCAATCGCCTGTTCCCGATTCTGGATTTCTTGATCGAGCTGTTTTGCTCGGAGTTCATCCAACCATCTTTTGAATAAAGGCCCCGGTTTGTAACCCATTTGAATCAGATCGTCACCGGTTAAAAGAACGGGCGGATCAAGTTGTTCGCGTGGGGTTTGCCGCAAGACGTGGAGTGCAAATTCTGCGGGTTGACCGGTCAGCCCCTCATGCAAACTGAGTAATTCCGATATTCCTTCGTGAATCAGAATGGGATAAAGTTGACTCTTCTTTTGCTTTGCGGCATCGACTAGGGCTTGTTGGTGCGTGACCAGCCACGATATCCGCGAAAATTCGTCGTTGGTCATTTTTAATCGTTGGCAGAAGGCTTGAATCTTTTTTTTATCGAAGTGCCGCAACAGAATAGCAAAGCCTAAAGGAACCGTGACCTCCCGATCGTGAGGCCAGCAAAGGCGTGGCAAAC
>JAOAAA010000013.1 GCA_026419115.1 Gemmataceae bacterium
GGTCTGGGTAGCGTCGAATGGGTGAGGTAAAATGGCAGTAATTCTCGAACGCGAGTGCAAAATGTTCTTCTTTCTCAGGGGTATAACTGGCATGGCGAAGGCTTCTGAGAAGGGCATAATGGACGGCAATGGCGTTGCTGTGTTCTAAGGATTGCTCGGCAATTTGTTGTAGTTCGGGGCGGCTGGGGATTCGAGAAATGGGGTAACCGAGTCCTTTAACGAATTGGGCGAAACTGCGTAATCTCTCGGGATCGGGGGGGGGGTGAATCCGACGCAGAAAGGGGATTTCCAGTCGATCCAAATGTTGGGCGATCGCCACATTGTTGGCCAGCATAAATTCTTCGATCAATTGATGACTTTGATCGTGACGGGCAAAATGCGCCCCCGAAATATGCCCTTCGGTATCGTAATCGATCACGGCTTCGGGCAAATGGAGTTCCACCGACCCGCGTGCTTTACGTCGTGCTCGGAGAATTTGTGCCAACTCATTCATCTCGCGGAGATTTTGGATGATCTCTTGCGGCAGATTCGTCTCAGGGACCGTTTCGTTCAATACTTCCGAGACTTGCTCATAGGTCAGGCTTTTCCGAACGCGGATGGCCCCTTTCGAGAACCGTGTCGATACCAAAGCTCCCTGCGGGGTAAATTCCATGCGTGTGGTGAACACATAGCGGACGACCCCTTCTTTGAGACTGGCCAAATGATTCGAGATTTCTAGGGGGAACATGGGGATTACCCGATCGGGCAGATAAACACTCGTGCCCCGTTTTCGGGCCTCGCGATCCAAGGCACTCCCTGCAGGAACAAAGTGGGCCACATCGGCAATGTGAACGAAAAGAATCCAGTGCTGGGTTTTCGGGTCGCGGGTCAGGGCGATGGCATCGTCATGATCGCGGGCGTTGATTGGATCGATGGTGAAGACTAGTTGTTGGGTATAATCTTCCCGCCCCAGAAGATCATCCTCGCGAAATTGGGCCACGGCGGCCCGAGCCTCGGCGAGGGCTTCCTCGGGGAAATCGGCCGGAATGCCCAAGGAGCGAATCACCGATTCCGTATCGGCCAAGGGGTCACCCCGTTTGCCTAACACCTCGACAACGACGGCCTTGCCAAACTCGTGGGCCAAGGGGAATTTGACCACTTCGATAATCACTCGATCCCCTGCTTGGGCCTCGATTGAGGAAACGACTGTGAAAGGCTGGGGGAACACATCGTTCTCGACTTTGACGAACGATTGTTCCTCACGGATAAAAAATGTCCCCGCAAATTGCGTTTGCGCCCGATGCACCACCTCAATCACTTCTGCGGAACCGTCTTCGTAACGGGTTGGTTTGCGTCGAACGGCAATTTGGACCGTGTCGCCTGTGCTGGCATCGGAACTCAAATGGTCGGGAATCATGAAGGTGGCCGAAGGAAACGCTTTATCCTTCTCTGTTTTCACCATTCCCGAACCATCTCGCATGCGGATGAACTTCCCATAGGCAATGGGGAGGGTCGGCACGGGACGAATCGTCGAGTTTTTGCCGAGAATAGCACGGCCTTGAGTGATGAGTTTCCTTAGGGTGTTTCGGAACTCTGTATAGGCCGATTCGTTTACCCCCAAACTCTTGGCCAAAGCCTTGGGTTTCATCGGTTGATAACCCTTGGCTCCGAGTGCCGACAAAATGAGTTTAGAAAAATCTGGCATTCGATTCTCGATTGTCAAAGTGGGCAATAGTCGATGGCAGTTCGGGGGATAGTTCCGGCCGCTTATCGGGAGAGTTCCTAATGCCTAACGGAACGATCCTTGCGATCTTGCAGTTTGTCTGGGAAGGAGAGGCTGCATCACACAAAGATCAGGCGAATATCCCCTCTGTTAAATTATACCCGTTTGCCTTTGTAAACCTTGCGTTGGAGAGCATGATTAAATGCCGTCCAATTTCCTTGGGATTTATCGTCGGCAATTTCTTTCAGGGCGATGGCCACTTGGGAATCGATCATATCGATGGCGCGCACGAGAATCCCTTCGGGACTCATCGGGACTTTCGGGCTGCCGTTTTGCGGTTCCCCATGATGACAAAGGATGAGATGCTTCACCTGCATCAGAAGTTCAGGGGGCACCGGTTCGCCATACATTTTTTCGACCTCTTTGGCCTTGGCCAAAAGCATCTCAATTCCCATGACCAGATGGCCGACCATTTGACCTTCATCGGTATAGGCAAAAGATCGCTGATAGCTCATTTCCCGAATCTTTCCCGAATCGTGCAGGAAGATACCGACTAGCACCACATCTTTGTTCAATTCGGGATAAAACGGCAAGGTCTTCTCCGCGATTTCGAGCATGGTGACCGTATGTTCGAGCAAACCGCCGATATAGGCATGGTGAACGCGAATGCCGGCCGGTGCCCGACAGAAGTCGCGCACAAACTCTTCATCGATCAAGTAACATTCGGTGAGGCTTTTGAGAAATGGATCTGAGACTTTTCGCAAAATCTCCTTCAAGCGAATGAACAGTTTGTTCACATCCTGACGAGTATGCGGGAGAAAATCGTTTAACTCGACGAGGTTCGGGTCCACCTTTTCCAGACCATCCAGAACGACTTGAAGAATACCTTGGAAGAGTTGGACTTTTCCGCGTGTGTGGATGAAATCGCCTATTTCAAAGGTTCGGAATACAGGTTCACCAGCATGAAACAGCCGAGCACTAATGCTTCCGGTACGATCCGCAAGTTCAAGGGTTATGAAACTATCACCTTTCCGGTTGGTGCGTAACTGCTTGTCCAAAACCAAGAAAACATCTTCAAGGTTGTCGCCGTCAGTTAATTGGTCAATGAAACGCCTTGCCATAGGGGAGGGTTCCTTTCATATTGAGGATCGCAAAAATCCTATTTTCGCTTTCTGAAAGCAAAAGGCTACCCCTAATTGATAATCGTGGGTGTAGAAAGGAGCGAATCGTTCTGGCCTGAAATGAGAATCGTGGGTGTAGAAAGGAGTGAAACCGCACAAGGATGGTGAAGGGGGCGGGTCCCCCGCAAGGATTGTGGGAGAAACCGGAGGGGGTTAGGTGGATTCGATCCAACCGCCGCCGAGAACTTGCGTTCCCGAGTAAAAGACAACCGCTTGGCCCGGAGTCACTGCCATTTGGGGTTCGACAAATTGTACTCGGGCTAGCCCATGACCTGTAATCGTGACCTTGGCAGGAGTTGCGGTATTTCGATAGCGAATTTTGGCAAAACAATCTAAACTCCCCTCGGGAGGATCGATCAGCCAATTCACGCTGCTGGCATTCAATCCCGCACAGGCGAGTTGCTCCCGATCCCCCAGAACGACCGTATGAGTGTCGGGGAGAATATTCAACACATAGCGTTTCCTTTCGCCGGCAATGCCTAGCCCCTTGCGTTGGCCGATGGTGAATCGTTCGATGCCGTCATGTTGTCCCAATACTTCGCCGGTAGTACTGACCACGGGGCCGGCGGTATGGGCTTCGGGACGAATTTTGCGAATGAGGGCAGCATGATCCCCCCCCGGAACAAAGCAAATTTCGACACTATCGGGCTTCTCGGAAACTTCGAGTAAGCCAGTCCGGCGGGCAATTTCACGGATTTCGCTCTTGGAGTAGCCTCCTACGGGAAAAATCAGGTGGTTGAGGATTTCACGCCGAATCCCTGCCAGCACATACGATTGATCCTTTTCGGGATCGACCGCACGATGAAGCTCTGGGCCTTGGGCGCCCGAACGAATTTGGGCATAATGCCCCGTTGCGATCCACTCGGCCCCGAGTTGCTTACCAAATTCCCATAATTGCCCGAATTTCAACCACGAATTGCAAACCACACAGGGGTTCGGTGTACGCCCCCGCAAATACTCGTCGGCAAAATAATCGATAATTTTGCCAAACTCTCGCTCAAAATCCAAGGCATAAAAGGGGATATTCAAGCGTTCGGCCACCCGTCGGGCATCTCCGGCATCGATCGCGGAGCAACACCCTTTTTTGTTGTCGGGGCGCTGGTCCGATTCTTCGGTGTGAGAACCAGTGCGCATGAACAAGCCGATCACATCGTAGCCTTGTTCTTTCAGCAGAACGGCCGATGCGGAACTATCCACCCCCCCCGACATGGCCAAAACTACCCGACCGGGCATAGCTTAACTCCTTGATCTAAAGTGAAATTATAGTCAAATGAGGCAGACATTGCTACTTTCATCTTCGCTGGATAAACCGGACCTCTCCCTAGAGAAATGGAAAAAAAGGCTAAAGGTTCGTTTTTAGCAATAAATTTCCAAGAAATGGCGCAAGTGACTAGCTAAGTGTCCGTCCAAGGTTTAGAATTTCGATGATTTCTTGTCGATTCCGTAATGGGAAGGGACAAACTCTGTGCGTTTGCTGGCAACGATCCACCGAACCCTCTGCCGCTGCAAGAATGCTGGGCTGGGTCTGATCGTTGTGGTCTCGTTCCTGTTCACGCCGCAACTCTCTTTCGCAGGAATACTTGGGTTTAAGAACGAAACCTCGGGAACCTTGGAAATTCAAGAGGTTCGGCCCGGTCCGCTCGTCCGACTGGGTAAGGCCATCAAAATGATTGCCAGCGAAACCTTTTCCGATACTGCTTCTTCGGGAGCCGACCGACGATTCATCATCACTGACGGAAAAGGCAAAGTCCTCTTCGATGGCTATGTTCAATCCCCTTCGGCCAAAGAAAATATCATCTACTCGATCAAACCCGACGGCAAAGGGGGTATTAAACTGGAACCGACCCGAACCCTGTTGGACGATAAAAAAAAATAATCCTTTCCCTTGCCCAGAGTGAGTGAGCCTTACTACCACCTAGTTTGACCTCCAGCATTTCGGGGATGATTCCTTTCGCTTACGATTATCCTTATTCGCTTACCCACGCTGATTTTGAGCGGTTGTCCTCAAGCTCGGTTGCAAACACGTTCCCATTCTCTGAGCGATCTCCCGTTGCCACTTTGCTTTGGCTTTGTACCAAACATTCATGCGAACCACTTTCTCGTTTTCATCCTCGGGGCGATTGATTTTTGGAAATCACTCGCTGAAGCAACTCCCTCAAACCCTAAAGTTTCTGGGGGCACAAAAACCCTTTTTGATTTCTGATCCGGTTTTGAATCGTGTGGGTCTTGTGCAACAAGTGCGGGAACAAATCCCGAACTGTCCGATGTTTTGCGAGATTGGCCCCGAACCGACCTTGGCCATGATTTTGGATGCCTATCATGCGGCCCAGAAGCATCAGCCCGATGCCATCATTGGTTTAGGCGGCGGAAGCAATATGGATGCGGCCAAATTGGTGAGTATTTTGCTCACTCATGGGGGGCATCCGAAAGATTATGTCGGTGAAGAAAAAGTACCTGGCCCTGTCGTTCCCATTATTGCCATTCCGACCACTGCGGGGACCGGTTCCGAAGTGTCTTTGGCAGCTGTGTTCACCGATACCGATGCCGGTATCAAAGTCAGTACCCTCAGTGAGTATTTACGTCCCAAGATGGCGTTGGTTGACCCCTTATTGACTTTGAGCTGCCCGCCGAAGGTGAGTGCCGATTCCGGAATGGATGCTCTGGTTCATGCAATCGAAGCATTCACTGCCATCGATTATCAGAAATTTCCGGTGCCCGATGGTGCGGTGAGCGTCTATCAGGGGAAAAATCCCTTGGCGGATAGTATGGCCGAGCAAGCCATCAAGTTGATTGCTCGGCATTTGGTGCGAGCCGTGCAGCAGGGGGATGATCTAATCGCCCGAGAAGGCATGGCCCTTGCTGCGACCTTAGCGGGTTTGGCCTTTTCCAATGCTGCGGTCGCTTTAGTTCATGCGATGGAGTATCCGGTGGGGGCGGCCGTGCATTGCTCTCATGGCGAGGGGAACGCTCTGTTGCTTCCGCATGTGATGCGCTTCAATAAACCGGCACGACTCAAGGAGTTTGCCACCATCGCCACTTGGTTGGGAGAGGATATTTCGGGATTGCCTTTGGAAGAGGCAGCAGAACGGGCGATTGTCGCGGTCGATCGCTTGCGGGAGGCCGTGAAAATTCCCGCTCGGCTCCGCGATTTGAAGGTTCAGCCCGAGCAATTGCCTGCCTTTGCACAAAAGGCCATTTCCATTACTCGTTTGATGCGAGTTAACCCCATTTATCCCACACAAGAAGAGATCGAGGCCATTTACAAATCGGCCTATTAGCCCGATAACGTTAATTGTGGATTCTAATAACCGACCGATTTTTAAGAGGCCATTTACAAATCGGCCTATTAGCCCGATAACCCTATTCATTAAACAACGAGAACCGTTTCGATTCTTCCAACTTGCCGACTACCTCGAAGGGTCGAAGAACCCTATCACCTTTTCCAATTTGATATAACATCTTCATTTCAGTAAAACCTTTGGATTGATCGGGAGGCTGACGGATGATCCGGTTCCTGACTTTCTTCTTGTTGTTGGTATTACTGGGTGTTTCTCCTTTAGCCTCTTCGGAGGACAAAAAATCAGCGAAGGTGACCGGTACGTTTATCATTCCAAAAACGGTTCCGGATATTCAAGGTCAAACGGTGGAAATCCTGTTATTCAAATACGATACTCGGCTAGCAGGGAAAGCGGCGGACCTCGTCGAGAAAATCGAAATCAAAGATTTCAAACATGAAAGTGGGAAAGAAACCAGCCAAGAATTTACTATCGGTGCCAAAGCCGATCTAGAGGAAGGAATGGGCTACTACATGACCTTGTTCGTTCTGAAAGATGGGAACCGAACCCACATGGGGGAAGCAGAGCATGCCCCGAAAAATCTTTGCAAGGTGTTAACGATGGGAAACCCCAATAAAATCAAAATGACGGTTTTGCCAGTGAGATGAGCCATCGGACAACAACGATTTTGCCAGTGAAATGACCCTTTCGGTATCACGGCCTGCTATACGAGTGAAAGGACGCTTGGCCCCGTCTCCTACGGGGGGCCAACATCTCGGCAATGCGCGGACGTATCTTTTGGCGTGGTTGTCGGCCCGATCGCAACAGGGGGAGATTCAACTTCGCATCGAGGATATTGATAAGACCCGTGTTCGAGCTGAGGCCATCTCATTGATTCTCGAAGATTTGAAATGGTTGGGATTATCATGGGACGAAGGTCCTATTCTGCAATCGAGCCGATATTCTCGCCATCAAGAAGCGCTCGAACGGTTGATTCAACAAGGTGCTGTTTTTCCCTGCACCTGCACACGCAAGGATATTTTGCTTGCGAGTAGTGCCCCCCATTTGGAAGAGGCCGAACCTGTTTATCCCGGAACTTGTCGGAATCGCTCGCTGCAACAAGCCCAACAATTGGGGCGGGAAAATCAACGATTCTCGTGGCGTTTTCGAGTACAAGAATCTCCCGAATTTACCGACGGATTTTTAGGGAAAGTGCAAATCGATTTGCAACAACACGGGGGCGATTTCATCGTTTGGAAACAATCAGGGGAACCTGCCTATCAACTGGCTGTCGCGGTCGATGATGGGGAATTAGGCATTACCGAAGTCATACGCGGGGACGATTTACTCTCATCGACACCGCGACAATTATTGATCTATCGGGCTTTGGGGTTACCCGAACCCAAATTTTATCATGTACCTTTAGTGGTCGATGCGACCGGTCGCAGATTGGCTAAACGGTCCAACGATTTGCGCTTGGTTACCTTGCGAGAACGAGGAATTTCTGCCGAACAAATTTTGGGCTGGCTCGGCTATTCTTGTGGCTGGCTCGAACATCCCCGACCCATTTCACTACCCGAATTGTTGACTCTTTTTTCTTGGCAAAGCGTACCCAAAACCCCGTTTGTCATGCCAGACGATTTTCTTTCTTCGGTTTGACTTCGGGATATAACCAACACTCTCCCTGTTGGTTGCGAGAGGCTCGGTTCCAACCGAATCGGCACGAATCGAAATGAATCGGCACGAATCGAATCGGAGATGAAAGATGAAAGTAATCTCATCGACTGGGGACAAAAATAATAACGATCCTTCATCCAATTGTGATAAAATTATAATGTTGTTCTCAAGGAAGAAATTTCGTGGACCTATCCTACTCGAAGAGAGATTTTTACTCTTGGCTGAAAGAATTTGAATCATTAGGGTGATCTTCACCTAGATTGGGCTGGATTTTCTCGCAAAACTTCGATGATAACAATCTGACAGCCTTACGAGATAAATCCTCGTTCAACACTTGCACTTGGAGGAACCTGTGATAGTGCAATTAGCTCCCACCGAGACACTGCCAGTAAGCGGAGTTCCTACAACGGTTCATAATGTTCTAATCGTAGACGACGAATCGATGAATCGCCGTGTTTGTCGGAAATCGTTGGAATCGCAATCCCTCAAGTGCAGCGAGGCCGAGGATGGACTAGAAGCACTCAAACTGCTCACATGGAATCACTTTGACCTTGTTCTACTCGATATTGATTTACCCAACCTCAGCGGAATCGAGGTTCTGAAGCAACTCCGTAAGGATCCCCCTTATCCGAACCTGAAAATCATTCTCTTCTCCGGAAATACCCATGGTGACGATTTAGCTCGTTTAATGCGACTCGGGGCAGACGATTACATCTGCAAGCCCTTTAGCGTGGTTCAATTACGGGAAAGAGTCCGTGCTTCCCTGCAATTAAAAGCCGCTCAGGATCGTTCGGACCAATTGAATCAGAAATTGTTGGCGATGAATCATGAACTCGAGCAGGGGCTACTCGCTCGGGATAGCGATTTAGTGGAAGCTCGCAATGCTCTGGTTTTGGGTTTGGCGGAACTCGTCGGACAACGTGATACGGAAACCGGCGCTCATTTGCATCGGATCAAACATTACTCAACGGCACTATGCCACGAGATCGCCAAGAACGTCAATTATCAAACCCAAGTCGATGAACGATTTATACAAATGCTGGAATGTTGTGCCCCGTTACACGATATTGGAAAAGTTGGCATTCCCGATCACATTTTGCAGAAACCGGGCCAACTGACCCCCGAAGAACGAACGATCATGCAACGCCATACAATTATTGCTGCCGTGACCCTGCAAAAAGTGGCGAAACAGCATCCCTTTGCCGTGGCCTTTCTGCAAATGGCCACCGAAATTGCCCGACATCATCATGAGCGCTTCGACGGAACCGGCTATCCCGATCGACTCAAAGGAGAGGAGATACCTCTCTCGGCGCGGATCGTGGCCGTGGCCGATGTGTACGATGCCCTCCGATCCAAGCGGATTTACAAGCCCGCTTTCTCCCATGAGAAGACCTTACAAATTATGCTCGAAGAAAGCGAAGGTCATTTTGACCCCTATTTGGCAGGGGCTTTTCGCCGATGCCATCAAAAATTCAATCAGATTTTTGAACAATTCCGTGATGAGAATAGCGTCTAGTCTCTGAAAACCTATCCAAGACCCAGAGACAACGCCCGATTTTCATTTCAACAATTACGCGACATTGCCGAGACGTGTCTACCGCGGCTATAGATGTTGACTAAATGCGAATGATGCTGTTTGATTCAGATTCTCTTCCTGATTCCAATCACTTTCGTGACAGGACCTCATCGGGAATGATGGACGATCAGGAATCACGGGGTGCAACCATGAGGTATCACGTTTCGTACAAGAATTTTTCGCCTCTTTAAGAGACTTCTTGAGGATTAGACATAAAATAGTTTTGTCCTGAAAAAGAGAATCATCTAACAAATCGATAGAATTTATGAATCATCCTGAAGACGATTTTGAGCCCGACGTTACACCGCCACCTCATTCGGAAAGCCATTTTTCAGAAGGGTTAGATGACACCCCTTTTGCCGAGAATCTGCCCGAAAATGAAGGAGATTTCGAGAGCGATCTAGCAGAAGAAAGCGAAAGCGAAGCCGACGGCGGGGACATCGTCAATCCCAATCAACCCTCGGAAGGGGGAGGTAAAAAGAAAAAACGTCGCCGTCGCCGTCGGAAAAAGAAAGGGGGGGGGCAAGCCAGTCCCGAATTGCAACCCGAGACCCCTGCTCCTGTTGCTAGTGCTGCGGCCGAAGTCGAAATCGTCCCAGTTTCTTTAACTGAGATCGATCCAGAATTCGTCGAAGAGATTCCTTTTGAAACGGAGAAAAATTCGCCCGTCGTGAGTGCCGACGAAGAACCTTTGAGCGAACCCGTTGGCACTGAGAGTGAAGCTCCTATCGCTTCCCCTGCCTCACCTTCCTCTGACGGGGGACACCGTAAGGAGCGTCATCAAGATGGTCGAGGCCGACATCGTGGCGAATCACGCTCTCCAAAATCGCAGCAGCCCCCAATCCAATATGCTTCCGTCCCTGCGGGTGATTATGTGGAAGAGGGGGATGCGCCCGATGAGGTCGAAGACGACGAAACCTTCAATACCGAGCAACCGCCCCATGCTGCGATTGAAGACGAAATTGCCGAAGAGGTTGCTCACCCGCACGAATGGCAGGTGATGACTTGGAACGAGTTAGTGTCGAAATTATACAGACCTTCTTAAGAATAAGGTCAAGGGTTCTTTCCGTAACGCAACAACCCTATTAAAATAGAAAACGTTGTTGTTCCCATAACACACGGCTCTATTAAAATAGAGTGTGTTGTCGTCCCCGTAGCTCAACTGGATAGAGCGTTGCCCTCCGGAGGCAAAGGTTACAGGTTCAACTCCTGTCGGGGATATTCTTCTCAGATCAGACGCTGTGGCAAATCCAATACCAATTCACCAAGTCCGATTTTATGATATTATTTGGGGCGATATTCCTCTCAGATCAGAAACTGCGGCGATACGAATACCAATACTTCAAGAAGTATCGATCAATCAACATCCGTCAGAAAGAAAAAACATGTCAGGTCGATCACTCATCCATCAAAAAAATATGGAATCGATCACTCCTCAAAAAAAATTTCGCGGGTAGGGCTATCGTTTATCGGATCCCCCTGTCAATCCGGGAAGATCAAAGCCTCGGCCCCCTTTGAGCAATTGGAAACGGGCCTGAGTTTGTTGCCCTAAGCCGTGTATCTTGATGAAGCCCTGTGCGGCGGCTTGATCGTAATCGCTGCCTTCATCGTAAGTGGCTAACTTCTTGTTGTACAGGCTATGTTCGCTCTTACGTCCGACAATCGTGGCTTTGCCCTTGAACAATTTCACGCGCACCACCCCCGAAACGAAGCGTTGATTGCTCGCGACGAAGGCAAACAAATCTTGATGGAAGGCCGAAAACCAAAGTCCATTGTAAATCAAGTCGGCATATTCCTGCGAGACGATGGTTTTGAAGCGGGCGGCTTGTTTGCTCAAACACAGGCTTTCTAATTCCCGATGCGCTTCGTGTAACACAACGGCGGCGGGGGCTTCGTACACCTCTCGGGATTTAATGCCCACGAGACGATTCTCCACATGATCGATGCGTCCGACGCCGTGTTTGCCGGCAATCTGATTCAGAGATTCAATCAGGGGGACACCATCCATTTTGCTTCCATTCAAACCGACGGGGATACCTGCCGCAAATTCGATCTCGATATATTCTGGCTCATTGGGTGCGGTGCGTGGGTCGGCGGTCCATTGGTAGGCATCTTCACGGGGTTCATCCCACGGGTCTTCGAGGACGCCCGCTTCCACGCTGCGACCAAACAAGTTCATATCGACGCTATAGGGGCTTTCTGGTTTGGCCTCGACGGGGATATTATGTTTTTTGGCATATTCCAAGGCAGCCGGTCGAGTCATCGACCATTCGCGAACGGGGGCCACAATTTTCAAATCGGGAGCCAGCGTTTGGAATGTGACATCGAACCGAACCTGATCGTTGCCCTTACCCGTACAGCCATGAGCCACGGCCTTGGCGTTGTGTTCACGGGCCGCATCGACCATGAGCTTGGCAATCAGCGGGCGCCCCAACGCGGTGGCCAAGGGATATTTCCCTTCGTAGATGGCCCCTGCCATGAGGGCGGGGAACACAAAATGATCGACAAACAGATTACGTGCATCGATAGCGATGGCATCGACCGCACCGGTTTTTAAGGCCTTTTCGCGGATTTTTTGAATATCTTCCCCTTGCCCTAAATCCACTGTAAACGTGATGACATCGTAACCGTATTTTTCCTTGATCCAAGGAACCATTACTGATGTATCTAATCCCCCTGAGTACGCCAAAATAATTTTCTCGGCCATGTGCAACGATTTCCCTATGTGTTTCAGATAGTCTTCGTTATACAAGTCCACCTCGTACCTGAATAGAGAATCGTACCTGAATAGTGAATCGTCATGGCACACGAAGTGCCATCGCCCAGAATGTGAGTACTCCTTTCGTTGCACCTTTGCTAAACTACACCGTATTCGTTTGACCTTTAACCCCTTACAAAGACCATGCTGCTGCGCGCTCTCCTTTTGCTGTGTCTGGTTCCGGTATCCTTGTATGCCGATTGGCTTCCCGGAAAGGCTTACAAACTTCCTTCTCAGTACACCAATCAAGAAAGTGGCTATTTCTCGATTATCGAAGGGCACAACGGCAAGCTCTACATTGGTTCTGCCAAGTATGGAGTGAACGGCTATTTGCTTGAGTTCGATCCGCAGACGGAAAAAACCACGATGGTGATGGATGTTCATGAAGTGATCGGCAGTAAAGCCACCGGTTTCGCGGCCCAAGCCAAAATCCACACCCGTAACAACGTCGGCGCCAGTGGCAAAATCTATGTGGGTTCCAAACAAGGTTACCCCGAAAAAGGGGAATCCCGCGATCTTTACAAGGGTGGCTACGTTTTGACTTACGATCCCAAGACGGGTAAAAGCGAACATTTCGGCATCGCCAAGGCCGGACATGGAATCATCTCCGTCACTCCGGATGAAGAAAAAGGAGTGGCTTATATCTCGACCTGTTCGGATGATCGCCCTATCGACCACACTCATTTCATGATTCTCGATCTCAAAACGAAACAGTACACCGATCTGGGCGATATGGAGCAGATGTATGCCTTTATCGTGGTCGATTATCTGCACCGAGCTTATCACCCGAAACGGGGGGGCTTTGTGGTCCGTTACGACCCTGAGACGAAAAAGCTCGAGCAATTAAAAATCACCATCGACGGGAAAGAAGCCCCCAAGGGACTGACCAAAGATAATTCGATCCAAAATTGGGATTGGTCCCCCGATAAAAAAACCTTGTGGTGTGTCGAAATGACCACGAACGAACTTTTCTCCTTCGACCTGACACAAAAAGGCGAAACATTCGATGGCAAAAGTCACGGCAAATTGCTCGACGTTAAATCCACAGATTGCCGAGCGATGTGTGTGGCACCCGATGGTCGGGTTTGGATGGCGATTACCGAACAAGGCCGATCGGGTGGCCCGTTGTGTTATTTGGCCAGTTACACGCCCGGCGCCAAAGGGGTCGTCAATCATGGACCGATTAAGGTAGCCAATCCCGATTTTACCACCTTCACCACCGAAGACGGCAAGCCGAAACCTTGGCACCACACGATGCGAAAAGAAAAAGATGGCACATTAACCCCGTGGCAACCGCTGGGAATTGCCGCCACCAAAGATGCCGTCTATGTTTTAACCATCGCCCCTTTTACGTTGATGAAGTTTGCCCCCCCCCCGAAGTGATTATGTCGCTAGCTGGAAAGAAAGTCGCTCTGGCCGAAGGTCGCCAACTGGAAGAATTAGTGAGCCTGCTGGAGAAAGAAAAAGCGGTTCCCATCCGTTGCCCCTTGCTGAGCATCTTGGATTCTCCCGATACGCAGGCCGTTGCCGAGTGGTTGGAAAAGCTCCGCGCGGGGCATTTCTCTTGGTTAATTTTGCTCACTGGGGAAGGATTACGCCGTTTGTTGGCATTTTCCGATCGGCAAGGGCTTCGTCAACAAACCATCGAGGCGATTGCCCAATTACACACCTTGACACGCGGCCCCAAACCGATGTTGGCCTTGAAAGAAATCGGCCTGAAACCAACACGGGTCGCCGCCGCCCCCACCACACAGGGAGTGATCCAAACCTTGCAGGAACTGGAGCTGAAAGGACAATCGATTGGGGTGCAATTGTATTCCGAAAGTAATCCCCCCTTGCAAGAATTTTTGACCTCGATCGAAGCCGATGCTCACTATGTTTCTCCCTACATTTATGCCCCTGCCAGCGATGCCGACAAAGTGGCGGAGCTGATTCAACAAATGGCAACCGGTCAAATCGATGTCTTGGTTTTCACTAGTGCGCCGCAGGTCGAACGCCTGTGGGAAGTGGCCGAAGAAAAAGGTCTCGTGCCGTTGCTCGGTGAGGGGATTCGCCAAGTGAAGGTGGCCTCCGTTGGCCCTGTGGTCAGCGAGAATCTTCGTAATCGAGGCGTCACCATCTCCATTCAACCCGAACAAGGCTTCCAGATGAAAAACCTTGTGGTTCACATTCGCCGAGCCTTCGAGTAACGCTACCCGTCACACATTCCTCGAAACAAAAAAATCCCCTGTGAAGATTCTCCGTTCATGAATTGGCTTTTTCCTTGCCATCAGGATTTGGAATAATTTGGTAGACATATAACTTTCTGTGCTTGCTCATTTTATCTGGTTTATCCGGTCAGGGGTTTTTGTCGAATCATCGTCTTGCATTGGTTCCAGTAGGAGGTTAAAAGCGACAGGAAAGGGGTTGGGGCAATAAAATGGAACTTATGCAAGTTTATCCTTTAGCTTTGGAACCGATCTTCAAAACGGCCCTTTGGGGGGGGCATCGCCTGCGTCCCTTATTGGGGTATCCTTCGGGGGAGGAACTCACCGGCGAGGCGTGGATTCTTTCTGATCAGGGGCAACAACTCTCTCGAATCACCAATGGGAATTATGCGGGGCGGACCTTGCGAGATTTGCTTCAGCAATATCCTCAGGAAATGACCGGCTCTTCGAGTTATACTCCTTTCCCCTTATTGTTGAAGCTGATTGATACGCAAAAACCGCTTTCGGTGCAGGTTCATCCCAACGATGCACAGGCCCAACAGATGGAGCAACAGCCTTTTGGAAAAACCGAAGCGTGGTACATTCTCGATTCCACCCCCCGCTCGAAACTGTATGTGGGCTTTTGTCAAAGGACCACATGCGAAGAGGTCCGAGCGACCTCTCAGGCGGGCACGGTCGATCGTTTGTTGCATACGGTTTGTCCTCAAGTGGGGGACTGCTACTTTTTACCGGCAGGAACTCCGCATGCAATTGGGGCCGACCTTCTGTTGTTCGAGGTGCAACAATCTTCCGATATTACCTATCGCTTATTCGATTGGAACCGAGTAGATGAAAAAACGGGTCAGCCCCGCCCATTGCATATTGAACAATCGCTTAAATGTCTGAATTATGAATGTGGGCCGATTCAACCAACTCCGCAACCGCTGACACCTCAGGGAACGGAAATCGTCAGTACGCCCTATTTTTCGGTCATTCGTCGAGAAATTTCGGGATCGCAGCGCTTGCCCCAAGCAGGCTTTTCCATTTTGGTGGGGTTAACGGGTGAAATCGAAGTGAAAGCCAACGGGGTTTCCACGTCTTTAGCATTTGGAAAAACGGTCTACCTGCCGGCTGCGTTAAAAGAGGTAGAAATCACCGGTTCACCCAAAGGGGAATTTTTACACGTTCGGATTTGAGATACCTACGTTTTTACCCGTTCGGGTTTGAGAGAATAGGGAATGGGCCAATTTCCTATTTTGGCTTGCTTATCTTGTTGCCTGTCTGAGGGGGCTAGGTTCGTTCGGAAATGGAAGAATCTCGACCATGTCCCTCAAGTCATCGATCGGTCAGGACCGATAGAATCGTTAAGGTTCTAATAAACAAACCGACAGGAAGGTCGGAGTATCTTATGACAGGGAGGGGTCCGATGACTTGGCTTCGACGGAAGCTTCTGCTTGCCCTTGGGATTATCCCCGTAATTGCGACTGGTTGTAATCCGTTGGGGGCGGGTCTGCTGACACCAATTCCTATTCAACCATGGGTCGCGGAACATATTGAAGATAAATATCTCCATAAGAATGACCATCGCGCCGTGATTATG
Organism: Gemmataceae bacterium; assembly: GCA_026419115.1. Classification (GTDB taxonomy): domain Bacteria; phylum Planctomycetota; class Planctomycetia; order Gemmatales; family Gemmataceae; genus SKW135. Next base: position 15,956 of record JAOAAA010000013.1, read on the forward strand.
CCACCGATCAAGGAAGGGGCACCACTGCCGTTGTGTGAAGATATGCCCACCGAGCGGGAAGTGCTGCGAGCGATTCGTCGGCCGGCTCGGGGCGTTCCGTTCATCTATGAGGAATTCCGAGATAACATTCGCTTCAACTTCGAGCGATTGGTTGACAAGATTGATCCGCCTCGACCTTTCCCCTTGATTGGTTGGGTACAGGTTCACCATTGCCATTGGCGAGTGACGATTTACTGGGATGAAACGGTTCAATCCGATTACCCCGTACCGTACCAGTTCAAGAAACGCCGTACCGAAGTGGTGTACATTGACAAGGACCACCTGCACTTGTATGTGGGTCCCGATGCCCAGATTCAGCGTGATATCACCCGAGAACTCACTGAGTTTGCCCCCTGATAATCGATGCTGGGGAGTTTGCCCACTTCAAAGCGACAACGTAATGAGGTCCAAAGGAAATGCCTGCCCCCTGATAATCGATGCTGGGGAGTTTGACCACTTCAAAGTTTTTTCGTAACCTCCTTACGTTCGATGCGCTTCTTGAAAGTGATTCCGTAGGATGACGGTATATAATTGCAGTAACTGAGAATTCCAATCTTTGTAGTAGGATTCATCCCTTGTTTGTATTGGGTCTGTTGGCTATCCCAGCATTGATTGCCATCAATGCCTATTTCGTGGCCATTGAATTTGCACTGGTGGCCATGCGGAAAACCCGTATCGAAGAGCTAGTGAAGCAAGGGGTTCGTGGCGCCCAATCGGTTTTGAAAGCACATGAAGATTTAGATCGTTCGGTGGCGGCTGCCCAATTAGGAATCACGGTGGCCAGCATTGCGCTGGGGGCGGTCGGGGAATCGGTTCTAGCTCATTACTTGGTCGATCTTTTTGATTCGCTTCCCAATTCTTGGGAATGGATTCCGCGACACGCTCTGGCGACGGGGATTTCGGTCGTGTTCATCACCATCTTCCATGTGATTCTTGGCGAACAGGTTCCCAAATTGATGGCCATTCAAACGGCAGACCGGATTGCTTTATGGACTTCGCGGCCTTTGTTGATTTTTAGTCGCCTGTGTGGGCCGATTTTGAAACTTATGAATTTCATGGGCAACGTGATCCTCAAAATGTTGGGTTTCAAACCCGGAACGGGGCACGATCATGCCCCTTCGGTTCAAGAATTAGGGATGATTGTGGAAGACACCCACGAGGCGGGGCTACTCGATTCGCATCAGGCTTTTATGTTGCAGAATGTGTTCCGCTTATCCGCCAAAACGGTGAAAGAAGTGATGCTGCCTGTGGATAAGATGGATGCACTTGAGAAACGAACCCCCTTTAACAAGGTTTTAGAATTTGTTCGCCAGTGTGGGCATACCCGTATTCCGGTTTACGATAAGAGCATTGATAATATCGTTGGCATTTTGAACACGAAAAACCTGTTCTACTTTTTTACTCTCGGCGGGGTCATGTTGTTGGAAGATGCGATTTATGATGCCGATTTTCTCGATCCAGATCAGACGATTGGCACGGCCTTGCAGTTGTTCCGCAATACCCGCCGCCCGATGGCGATTGTCCGAAATAAACAAGGCAAGGTTTTAGGATTGCTGACTTTGGAAGACGTTTTGGAAGAGATCGTTGGCGAACTCGAAGATGAACACGACGTATCCATTCCCATCAAGCCCCGACCCAGAGTCGGGGGAACAGGGAGTGGAGGAAGCAGTCGCGCTGGTTAGAGAGCGAAAGGAAGCAGAGAGTTATTCTTGGTTGGAAACAAGGCCATCGCTGGCCCCTTGCAGAATCGCCCAATTGGCAGGGGTGATCGAATCGCGAATGAAACGAACCGAGCCATCGCCCATGCAGGCTTGCACGCCACCGGTGTGCCGGCTACGAGATTGTGCTTGGCCATTCGAGCAACCGGCACAAGCACCCATTCCCATATTGGGGTTATCGGCAGGCATATAAATATCGTCGCACATGCGCCATTTGGTGTTGGTACCATCATTGGGACCTGAGCAATCCCCCGTGCCCCCGCCCCCTGCAATGCTCGCACCCGGTTGACCTAAGGCCCAAGAACCACGACGATCGTTCGCATCCCAACCGATGCGAATTTCTTGCACCATAATCGTGTTGGAGCTTCCATCGGGAATGTTGGCGATCGACATTCCGCCGCCGTTCCATTGATCGGTAGGCCAACTCACTCCGGGCGTGTTGACGCCTGCGAAGTTCCCACTACTCACGCCGCCATTGAAAACCCCCGTACCGTACAGGCTGCCCGGACCGGCATTGATGGCGTAGTTGCCACGCGCCCAGCCTCCTCCGTATTGTGTGTTCCAGCCATTAAAGGGAACATCCTGACCCGAATCGGCAGGGCAAAGGTAGGTCTTGATTTTCACGGAGCGAACGTTGATCCAACTGGTATCGCCGGTGGTTCGCCACAATTGGGCTTGGGCCAAGTTCGCCAATGCATCTTGTTCGATGTACGAAAGAATCAACACGGCCCAGTTCGGACCCATGGGGGTTCCATCCCAGTTGGCCATTCCGAGCGTGTCGAAGTTGGTCACCCAACTCGTTTGGACCGCTGGTGGTAAATAGCCACCGTTGCTATCGGCATAGTTATGTAAAGCTAAACCCAGTTGTTTCAGGTTGTTCGAGCAGGTGGATTTGTTGGCGGCCGCACGGACCTTTTGCACGGCAGGTAACAATAAGCCGATGAGGATCGCAATGATGGCGATCACTACGAGTAACTCAATGAGGGTAAACCCAGAACGTCGTCTCGGTTTTTTCCGGAGGAGTGAATTGATCATAAACTCCATTCTCCATGATTTAATGGTGAAAAATAATTAACAATTCTGTGGTATCACTCACTCAATTTCGATACATTGGCTCGATCAAAATTGAGTCTTGTGATAACAGTTGAAAAGTTCTCCATATCACAAATACTCAAAACAAAAATCAATCTTTCTGGATTCATCCTAAATTACCGATGATGATAAGGATGTGAATTAAAACATAAATTTTGACTCATGAGCATTCGTTGATAGGTTCTCATGATCTCTACAAAATTATGGAGATTTTTCATTAATCACTGCTTCATTACTCATCATTATTTCACGAATTTTTTTCGAGATTTGGAGATGCTCTGAGAGTTAGCCTAATGGCCATGATCCGTCATCCGATTGAAAAAGAAATGGGCCACAATTTATGCTCCATCACATTCATAAGAATATATATTATATCATAGTCATAAGAATATATTATGCATTACATTCATAAGAATACATCTTCTATCATATTCAAATGAATAAGCAGACAAAAACAGAATGAAACAACTCAATGTTATCGCAATATCACTATATCATGATGATTATCACATCACAATATCATTACATTCAATGATTGATAGGTAACATATCACTCTAACTATTCTATGATTCTGTAATTAAATATATTTGATAGGGCCTTTTAAGATTTGGATAATCTGAAATGATTGATGTCCACGAATCATTGCAACATATTTATGTTTGAACAGATTTGATTGGGTTGCTTATGGATAGATGCTTCTGATGGGATTAGGACTGCTTTAAGTGAAATTTGTTTTTGAAAGTAAGGCTGACCAGATCGTTCAGGCTTCCTGAGCGTAAACCACCTAAATCGAGGGTAACAAATTTGAACCCGAGTTCTTTTAGGGTCGAATGAACCTGTGCCATGAGTTGTGGATTCGTGAACCAAACGAGATTTTCGATGGGCACTTCGATTCGAGCTAAATCCCCTTCATGATAACGAACACGACAATCGGCCAACCCGAGCGATCGCAAAAAAGATTCGGCCTTTTCTACCCGAAGAGTTCGTTCGGGGGTCACTTCGAGACCGGGAGCTAAACGACTAGAAAGACATGGCGAGGCGGGCTTATCGAAAACGGGAAGATTCCAGTATTGGGCTAGGTCACGAATCTCTTTTTTGCGGAACCCCAATTCCTGTAATGGGTGACGCACGCCTCTTTCTGCAGCGGCTGTCAAACCGGGGCGATAATCCCCTAGATCATCGACATTGGCCCCGCTACAGATCACTTCGAGTTGATATTGAGGTAATAACGGGATCAGAGTATCGTACAGGTTGCTTTTGCAGTAGTAGCAGCGATCCCCTTGGTTGCGAAGATAATTTTCGTCGGCAAATTCGGTGGTCTGGATCAGCTCGTGACGGATGCCAATTTGTCGAGCCACGGCAATGGCATCTTGCAAATCGCGCCGGGCGACGCTGGGGCTATCGGCCGTGAAGGCCACAGCACGATTTCCAAGGGCAAGGTAACTGGCCTGAGCGACCACTGCGGAATCGACCCCACCGCTTAAGGCCACAGCCACCCCTCGGTAGTTCCGGAGATGGTCAACAAGACTCTCGGCACGACTAGCAAGATTCGTATTCACCATGAATATTGTAGCTAGACCTCAGACTGGCGACAGGCACTTTTCCGGCAACCCTTTTGGTGCGAAAAAAAAATTATTGTGAGGGTTTGAGCAATCACCTTAGGCCCCTTATTTTTATGAGAATTTAGTTCGGATTTTAACAAATGTGTCGATTATTTTGGATATGTCGATTTTTTGTTCTAGTGTTTGGCTATCCCGTTGAATGATTCCCCCCAAATGAATCCTTCCAACAGAATGACCAACCATGAGCGTAGCCGCCAACAAACGTGCCAAAGCGATCCAAAGTAACCTCAACCCGAATGCGTTGGTACGCCGAATTCTCTTTACCGTATTAAGTGGTTCTCTTCCCGATGAGTGCATCGGCGATGCTTTCTACGTCCTCAGTGGAGCACTCAATTCTCCCGATGAAGATATTCGTGCGTTATCCGTCATTGGAATTTCCGAACTAGGTGTCGAGCCGATTCGTGTGATTCCCTATTTGATTGATTCGCTGAACGATTCCTCGGTCCACGTCCGACGTCGGGCGGCCCGAGCTTTAGGGGACATGGGGCCGACCGCTGCCAATGCTTTGCCTCATCTTCTGGTTGCTTTGGAAGACGACCAAATGAGCGTGGGGCTGGAAGCCTTGGCTGCGATTGGTCGAATCGGTCCCGATGCCGCACCGGCGGTTCCCAAAATTCTCCCCTTATTGGCCCATGAAGATATGCGGGTTCGCACCGTCGCTCAGAATAGTTTGCGACGCATCGGCTCGGTGGCAGTCCCCGATTTGGTCAAGGCTCTCAGCGAACCGAATGCGATCTTGCGTGAGAAAGCCGCAGCCGTTTTGGGGATGATCCGAGCTTCTCGTGATGAAGTGGTGACCGCATTGCTAGAAACCAGTTTTGATCCCGATCCGGATGTGCGATTAGCGGCTCGACAAGCGCTGGATCGATTATGCCTCGAATCTTCAGTCGGTTCTCGCTTCTAGTTCATTCCCCTATCTGCGTGGGGAATTTTAGATTTCGCGATCGGGGTTCCAACGCAACTCAATCGCACTTGACCAAATTCCCTCTACCGGCAACACCCGCCAACCCGAATCAATATCCCGCTCCATCAGATTGGGAGCATCGGTCGCACAGGTGTATGGTTCCCAGCAGATGGCCTGTCGATGGGCCGGAGTAAAGATCACCGATTCGCGAAAATCGCGGCTAGCCCAGATTTCTAAGGCCCCATTCTGATTCTCCACCCCGAGCGCTGCCCAGCAGAAGAGTTGATCATGGGTCGGTCCAGCAAGCGGGTCCAAATCAGTATACAGCGTATCCGGTTGACTCATGCCGATCATTCGCGGACGATTCCAATTCAAATCATCGGGAAGAGGTTTCTTCTCACCGGTGGGCAAATTATTGATGGTTTCCCAAACGTGGCGAGCCGGAGCATGAAGCCGTACTTGGGAAACGTCGGAAATTCCTGAGAAACAAAAGTAAGGATGAATGCCAAAGCCGAAAGGGAAAGCCGTTGGACCAACGTTTTGCACCCGCACTTCGATTCGTAGATACGTTTCAAAAAGGCGATAGGTGACCGAAAGAATCGCATCGCCCGGCCACAATTCCGCATGATTGGGTAGATCGACACTGAGTTGAAAATCGCCATGCAACCAAGCCGATTTGCTATCACTTCCATAGCCGACAACACGCCAAGGATTACGGGGGGCAAAGCCGTGAATCGCATGGGATTGGGTCGAATCGTTTTTGGGAAGTTGGTATTTCTTTCCTTCAAAGTGCAAAACACCGTCCGTAAGCCGATTGGGAAAGGGAAACAATATGGGGATACCCGAACGGGTCGGCACCGGATTGGTCTCCCATTCCGGAGAGCAGTAGAGCAGATCGCGACCTTGTTGAGTCCATTTCAGGCAATTGAAACCGTGAGCCGGCCAGATGTGAATTTCCGTAGCCCGATCATCGCGAAAGAGCCGGTAGACGTCACTGGTTTTGCCGCCAGCCGTGCGTTGTTCGGTTTCGATGTGGTATTTCATAGGTGCGATCCTTGCCCAACAAAGGCGAAAGAGAAAAAGCACGAATAAGCTATGCCCCACAATAAGCTAGAAAAACGGTGCCTGAAGAAAAGAGCCTCTCACCGAAACGCCCTTTAGTACAAGATTCAAAGAGTGGATAGTGGAAAAGAAATTCAAAAGGAACAAAGGTTCAAGGTTGAAGATCAAGGTTGAAGAAAAAAAAGAAATTTTCTGGTGCAACTGTCATTGCAATGCCACCTCGATGGCAATACAGTGTAAGGCATTTATGAATCGACCAAGAGATAACCGCGCCCAAAAACCAAATAATCCAACAAAGAAGAGACTTTCTCAGTAAGGGGACAGAGCAGGGTCTCACACACCCAACAAAACCGATGGGTTCGATCATTGAGGAGCTATGAGCACGCAGTCTTATTCACAGTGGTTTACCGCCTTGACGGGCCATGATTCACCACGTCCTTGGCAAGTCGAACTGGCTAAAGCCCAAGATTGTCGAAATCGACTCATTCGGATTCCAACCGGATTGGGGAAGACGGAAGGTGTCTTATCTACTTGGAGCTATTACCACCTTCATAAAGGGGATACCGGTTGGCCTCGGCGGCTGATTTGGTGCTTGCCGATGCGAGTATTGGTGGAACAAACTGAACAGGTTGCACGACGGATTGCAGACCGAATCCCAGAAGAAAAACGTCCCACGATCCACATCGCAATGGGTGGTGAAGACAGTGGCGAATGGTTTCTTCATCCGGAAAGACCCGCTGTGATCATCGGCACTCAGGATATGTTATTGTCGCGTGCTTTGAATCGTGGTTATGCAAGTGCGCGAGCCCGCTGGCCGATGGAGTTCGGCTTGTTGAATCAGGACTGCCTTTGGGTGATGGATGAAGTTCAGCTAATGGATGTGGGCCTTGCGACTTCGGCCCAACTGCAAGCGTTTCGTGATGACGATCAGGCGAAGCATCTACGCCCCTGCTATACCTGGTGGATGAGTGCCACCCTTCAACCCAACTGGTTGCACACCGTTGATACTGCCGCATATCACGCTGTTTGGGTGCAGAATCCCTGCGAAGTCCCTGCCAACCAGCGGAGCGGCGGTTTATGGAACATTACCAAAGCAGCCACAACGGCCACCATCGCAGCAGACGCCCAAGAACGTTTTGCAGATCGAATCCTCAAAGAACATGCCAAACTGAGCGACGGGCAATTCGGCAAGATCACCTTGGTTGTGTGCAACACCGTCGATCGGGCCTGTCAGACGTTTGATGCGATTGTGAAACAGCGTTCTGGGGAAACGCGGCTCATCCATAGTCGATTTCGGCCCGCTGATCGGGAGAATTGGCGCACGGAATTCCTCAACAAAGCTGCCTGCCAAAAAGGGGTGGATCGTATCATTGTGGCCACGCAGGTGGTAGAAGCAGGCGTCGATATTTCCGCGGGTTGCCTCATCACGGAACTGGCCCCTTGGCCCAGCTTGGTACAGCGATTCGGTCGCTGTGCAAGATATGGCGGCAGTGGAAGTGTCTTGGTCGTTGATCGTGGTCGAGATGAGAAGTTGGCGGCTCCCTATCGACCCGAAGAACTCGAGAGTGCCTGGGACACCATCCAGCAACTCCGCGATGTGGGTATCAAGGCACTGGAAGATCACGAGCGATCGCTCGATGAGGACGCTCGCCGACGGCTCTACCCTTATTCCCCCACACATCTGCTGCTTCGCAAAGAGTTCGACGAGATGTTCGACACAACGCCCGATTTGACCGGTGCGGACCTAGACATCAGCCGATTCATTCGCTCCGGTGACGAGCGCGATCTGCAAGTCTTCTGGTTGGACATTCCGCCTGACAAAAAGAGCGAACGCGGTCCATCCAACAAACCCTCTGAAGACTACAAGCCCCATCGTCGGGAACTGTGTGCGATTCCGTTCCTGAAAGCCCGCGATTGGCTGTGTGAAAAAGACAAATCCAAATTGAAAGCGAAGATGCGAGCATGGGTGTGGGATTGGCTGGATGGGGAGTGGGTCGTGGCCACCCGTGAGGCGTTGTTACCGGGCCGAGTCGTTTGTGTCGCCAGTGACTGCGGCGGCTACCGACCCGATCGGGGCTTCGATGCGGCATCGAGTGAATCGGTGCCACCAGTTGTCGAGCCGTCCATTGCCGACACTACCCGGGCATTGGAAGAAGCCGACGACCAGCAAGACGGCGAGCAGTTGAGTTTCAATCAATGGAAGACGATTGCCTTCCACACCAAGGAGGTGGCGGAACAGGCCAAGGACATTGCTCAGAAAATCGGTTTGAAACAAGATTTAATCGAATTACTCGATTTAGCTGCCTTGTGGCACGACTGGGGCAAATCGCATCCAGCCTTCCAAGGATCCATTCGCGGTAACGTGCAAACCCCACGTTTGAACCGCATGGACTTAGCCAAAGCGCCGAACGACTGCTGGCCAAAGAAGTACAAATATCGCTATCTCGACGACAGCGAGACTCGACCAGCTTTTCGGCACGAACTAGCCAGTGCCTTGGGTTTGTTTGCTCTGCTTGAAGTGTACCAACCGACACACGAAGCTCTCCTTGGACCGTGGAAGGAACTCTTCGAGCAATTGAAGCAACCATGGCCACAAAATCAATCTGCACCGCCACCCACGCCATTGATTCAACGACTTTTGAACTGCAAAGCAACTGATTTTGATCTGGTGGCTTATCTTGTTGCAAGTCACCATGGTAAAGTGAGGGTGGCTCTTCATGCTGCCCCGAAAGATCAGGACTACCACGATCAAGACGGCCGAGGATTACCGATCCGAGGAATTCGTGAGGGGGACCGTTTACCGAGTGTTGTTTTGGTACTGGGCGAACCACCAGTTCCGGAAGTCCCGCTTACTTTGGCTCCGGCAAACTTAGGTCTTTCGTTTCGGACTGGGAAAAGTTGGCGGGAGCGATGTCTTGGTTTACAAGAACTTCACGGGCCGGCGGCATTAGCATTCCTTGAGGCGATCCTTCGAGCAGCGGATATTCGCGCCTCGCAATTGAAAACCGAAGACCCCACATTGAAGACGAAGGAGAACTCATAACCATGCATGTCCATGTTCTAAAAGGCTGTGCACCAGCTCCTCTAGCCAATTATTTGAAGGCCTTAGGAGTGCTACGGTTGGTTGGGGAACAAGCCGATCCGCAAGCCCGCGGTTGGTGGGACGGCGAACGCTTCTGCCTGCTGAGCAAGCTATCGAAACAGGATCTGGAAACATTCTTTCTGGATAAGTACGAACCGACGCCGCTCCTCTCACCGTGGAATAAGGGCTGCGGGTTCTTCAAGGCCGATGATCCGGGATTGTGTCCCCTGGAACATTCAACCGCACCACGCTTCAAGCGATTTCGTGATGGCATTCTGGCGGGACGCCGATTGTTGGATGAGATCAGCCAAGCGGATGCCGCTATCCGCGCGATCAAGGCACGCACCAAAACAAACAAGAGTTTTCAATCGGAGGAGCAACGCCGACTTCTTGAATTAGATCCGACTTATCGAAGCCTGCTTCAACAACTGCGAGAACAACTCAAGAAACCTGATATCCAACAGGATGAGCGAGCCAAGCTCGAACGCGATCTGAAAACGATCACGGAACTGACCCACAGCGTTCCCAAGCCCCCGACAAAGACGGAAGCCGAGGCGCTCAAAGCGAGTAGCGGCTACAAGCAGGTGCTGGCGGCGGCGGAACGCCGCTTCAAATCCCTTAAAGCCACCTTGATTCCCGACTGCCGACGGCTTTGGCGTGGACCCCATGCTGATTGGCTGGCCGCAGCGGTGGTGCTGGATGAGAAAGGCAAACCCGTCTGGCCGTCACTTCTGGGCACGGGTGGGAACGATGGGAATCTCGACTTTACGAACAACTTCATGCAGCAGATCGGCTCGCTTTTTGACGTGGCGACGAAAAGTGGGCTGCCGAAAGACTCCGCAGCAAGTTTACTCAGTGATGCGCTGTGGTCCGTCCCCACCCATCATTTGGAAAGTGCCGCCATTGGCCAATTCCAGCCCGGTTCGGCCGGTGGGGCCAATAGCTCGACCGGATTCGAGAGTGGGAACCGGGTCAATCCGTGGGATTTCGTGTTGATGATGGAAGGCGCGGTTCTCTTCACGTCCCGAGCCACGCGACGACTGGACCCTAATGCTTTCACCAAGGCCAGTGCGCCGTTTGCCGTGCGTCCGCACGCGGCGGGGTTTGCCTCACCGGGTTTCGAAAATGCCCAGCGTGGTGAGCAATGGATGCCGTTGTGGCGGCAACCGGCTACACTCACCGATCTGACCACTCTGCTAGGTGAAGCTCGATTGCAACTGGATCGACAACCAGCTCATCGGCCGATCGATGCCGCCCGGGCGATCAGCTGTTTGGGGGTGGCTCGCGGCGTTGAGGCATTCGTGCGGTATGGCTATCTGGAACGGAACGGTCAAGCGACACTTGCGGTTCCTCTGGGTCGCATTCAAGTTCGCCATCATCCGCGAGCCTACCTGATCGATGATCTGGCCGCTTGGATGGATCGCGTCCAACGCCTAAGCCGAGATAGCAACCCCCCCGCTCGGTTGGTGCATGCCGAGCGTCGGTTGGCGGATGCGGTCTTCGCTGCGTTGACGCACGACTACTCCCCCGATCGTTGGCAGGCCATTTTGCTCGCGGCCGCCGACATTGAAACTTTGCAGGCAACCGGCACAGCGATAGATGAAGGACGTATGACGCCAATACCGTCACTTCGGCCTGATTGGGTCGAGGCCATTAACGATGGTTCACCCGAGTTTCGCCTTGCCTTGGCCTTGGGGAGTGTGGCTGCAAATTATCACGAGAACAAACCATTCGACCCAATTCGGCACCATTTTCTCCCCTTGGAAGCTGGAGCGAGAAAATTCAAGATTGCCGACAAGAAATTGGAGAAAGACGCTCGCGTCGTTGCCTTGGGGCATGAGCCACTGAGTGATCTTTCCGCCATCGTTGAACGACGTTTGATCGAAGCGACGCAGAAAGGCCAACGGCGATGCCCGTTGGTAGCTGCCGCGGGGTGTGATGCAAGGCTCGACGATCTGACTCAATTCCTCAGCGGTGCTGTCGATCCCGATCGAATGTTTGGTCTTGCTCGTGCCTTGATGGCAATTGATTGGAAAAAGTGGACTCAAAATTGGGTTCCTACAGTTTCATCCAAACGCAAGTTAGAACACCCCGATGAAAGTTGGCTAGCGGTGCGGTTATGCTGCCTGCCTTTTGCGATTGATGAAGTTCACGACATCCCTGCTGATGAGCGGATCGTGCGGTTGTTGGTCTCGGGCGATGCTGCTCGGGCCATCGAGCTAGCCAAGCAACGCCTAAGGTCCGTAGGGATACGCCCACCGATTTATGCGGGCACAACCGATTCCGAAACCGCACGTCGTTGGGCCGCCGCGTTGGCTTTCCCCATTCATCGGACGACCGCTCGAAAAATAACTGAAATTCTTGACCCCTCATTAAAGAAAGGACGAACTTATGCCTGAGATTGATCTGACAAAATTAAATTCCGTCCCGCGCTTGCTCTTCACAGTCGAACTGAAAACTTTGCAAGGCGATCGGTTTCAACCCACGGGCTTTCCTAGCCTTGGGGCCGCGACTTATCAAACCAAGGAAGGCGAAAAACTGCTGGTAGAGAGTGCCCAGAGTATGGCCAATCGCCTCGAAGCCACCTGTTGGGATGCGGCCACAAACAAGCCCGTCGCGGCGCTGGATGGCATCAGCCATGTGACCGTGAATCGTGGTGGGAAGTTCCTCACCGATTCGATGCTCGAAGCTCATCGAATCAACAGCCCGTACTTGCTCTGCTCTTCTGATCGAGCATTCCTCGACGCGTTCCTTCAAGACATGCGCTCCGGCTTGGGTCAGAGGTTGGTGGATGAGAACGAAGGATTCATTTCCCGCAACGAGTTCGCGAAAGTCATCTTGAAGTACGATGTCGGTTCATTAATCCACGGAGTGTTTTTCGCGAGCAACAAAGTGAAATTACAACCATCGGCGAAACCTTCTTCGATCGCAGGGGGGCGTCTGCGTCTTGGTCGTTCTCTATCCGCGTTTATTGAAGCCTCCAACGTGAGGGTAGCGGCAAGCGGAGGCGTCAAGAACGACCAAGTACATCCAGAGAAAGTATCTGGCGAACTCAGTGAACTCATCGGCAACGTTCCCTTCACACGCGATGAATATGTTGCAGAGAGAATCGATCTTTATATCAATCTCGACCTAGCACAAATTCGGGGATATGGGCTAGGCGAAAAGGTGGAACGACTTTTGATTCTGTTGGCTCTGTATCGCGTGCGAAAACTGTTGGAAGGCGATCTCCGTTTAAGAACCGCTTGTGACTTGGAACCGGTAGATCGAATCAACATTGTTGCCACACGTCCCGAAGGTTTCAAACTTCCCTCACTTTCGGAATTAGAGTCGGCCGTCAAAAAAGCAATCACCGAGTGCAAGAACCTGATGGTACAGACGACGGTCACCTTCGAGGACGACCTGAAGAAGGCCAAGGAAGAGAACAAAAAGAAAAATAACCAAGACGAAGATACTGATGATGAAGATTCCGATGCTGAAGAATAGGAAGAATAAGAGAATTAACCATGCCAACGATAAAAATACGGTTCCCTAGCGGTCGTTACCATGCAACCCCATGGGGGCACCACGTCAACGAGGGTTTGATCGAATGGCCCCCGTGTCCATGGCGATTATTACGGGCTTTTGTTGCTGCAGGCTTTTCAAGCCAAGGCTGGAATCAAGTGCCCAGCCTCGCTCAAGGATTAATCAATAAACTGGCCAGTGTTCTTCCATACTACCATCTCCCGCAAGCGAGTGTTGCTCATAGCCGGCACTTTATGCCGATCGGTGAGTTGAATAAAGGTCGTGAAAAAACGACGCTGGTCTTTGATACTTGGGCCAATGTCGGTGATGGGGAACTCTTTATTCATTGGCCCTGTGAGCTTGATGCAGAAGAATCTCGTTTGTTTAGTCAACTGGTTTCGGCACTCGGTTATCTGGGTCGCAGCGAAAGTTGGGTCGAAGCCGAGGTGACCAACATCACTCGTGAATGGGACTCGGTACCCTGCCAATCCGGAGACCGTCGAGGTTACGGTTGGGAACAAGTCCCGCTCATGGCGGCTATTCCACCAAACGAGTATCAAAAATGGCGACAAGAAGTAACCGAGCCAATCCTTGAAAAAATCAAGCCTCCTCGTCGCGGTGGGAAACGTGGCCCTAGTGAGAAGGATATCGAAAAAAATCGGCAAGAAAGAGAGAAAGCTGTGGAGCCTTATCCAGCTGATTTGCTATCTTGCCTGACCAAGGATACGGCGTGGTGGAAGGGTCACGGCTGGTCACAGCCGCCCGGTTCGCAGCGCGTGCTGTACTGGCGACGTATTGATACCCTTGAGGTGGGAGTTCCCACTCAGAGAAGAGCCTATCCCCTACCTGAGGTGGAATGTATATTACTCGCGTTGAGTTCACCGACTGGGAATAAATCGCCTCTTCCTCATGTGAGTCGCACTTTACCTCAAGCGGAACACATTCGACGAGCCTTGATCTGCAAGGCAGGGAACGGAGAAAGAATTGATTGTCCCTCGTTACTCGGAAAAATTAACGACCAACGAATTTTTGGTTCACATGACCACGCTCATTTTATTCCGCTGGATTTAGATGGAGATCAACATCTGGATCATATCTTAATCTACGCCAAAGGGAAATTGTGTAGCACTGCACAAAGGGCCGTTCGGGAATTGAAACGAACATGGACCAAAGGCGGGGTCGGGGAATTACAACTCGCGATTGTTGCGAGTGGATCGATCGAATCACTGAGAAAAATCCGTGGTTATGGTTCAGCAATCGAACAAATCATTGGTCCATCTAGGGGGGCACACGTTTGGGAAAGTGTAACTCCTTTTGTGCTTCCCCGCTATTTAAAGAAGAATGGGAAGAATAATTTTGTCGGTCAAGTTCAAGCAGAGTTGACAGTTCGCGGATTCCCTGAAGCGAAGGTTGAACTGGTTAAAGAATTAACCCAAAAATTACGTCATTTTGTACGATGCCGATCTAGGGGAGGGGTTCCCCCCAATGTGGATATGGGTTTCGGTCTACGTCTTCATTTCACTACCCCCGTTCAGGGACCAATTCTAATTGGTTACGCATCCCATTACGGTTTAGGGTTATTTCGAGCCTGTTCGTAGCCTCCTTGGGGTTTGATTTTGGCTAGATTAGCCTCGTAGCGTACCCTTTCTCGTTATTCCACTCCGGTTAATCAAACGCTTATTCGCTACGGTGCCGAAACCGAAAAAAGGTTTGGTCACTTCGTGGGGTACCGATCCGTTTACTTTGGGGGCGTATAGTGCGGTCGCTGTAGGGGGAAGCCCCCAAGATTTCGATACCTTGGCGGAGCCGGTTGGAGATCGATTGTTCTTTGCCGGTGAAGCCACTTCTCGAAATTACGCCGGTACCGTTCATGGAGCCTACCTCAGTGGCTTGCGAGAAGCGAAACGCATTCAAAAACTCATTGGTTGAATCGGCATCGATTCTTCGGTTTCATCTGTTATGAATTTCAAAAATATCCCAAGAATGATTCCAAATCTGGGAGAAAATTTCATGTTGGTTCGATTTTTTTCGGGTACCATTTTGTTGATTTTGGTGGCTTGTCTGTTGGAATTGAATGGGCAAGAACAACCCCAAGGGAAGGGCAAGGGTAAAGGCAAAGGACCTGATGCTAAACTCAAGGCCGATCAAGATGTGTTTCACTTCTTGCTCGAAAATCATAAGGACATTAAACGCACAGTCAAACTTCTGGATAATGGTGTTGAAACCCTTACCGAATCGGACAAACCGGAAATTGCTGCCAAAATCCAAGAACACGTCGAAGCCATGCATCAACGGGTGAAGGAGGGTCGGGGGTTACGTCACTGGGATGAATTATTTGCCGAGATTTTCAAACACTACGACAAGATCAAAATGACGGTCGAAAAGACCAAAAAAGGGGTGCTAGTCAAAGAAACGTCTGAAGATAAATATGTTGTGAAATTGATCCAAGCTCATGCGGAAGTCGTGAGCCAATTCGTGGCGTCGGGATTCACGGAAGCACATAAGAATCACGAAGTGCCGAAAGATTCTCCCAAGGTCGATTTGATCTATCCAATCATTCCCAAGTTCGGTGGGGTCGTTCCTCTTCCAAAAGCAGTCGAGCAACCCCGCAAGGGAACCAAAATTGTTTTCGATGTCACGGCGGATTCCAAAGAGGTGAACAAAGGTCTTGAACGAGCGGCTCGATTGTTGAATCTATATGGTTCGGCAGGGCTGAAGGCGGCGGATATTAAAATTACGATCATCTTACACGGAGATGCCACCAAGGTGGCTCTTTCGGATGAGGCCTACAAAGCAAAATTCTCTGCCGAGTCCAACCCCAATCTTCCATTGATTCGCGAGTTGCAAAAAGCCGGTGTGGAAGTGCTCGTGTGTGGCCAAGCGGTCTCGTACAAAGGATTCCAGAGCAGTGAAATCGCCAAAGAAGTCCCAATTGCATTGGCGGCTCTCACGGTCATCATCAATCGCCAGACGGACGGCTATGCCTGTGTGCCAATTCCATGAAATATGAACAAGGAATTGTCATGAGTGTTCATAGAGATATAGGATGTAAAGGGAAACGGTAACAGAAGTGAAGAATAAATGAGTGTTTGGATGAAAAGTTTTGAAATACCAATGGTATATCTATTCAAGGTGATAAGATTTAGTGATAGACAGAATTTAAGTTTAAACTTTTGACGGAGAATTTATGAGAATCCTCTCCCCGAAGAAAAGAAAGTGTGGTTTTACACTCATTGAGTTGTTGGTGGTAATAGCGATCATCGCCATCCTGATTGGGTTATTGTTACCCGCAGTGCAAAAGGTTCGCGAAGCGGCGAATCGGGCGACCAGCAGCAACAACATTAAGCAGATTTTGCTTGCCACTCACAACGGCCATGATTCTTTGGGCGTGCTCCCGCCTGTGGTCGCTTTTTGGTGGAGCAATCCTGCTTACACAGGGGGCTATACTAACAGCGACGGAACATTCTTTTTTTGCCTTCTGCCTTACTTTGAGCAAGGAGCATTACAAACTAACATCACCAACTGGCCAGGAAGCGGTTTGGGCGCAATCAATAGCACACAAGCAGCTATGAGTATTCCGATTAAAACGTTGATTGCACCAAATGATCCGACGGGACCAAGCAATCTACGTTCCTACAAATTCACAGCGAGTTGGTTCTGGAATCCAGCAGGTGCCGATGTGGCTTTGTGTAGTTACGCTTGTAACTTCCAAGTATTCAGTCGAGTGGGAAGCGGTGCCGGCGGTGGTGGCCCTTGGGATTGGCACGCCACTGCAGGAACCACACGAATCACGGACATACAAGACGGTACTTCAAACACAATCTTTGTGGCTGAACGACGAAAGGTCTGCGGAACCGCAGGGAACTTTGGTAATTCGTGGGGAAATCCCGCTGAAGATTCTTGGTGGCCCGTTTTTGGACGAATTGATGTAAACTGGTCCAGTGCCCCCCCAACCCCGACTTCGTTATTCCCTGTTCCACAGGTCAATCCTCGACCGGAACAATGCAATCAATGGCAGTTCACCGCACATGGTCACTCTTCTTCAGGAACATTGGTTGGTATGGGAGATGGCAGTGTCCGGAATGTGAACCGGAGTATTAGTGTGGCAACTTGGAGTGCTGCTCTCATGCCCAGCGATGGCCGTGTCTTAGGTTCCGACTGGTAATCGCTTCTAAATTCTTATGAGAAAGACGCTGAAGCTAACAAACCTTGACTCGCTTCAGCGTTTTATTTTTTTCGTTAGACTCATTGGAGATTCTTATGAAGTGGGTGACTGCTGTTAGGCTATTTTTCTTTTGTGGTTTGCTCGTCTGTTTCGGGTGTAATAAAGAGGGAAAGCTAATTACAGTAAAAGGTACGGTTACTTTAGATGAGCAACCGTTTGAGGTGGGTATGGTCTTCTTTGAACAACTCAATAGCACGGAAAAATTCCAAGCCACGCTCAATAATAATGGAACTTTTGAGACAAAATTACCTCCCGGAAAATATAACTGTTACATTCAAAATTTCATGTTCAAAATGCAAGCAGAGAAGGGGGCTGCTGTGAGCGGAATTGGCGGGCTTTCCGGAAAATTTATACCCGTTCCTGAAAAATATACTAAAGCTACAACGTCTGGATTTACAATCGAGGGGCCGCCTGAAAAAGTGGAATTCAAAATGATCAGCAAAGCCCAATGATTTGCTTTTCAGGCTCATTTTTCTCGAAAAAAAAATCGAAGCCCTCACTTTTTTAATCCTTTCATCATTTTTCAGGTTCCCCTCATTAAAAAAGTTCAATTTTTTCAAAAAAATGACGAAGTTGAGTATGATTTTTTTATGAAAATGGTGTTAAATCATAAGGGCAGTCATTTTGACGACTGTTTATCTCTTTTTATTTTCCTTACACGGAGTTGTTATGTTTTCTTTCCTCTCCCGAAGATGGCCTAAACCAAGAAAGGCCTTCACCCTCATCGAGTTATTGGTGGTGATAGCGATCATTGCCATCCTGATTGGGCTGTTGCTACCTGCTGTGCAAAAGGTTCGCGAAGCGGCGAATCGGGCGACCAGCAGCAACAACCTGAAACAATTAGGGTTGGCCGCTCATAACTGTGCCGACTCGAACAATGGTATTCTTCCGCCGGCCTACACCGAAAACTGGGTGAATCCTGCCGCGGGACATATGTATAGCGGTCCTTATTTAGGAGCCACCGGAACGGCTTTTTACTTCCTGCTTCCCTACATCGAACAAGATGCGCTGTTTGCTTTGAGCGGAAGCCCCCCTTCGATGAGCGTTTACAATAACAACGTTCACACTCGGATGATTAAAACCTTCCAATCTCCGAGTGACCCGACCGCTCAACAAACCACCCACGGTTGGGGTGTTGCAAGCTATGCGGTGAACTATCAAGTGTTCGGTAACCCAGCTCACCCGTGGGGTTGGCAATGGGGTTGCATGGGTGCGAATAATCTTTCCACCATCCCTGACGGAACCTCAAACACGATTCTCTATGCCGAGAAACGCGCCGCGTGCCGTGGGGGTCCCAACGGGAGCAACGGAAACTTGTGGGGACATGGTTGGTGGAACGCTGACTGGATGCCCATGTTCGCTAACACGCCTGTTTATGGTGGCAATGCTTGGCTTGTGCCGCAATCCCGACCCACCAACGCGAACTGCAATCAATTCCAAGCCACGGCCTTTTCCGCTGGCGGGTGCTTAGTCGGCATGGGGGATGGCAGCGTTCGTAACGTCCGACCGAGCATCGCTCAAAACACTTGGATGTTCGCTTTGACCCCCAACGGTGGCGAAGTTCTTCCGAACGATTGGTAATCGCTTGCCCGCATCCCGTTACCGATTCTCTTCTCTTTTGCCCCGATCCTTCGCCCGAATCCTCTTGACCTCTTTTTTTTCTCGGCCACAATAAACAGCATCATTCCTACGCCCTCTTCTCCACTAAAGGTATCTCATGTTCCAACACGGGTTTATAAGACACGGGTTTCTCATTGGTTTACTGTGGGTTTGTTATTCACAAACCGGATGGGCACAACTCGAACCGGCCCGAGCCTTGGCCAGTATGAAGGCAGGCGAGGGGTTACAAGTCGAACTGTTTGCTGCTGAACCGATGTTGATTAACCCCACCGCGATCGATGTCGATCATCTCGGTCGAGTCTGGGTCGCCGAGGCCGTGAATTATCGACGAATTAATTTCAAACGTCCCATTTTGCGAGAAGCCGGTGACCGCATTCAAGTTCTGGTCGATGAGAAAGGAAATGGCTCGGCCACTAAGGCGATCACCTTTTATCAAGGCAAAGAATTGTATGGCCCCTTGAGTGTGTGTGTGATTCCGAACCCAAACGGGAAAGGGCAACGGGTTTTAGTGGCTCAGTCGCCGGATATTTTGGAATTTACCGATGCCGATGGGGATTGTGTGGCCGATGGCCCGCCGAAGAAATTGTTGACCGGCTTCGGTGGTTTCGATCACGATCACGGGGTGCATGGTCTGCATGTGGGTCCCGATGGCAAACTCTATTTCACGGTCGGGGATAGTGGGGTCACGGGTTTACAAAGCAGCGACGGCAAAGGGAAAAAGTGGGTCACCAACTCGACCGATCTGCAAAAAGGAACGGTTTGGCGTTGCGATCTCGATGGTAAAAATCTAGAGCTAATCGCTCATAACTTCCGCAACAATTACGAAGCGTGTGTTGATAGCTTCGGAGAAATTTGGCTCAGCGATAACGACGATGACGGAAATCAGCAAACCCGTATTTGTTTCGTGTTCGCTGGGGGAAATTATGGCTATGGTCCGCGGGGCCCCGGTCAATCGCATTGGCACGAAGAACAACCTGGTATCGTTCACAAGATATTGCGAACAGGTTTTGGTTCACCCACGGGGATTCAATTTTATGAGGGGGATTTACTGCCATCACAATATGCCAATACCCTATTGCATTGCGATGCCGGACCGCGAGAAGTGCGGGCCTTTACTCGGAAAATCAAAGGGGCCGCCTACGAATTGGAAAAGAACATCATCCTCACCAGTTCCGATACTTGGTTCCGACCTAGCGATGTTTGCAGCGGTCCCGATGGTAGCATCTTCGTAGCCGATTGGTACGATCCGGGGGTAGGGGGCCATGGTATGGGCGATTGGACACGGGGCCGAATTTATCGCATCACCCCGAAAGATCACAAAGGCTACAAAGTTCCCGCAATCAATCTTGAAAGCAACGAAGGGCTAGCCGCTGCTTTGGCTTCCCCCAATATGACCACGCGGTTAGCTTCCAGCCTCGCGATCGATGCGCTTCCCGTGGAGAAACGTCTAAAATTTCTTGGCGAATTATTCAAATCGACGAAAGACCTTCGGCTACAGGCTCGAATTATGTATCGGGTCTATCAAGTTGAAAAAGCGGAAGACATCCTCGAACATTTTGCCAAACCGGCAGGCGGCATTTCCACGATTGTCGAACTGCAGTCGAAGCAGCCGCAATTCAACGTGGCAGTAAACCAAGCTCTGTTCCAACGAAGTCAGCGTTTAGGAACCGAGTTTTTCCCAACGGATTATGCCGATACCCCTGCCAGCAAACGGGATGTTCTGTTGCATTTGCGTTTAATCGAAGCGAAACGAGTCAAACCGATCTTTTACCAATATGCCCGCGCCTATGCCGAAGGAAAAATTTCGACAACCGAAGATATTTTCTTCCGAGCTGCTTTGAATATCGCTTGTGGAACGGAACCGTACCGCCGCAACGAAATTCTGGCCGATTTCGCGAAACACTTCCCAGAATGGAACGATCGGGTGGCTGAACTGGTCTGGGAATTGCAACCTCCCAGTATGATCGACAAAATGGAAAAGCTCTTGGCCGATCCCAAAACCACCACCGCTCAAAAAGGTCGCATCGTTGATATTATTGCTGCGGGTAATTCATTCGATTCGGGCAAGACCATGCTTGAATTGCTCAAAAGCGATGCTCCTGCTGAGGTCAAAGCCAAAGCCCTTGCTAATCTCAAATTGTTCCTACCGACAAAATGGAACGGCTTGGTCAAATCGGGGGAAATTGATCCGTTAGTGAATGATCTGCTCAAAAACGAAGCCAGCCAATCGGCAGCGTTGAATTTGATCGCGACCCTGAACGCCAGCAAATATGTATCGGAAATTGCGAAACTGGCCGAGTCTTCCAAAAATTCTCAAGTGCAAGCGGAAGCCTATCGCACCTTGGCTGCACTGGGGGGGGGCGAGTCACTGGCGGCCCTGAAAAAAGGACTGGAGCAAGCCCGAACCAAACAAGCCACGGCCCAACTAATCGAAGCCTTCGGAGTGGCCTTGAACCGCAAGGGGATCACCGAACCGGAAACCAAAACGATTCTCGAAGTTCTGTCGCCGATTCTGCTTTCTGAACAGCCCGATCCCGACATTCTCCGAATCGCTTTAGAAAGTATGGTGGGTTCTCGCGTGGGCACGCAGTGGTTACTCAGCCAAAAAGAGAAAGGGGCCTTGCCCGAGAAGATCACCAGTGATGTGGGGCGATTGGTTCGCAATACCCCCTACCAAGATTTACGAAACAAGGCCTTATTGCTATTTCCTGCTCTGGGCAAACTCGATCCGAAGAAACTCCCGCCGGTGACCGAATTGGCCAAACGCATTGGCAACAGCAAACGGGGCGAAGAAATCATGAAGGCCTCTCTGAAATCGGAGTTGCAGTGCCTGCGTTGTCACATGATTCAGGGAACAGGGGGAAATATAGGCCCCGATCTCTCTATGATTGGCAAAAAAGGAAGCAAAGAAAACCTGTTGGAATCGATTCTGGTTCCTTCCAAAGCCATCGCCGATCAATATGTGCAATGGACGGTCACCACTCTCGATGGCAAATCGATCACGGGGCTGCTCGTGGCCGAGAGCGAAAAGAAACTCACCCTGCGGGATGCCAACGGCAAAGATTACGAAATCGAGTCGGCCAATATCGATTCCAAGAAGAAAAGCCTGCTCTCGATCATGCCGGATAACCTCGTCAATGCCATGACCGAAGATGACCTGATTGACTTGGTGGAATATATGACGACCCTCAAAACGGCGTCTCACACCCCCGAGATGTGGCATATTCTCGGACCGTTTGCCAACGACGAAAAAGATTCGGCACTCGATCAAGATTTGGGACTAGAAAAGTTAAGCCAGATCAACCTTTCGGAAAAATTGAAAGGAAAATCGGGCGAAGTGAAATGGGGCACCATCAAAACCACCGCGAGCGGTTATGTGGACCTGCAGGCCCATTATCAACAGGAAAGTGCCAATAGTGCTTCGTACTTGTATCAGAAGATCGATTCGAGCGAAGCGCAAGATGGGGTGATTCTATTCGGCAACGACGACGGCGCGAGAATCTGGCTCAATGGTAAAGAGGTATTTGTGAATCGCGATCACTTTGCTGCGACGCCGGCTCGGCATAAGGTGAACGTGAAGTTGAATAAAGGGCCAAACACCATCTTAATTAAAATCGTCAACGGAAACAACCCCCACGGAATGTACTTCACAATCAACGCCGAAAACGAAATGAAACCGGCGAAATAATCAACCCCAAGAGTATTTCGAGTCGATGCCCGATCCCGATCGCCCCTCCCTCGATCTCTCGATCTTGATTTCAGCAGCGAAGGTTCTGCGGCGAAAACCAGATGGGGGCTGTACTCACGCTCAGGGAATCATCTCATCCCATGTGGCATCGAGAATCAATCGCCTTATCTCATCAGCTCATGACCAACGTCTGAATATCATCAGGGGCCTGAGTAGATTGGCATCGAGAATCAATCGTCTCATCTCATTACCTGTAGTACCCCTTTGATTTTTCAATAACATGAAGGGTATCTATCTTCCACGCCCTTTGTCAAAGGATCGACATCCATGAAACCTCTTCCATTGTTAGCACTGTTGAGCACCTTGGTCGGTTCGCCCTTATGGGCTGCGGACTCACCTAAGACGTTGTTGACTGATCTTGTGAATCCGGAATCGGTTGCGGTAGGCCCTGACAAGAAAATTTATCTCTCGATCATTAACGGCGAAAAAGAAGGTGATGGTTCGATTGTCCGAATCGAAGAAGGTAAGGCCGTTCCTTTTGTCGAAGGACTGGATGATCCCAAAGGGATCGCCTTCTACAACAATTGGCTTTACGTTACCGATAAAACGAAAGTGTTACGCATCGACATCAACGCCAAACCTGCCAAAGCCGAAATAGTGGCCGAGGCCAAACAGTTTCCCATCCCGCCGTTGTTTTTGAATGATGTGGTGGTGGACCCCGAAAGTGGTACGCTCTTTGTGAGTGATTCGGGTGATTTGAAAGGGTCAGGCGGAGCGGTGTTTCGCATCACGTTACCTCCTTCCCCGAAGGGGAAGTTTGGTCCACCTGTTGCCAGTAAGGGGGACCCCAAGATCGATTTGATTGTCGATGCCAAAAAACTTGCGGGGCTGCACACTCCGAACGGTCTGGCAATGGATGGGCGCTCACACTTACTGTTGGCCGACTTTGGAAATGGCAATGTGTACCGCATTAAACTGGCAGATAGCTCCAGTGAGAAAATCGCCGAGGGGATCGATGGGGCCGATGGCCTGACTTGGGACCATTACGGGCAATTGTTTATCTCTAGCTGGAAAACAGGCAAAGTCTACGGCATCCCCAAAGTAGGAATGAAACCCATTCTCGTGGCAGAAGGATTTAAATCCGCTGCCGACACCTGCTTGGATAGCACGGGTCAATTCTTGCTGGTCCCCGATATGAAGGGAGGCACCCTAACCAAAGTTCCCACACAAATTCCGGGTTACGAGGTCAATCATTCCGAACTCCCGCTGAAAACCGAATTTGCTTTCCCCAATCTCGAATGGGAAGGGTGGAGTCCCGAACCCAGCACGGGTAAGGTCGTGCCTTTGCGTCCGCTTGTGTTGACCCATGCGGGAGATGGCTCCAATCGAATTTTCGTCGGCACGCAACACGGTGTGATTCATGTTTTCCCAAATGACCAAAAGGCTACCAAAACCACTATCTTTCTCGATATTCAAGATCGAGTGAAGTACAACGATAACATGAACGAAGAGGGCTTACTCGGGATTGCTTTCCATCCCCAATTCAAATCGAACGGAGAAGTTTACATCTTCTATACCCCCAAGAAAGAAAACAAAGTGAACGTAGTTTCTCGATTCAAGCTCAAAAAAGACGATCCCAATAAATTAGACCCCGCTTCGGAAGAGCAAATCCTGCGCTATGAAAATAAACTCTTTTGGAATCATGACGGGGGGACGATCGCCTTTGGTCCCGATGGGTATTTGTACATCGTGCATGGGGACGGTGGCATGGCGAACGATCCGCAAGAGAATGGCCAGAACCTGAAGAATTTGTACGGTAAAATTCTGCGGATCGATGTCAATCAAAAAGAAGACGGCAAAAACTACGCCATTCCAAAAGATAACCCCTTTGTTGGTAACAAAGAAGCCCGAGGCGAAATTTGGGCCTATGGACTACGAAATGTTTGGCGCATGAGTTTTGATCGAAAAACGGGTCAACTCTGGGCCGCCGATGTCGGGCAGAATTTGTTTGAAGAAATCAACCTGATTCAGAAAGGAGGAAATTACGGTTGGAACCGTCGCGAAGCGTTCCATCCGTTTGGAGATAAGGGAGTCGGCCAAAATCCGGAGATGATCGATCCGATTTGGGAATACCATCACGACATTGGAAAATCTATCACCGGTGGAGGCGTGTACCGAGGAAAGGCCCTTCCCGAGTTGGAAGGGTACTACCTGTATGCCGATTATGTGACCTCGCGCTTGTGGGCATTGAAGTACGATGAAAAACAAAAACGGGTCACGGAAAATCGGCCCATCAAGGACCCGCAAAAACCGGTGCTTTCCTTCGGTGAAGCCGAAGATGGCGAAATCTATTTCCTCACGGTAACCCCCACCGGAAAAGGGATTTATCGGTTCACGAAATAAGGGATTTGCTCTTCATCCAATTAGGATTTGCCTTCCATCAACGTAAACGATTTTGGGTTCCCATTTCCGTTTCACCAATCTAAGCGATTCTGGTTCCCCTTCCCAAGCACGAACGGGATTACCGGTTGGTGGCTTGGCTTTTGTTTGTAGGCCAAAGCAATCTAGTTCCTAAGCACGAACGGGATGATCCCCGAAAATGGGGATGTGATTATCGGACCTTTTGTTCGATCGAGGATAAGAATTTCATATTCCTTCTTTTCGCCGATGAAATTTCGACTAAGTTTCCGTACAATGTCATGCAATGTAACTTCGGGTACAAATTACGGGTGACAAATAGGGCTTACCCCCTACCCATTTTCCCTTGTTTACATAGAGTTGAGGAATCATCCTTGTGTTGGTAGATTTACTACCAACCGGCATCGATAGATGCTGATATTTATACTTTGTTCTGGAGACTTCTCCGTGGCTGGCGAAAACATTGAAAAGAAAGTGATCGAAATCGTTTGCGAACATTTGGGTGCAAACAAAGAACAAGTGAAGCGGAGTACGAGTTTTATTGAAGACATTGGGGCCGATTCTTTGGATATTGTCGAGTTCATCATGGAACTCGAAGAAGAATTTGGTATTCAGATTCCCGACGAACGGGCCGAAAAAATTAAAACTGTGGGAGAAGCCATCGATTACATCGAGGCCGAAATCCAAAAGAAGGGTGGCAACTAAATTCTGCCATTCTTTTCGATACCCTATCACACGAGAAAGCAAATTCCATGTCACGGCGAGTTGTAGTTACTGGTCTTGGTACAGTTAACCCGATAGCGCATTCGGTACCCGAGTATTGGCAAGCCCTTTTAGCGGGTCGCAGCGGGATCGCCCCAATTACCTTGTTTGATACGAAAGATCAGAAGGTTCACTTTGCAGGCGAGGTGAAAAACTTTGACCCGAGCCGCTGGATTGAACCCAAAGAAGCTCGCCACTTGGACCGCTTTTCTCAATTTGGTTTGGTAGCAGCCATCGAGGCCATCAACGAAAGTGGCATCGATTTCTCCAAAGAAGACCCCTACCGGTGCGGTTGCATCATCGGGAGCGGAATCGGCGGCTTTGCCACTTGGGAAAGCGCTCATACCACGATGATGACCCGAGGCCCGAGTCGTTTAAGCCCCTTCACCATCCCCATGATGATTGCCAACAGCGCTAGCGGAACCGTCTCAATTAAATATGGTCTAATGGGGCCGAACACCGCCGTTTCCACCGCCTGTTCCACCGCCGGACATACCATTGGGGATGCCTTCCATGCCATTAAATGGGATTTAGCCGATGTGATGATTGCAGGCGGAGCCGAGGCAGCGATTACCCCAATGGGTTTGGGGGGCTTTGTGGCCTGTCGGGCACTTTCGCAACGGAACGATGCCCCCGAGAAAGCCAGCCGCCCATTCGATAAAGATCGAGATGGCTTCGTTCTCGGGGAAGGGGTCGGAATCTTAGTTCTCGAAGAATACGAACGGGCCAAAAAACGGGGCGCCAACATCTACTGCGAAATTTGTGGCGCGGGCAACACGGCCGATGCCTACCACATCACGGCCCCGCATCCGGAAGGTCTCGGTGCCATCCGCGCCATGCAAGATGCCATTCGTGAAGCCAAATGGTCATTCGACAGCGTCGATTATATCAATGCTCATGGCACCAGTACCGAACTCGGCGATAAAGCTGAAACCAATGCCGTCAAAAAGTTGTTTGGGGCACATGCTTACAAGTTGGCCATCAGTTCGACCAAAAGTATGATCGGGCATTTACTCGGTGCCAGCGGCGGGGTCGAAGCGATTGCCTGCTGCTTATCGATCAAACATCAGGCTTTGCATCCGACCATTAACTTGGATTATCCGGACGAAGCCTGCGACCTCGATTATGTTCCAAACACTGCCCGACAAACTCAAGTTCGTCGCGCCATTTCTAATAGCTTTGGCTTCGGTGGCCACAATGCTTGCCTAGCCTTCGGTGCCATCTAGCCCCCCCCTTCCTCGAAATCGATTGGACCCGATAGAACCCATCACATTCTCATTGAGAAGATTCCATCTAGCCCCCTCATCCACCTCCTCGAAATCGATTCTTTGCACAGCGATTGGGATCGTTCTTGGTCAGAATGATCCCGATTGTGGTTGAGACAATACTTCCTCGAATTTCATGCGGACTTGGGAATCGACGCAGAACATCGAGTCTTGTTCCTTTGATTGCACATGACACTCTGACGTTTCTGCTAACGATCGCGTATGATCCTCTGAAGTTTCTAGGAACGGCGGAAGGCGAGGGGGGGGAGGGGAAGAACATTGATCTCGACCAATCTTTTCGATCCGCGAATGAAGCACGAAGCGAACTTCCTCGAAGTAAACTTCCAGAGGGGTCACTTGGTGAGTACTCGGAACAATGCAGGGTTCGTCACACCTTCTTGTCCCTCGGTGGTGAGGTAACGGGCATAAACAGCATGACAACCGAGCAAAGGTTTGTTCCAATCGAAATTCCAAGGGGCCTCCTTCACTTCGGCAATGACCAAATCACCAACGTAGTAGGTCACTTTTTTGAGTTTGGTTGCCGGTTGAATCGACACGGATAACTTGACCCCTTGTCCGGCGGGGACGCGAAAATCCCGCGATTTTTTCGGCTCGAATGCCGCTAACTTCTGAGAGCGATCGGCCAAGGTGGCTTCGAGTTGAACGGGGGATTTGTTCGCCGACCAAGCGCGCCAGACCTCGGCCGTGGCTTTATCGGGTAACCAAACGGCTTTTTCTTTTTCGCCTTTATAATCGGCCCAAGAGGCAATCGTGGCGAAATTTCCTTCGGTGGTGCTCCGATCGCCCAAATACCCCTGTTCGAGTTTGATGGGTTTGAGAGTAACCGGTCCTTGCGAGGGGTCCGCATCCATAGGCAACCGCAGTCGAACGATCGCCTTGATCCACGCGACTTGCAAAGTGCCGGCGTTTCCCCAATCGTGAGCGCAACCATGCTGTAAGCCCAATCCCCAAGGCAAGCCTTCTTTGCGGGCGGGCAGGTAGTATTGGTCAATGGCAGGGAGCATTTTGAAATCGTCGGGGATCGCTCCCATTGTGAAAAGCAAGGGAACTTTTTTGCCTTCGGCATCGAGCTTGGCCGGATCGTATACCCAACTACAATCGACGCAGGTCGTCAAGGTTTTGGTCGGCTGGCGAATCAGCACTTGAGTGACCATCCCCCCTGCCGAATGCCCCGTTCCCACACAGGGAGCATGAACCAATTCGGGGTGTTTACTTTTCTCGGCAAAATCCTTGAGACTATCTTCTAGCGCCCTTGCGAGCTTATCGGGACGGTTGTTGGCCTTTCGATCGATGCTCATCACTACATGAGCAAAATCGAGTTCGCGGCACAAGTCGGCCCAACGATCATCGGTTTTGAATTGGGCATTCATCGCATGGACAATGATTCCGCGAACGAGTTTGGTATTGGGGATAATAATATCGGCCCGCACGGGTCCGTAATCGCCTCCCCAAGTTTGCTCCTCTGCCC
>JAOAAA010000140.1 GCA_026419115.1 Gemmataceae bacterium
AAGAAATACGCCGAGGCGGAGCCGCTGCTGGTGAAGGGCTATGAAGGGATGAAAGCCCGCGAGAAGAATATCCCACCGCAAAGAGCGACTCGCCTCCCCGAAGCTCTAGACCGACTGATCGAACTGTACACCGCCACGAACAAACCGGATGAAGTGAAGAAGTACCGCGAGTTGCGAGCGAAGTACCCCGAAGTCGCGCCGATGCCGAAGGAGAAAAAATGATGCCGGTAGGGTTTGAAGTCGCGCTGAGGCTTGTCAGAATCTTTCTTCCCTGGTGATACTAAGGTTTCCTTTTTCCCAACATCGATAATAAGGATGACTTTCTCATCTCTGGCAGAAAATACCGACTTTTCACAAGAAGAAACGACACAAACCCCTCATTGGCATAACTAGCAGCACAAGGAAACTTAAAATGCTCTAGAGCGTAACCTGAATTGAACTAGCGAGCTGCGGAAGGGATAGCTCGAACCATATCTCATGGGAGCCTGACACTATGTTAGACGGTTTCTCGCACGAGGATTGGGAAAACCATTCCCAAAGTTGCGACTATCCACCCGTTAGATCAAAATGAAATGATCTCTAAATTCCTAAAAGGAAAACCAAGGATTTTTTCAATTTTTCAAGTATTTAGGATTTGTACTTGACGATGAGAATGAATTTTATTGATTGAATCCAAGTAAATTCAATTTACTCAATCTCTGCAACCGGGTGTCGTCAATGAACCGCCTCCATTTATTTTCCTTGCTGTTGTTGGCCCTTGGTTTAGGAGTTCTCTCTTTTGAGGGAGCCATCGCTCAGGATAAGAAGGACAAAACCGATAAAAAAGCCAAACAACCTCAACTGCCTCCCAACTTTGGCAAGCTCGGTTTAAGCGACGAACAAAAACAAAAAATCCTGAAGATCGATGCCGATTACGATGCCAAAATTGCCGAACTCGATGCGAAGATCAAAGAACTCAAGGCCGAAAGCAAAAAGAAAATGTACGAAGTTTTGACCGAAGAACAAAAGAAGAAATATCTGGAATTAGTAACGCCCGGCGCTCCCCCCACACCTCCTGAAAAGAAATCCGATAAATAAATCTCCTCAGAAACGGTTTTGGGTTAACTAATTTCTCCTAAAGCCTCCCTAGCGGTCGTGGCTCATGAACAAATCGTGACTCATCAATATATGTTTCTTCGAGATGAGCCGCGACCGCTAGGGAGCGGCAAGGCAGCAAGGGAGTATCTGTAATGGGGGGCCACTCCCTAGCGGTCGTGGCTCATGATTACGGTCTCAGTAAAAGTTGCTACGGTACCGCCACTCCCTAGCGGTCGAGGCTCATGAACAAATCGTGGCTCATGAACAAATCGTGGAGAGATCACTATCAAGATCACTTGCTATTTCGGCCATTGATAGCGGATTCTGTTCTCTTCTATTTCCAACAGAATGAGCTTAACGGTTTGCCCCGATTGAATGCCAGAAGGAGCCACGCCTTCGATAGGCCCAGAAAGTGATTTACCATTAGGAAGTTGTAATTTTGCTCGCCAAGGTTTGTCCTTTTTAGGTGCTTCCAACAACGTGGCTTCAATCATGGAGCCAATTTCAGGTAAACCAGATGCCTTGGCAGAAAACGGTTTTTTGCGATATTTCGGATCGACTTCTGTTAAGCGTCCATAGCCACTTGAAGTTTTGCCCCCAATTCCCCAGTCGGATAAGGCAGCCAAGAGCATTTCAAAAGCCATGTTCGTCCATGCAACGGCTTGTTCGTAATGGTCGGGACCGTGCCAACTGACAGCAATTCGGAAATGTCCCGCCACGGAAAGAAATGGGACCGGAGTAGGGCTATCGAAATCGCTGGGGGGAGCTTTCCCTTCGGCCCAGTCGGGATGATGTGGGGTGATCACATCGAGCTTCAGAGGGGCTTTCTCGGAATCAGGAATGAACCAACCATCGTGGAAGATTAGGCAACCGCTATCATCGGTGATGCCGAAAAGCAGTCGGTGATAATTCTCTTCTGGTTTGGGACCGTCGTTGGCGAGCCAGTTGCGATAGGCAGTGTTTTGAGCTTCACTTGGTTTCTGGAAGCGAGGTTCGGTTTGACCCCATACTTGATCGCAATAGTGAGAAGCAAGACCTTTCAGGGCAGAACCGGGCAATACGGGCATCCCATAGGTATGGTGCAGCGTGATTCCCGTTTCCAGAACATTTTCAGAACCGAGACCAACGATCAGCCGACCCAGCGTCTTGAATTCAGAAACGGAGCTGAGTTCTGGCAGGGATTTTTGCCATCGCTCATAGGCCCCTTTGTATAGTTCCTGAACTTCAGTGTTCCGAGCCGAGTTAATAGCTGCCGCCAAAAGGTCCTGTTTTGCTTTTGGGGAACCTTGATCACCGGTGGCCCATTCTTCGAGATAGCGTTGTAGGAGTAAACCAGCATGGCTATCATATTTGCCACGATTTCGCATTGTCGGTGATAAGGCTTCTCGTGCTGCAAGGGGCATTATCCATTCTCCTGATTCGTTTTTTCATTGAGAGCTTCGACGTATCGCTTGAGCCAGCCGGCCGCCAAAAGAGTATTGCGGCTGAGTCGTAAATACCCACTCAAGTTCTCATGTCGCGATTTCTTTGCCAGATCGTCTTTGTTGTTGACGCCGGTGAATTGGGCTGACTTCAAAACTTCGGCCAAATCATCGAGGTATTCGGTTTCCTTCTTCGCTTGGGCAAAAGCAATAGCCTGAGCTAGGCCACAGGTGTGAATCAAGGAAGGAAACTTTTTGGCAAAGGTGGTATACTCTTTGAAATTAATCTGAGTATCGTTTTTCCGTTTTTCGACAGCAGGAAAAGCCGCCATGGCCATTCGTTGACTGAGAGTACTCATGAGTTGACCTCCGTAAAGATACAGCGAACTTGTCCTCGTCCGACGGTGGCTTTACCGCCAACTTGCAAGGTGAGAGAACCTTTAGCGAATTTATCTAACAGCCCTTTGGAAGTAAGCTGTTTTCCGTCATGGCCAAAGACCCGATCACACTGAATGACCAAGCTCAACGGCCGCCGAAGGGACGACAGGAGATCATTCAACCACCTACTTTACGGCGGTCTGCAGGAGCGACTGGTTTGGCATGCGTTGACAACGGGTGGCACGTTACCACTGAGTCGGTATCAATCTGTGGTACGCCACGCGCTCATCTCTTTGGCCAGCTGCTCGTTGACCTTCCTTACCTCAATCTCGCTTACATATGTGGGTATCCACAGCTTCGTCTCGGGGTCCTTCTCGAAGCTATCGATCTTCTTGATCTTCTTACCTTTATTGGCATAACTCACGAACAGGATTTTTTTGTCGTTAAAGTCAGCTGTCTTGTGGATTTCAAATGTGCGACTCATTTCCTCACCCGATCGCCCTTCCTTTAACTCGCTCAACTCCAACCTCGCCCTGAAGTCTTGATTCTTATCAATCTGAACCAGCGACTTTGCGGCTGCCTCAGGCGTAGTGAAATCGTAGCTGCTAATACCCCGCCCGAGCGGGTTGCGAAGCACCCCAATCGCCAGGGCAACAACCGCCACTACAAGTGCTGACAAGGATGTGAATAATGACAACACCGGTGCTCTCTGCTGCAGAATTAACCACAACCTGTCAACAGACTTGTCTCGGGAGTGGCTGTGCGGCGTCGGGTCGAGCTGTAATAGGTTGTCGTCGGACAAGTTTGGCGACTCTCCGTTGAGATGCTTGGTAGCGGCTTTGGAGACGGGCGGCGAGGCATCCTTGTCTACCTCGGTAACTTCCTGAACCTGTAGACCACGACTCTCGATTCGCGAGATCGCTTCGTCGCGGGTTGGGGCGGATATCCCCCCTTTCTTTACACTTCCAGACGAATCCACTGCCACAAATCGAAATCGCTGCATGAGTACCTCCGGTCTTAGTCAACGAATTTGTTTTTAAATTGGGCTTGCGCAATATATTCTGGTCAAGAGGATGGGTCAGAACGTCTGACCGAAACCATGATCCGCTCGACCTTATTTCACGATTCGCTACTGTAATTAGCGCAATCTATTCCACGAATGGACATTTCTTGGCTGAGTTTTTTACAATTTCTTTTCTTTGAAGTTTTTAAGGTGCCTTGGTTTGGCGAGTTCGTATCGATTTTTGGCTTTGGCGGACTATGATTTCGTTGCGAACAAAGTCCGTATTCTGGGATAGGAATCGATGAGGGAATAGGGGTTTCGATGAGTAATAGCGAGGGCATGCGGGCACCTTTACATTTATTTGAAATCATGAACATCTAAAGCAGGTTGATTTGTCAACGAAATTATCCCAATTTTTCTAAGTTGTGTAATCTTGTAATCTTGTAATGTGTACCGGTGGGAGTCTTCCCGCTCCTTTCGATAAAAATCCGATCCATAAATTACCTCAGAAAAAGCTCGTGGTATGGGACTTTTGGATTTGACCGGTTGGAACGGATCGTGTTTGAGAAACAAAAAAAGCTGTGATGATGTAAGCGGCCTGAATCCTGCCCAAGCGGACTTTTTCTCCGTTAGGATTTTTGAACCCGTTCGATGGCGTGGAGAACTCGGAGAGGGTAGTCGGTTTGAATCAGATCGATTCCCCAAGCGAGGGCTTGTTTATGTTGCTCCACAGAAACCAATAACCCTAGTGCATCGGAAAAAACCTTAATGCCTTTTTCGTGACAGGCATCGATCCATTCTTTAGAAACCAATCGCCACGATAGATCGACCCCATACGGTTTGATCTCGGCCACTTTGGAAAAATCGGTTGCCGTTCGCAAAGGTGGAAGTGGACGTAATCGTTTGTCCAATGCCTGCAATTTCTGAGCATATTCAAGCGATTGGTAGACCACATGACGTTCCAATAAATTGTGTTCCTTCAGGGCGGCCAAAACCGCTTCGGGGCTGATATCTTTGGCATCGAGATAAACGGCGGTCTTGTCCCCTAGGGCTGCCAAGGCCTCATCGAGAGTGGGTACCTGTGTTCCACGAAACGCCGAGCTGAACCAAGAGCCGGCATCGAGTTTCCGAATCTCGGCCAAAGTTAGATCGCGGACCTTACCGGTGCCATTGGTGGTGCGGTCTACAGTGGAATCGTGCATCAAGACCAACTGACCATCTTTCGTGGTGCGGACATCGATTTCGACAAAATCTGCTCCCATCGCAACCGCCTTCTTAATGGCGGGTAGGGTATTCTCGGGAGCATATCGATTCGCTCCACGGTGATAGCCCAACATCACGGGCCACTTAGGAATACGCCGACGCAAGGCTGTGATGGCAACTCCGGCGGGATCATCGGTTTGAATCCAATCCACACCGGCTGCGATCATCTTTTGCCAAGTTTCGGGCTGGTCTTGCTTGGTTCCTAATACCTTGGCTTGAACCTTAATCCCTTGGGCGTGAAACTTCTGACATAACTCGGCGGTCAGTTCATCGGCATCGATCTCGACGGCATGCGGAGCCACTTCTTTCACGAACGTGGCCCAATCGAAACTCGATCGGTACTTGGCCATGAGCGGTATGGTTCCCTGACTGGTTTTGCGAACGGCTGCCAACAGAGCGGGTGTGCCAAAGACAACAACTTGATTCTCCATCTGAGCGGTTTTGATTTCTTTGATGAGCAATTCCGGATCGATCGATTTGCAATCAAGATAGAGGTTAACTTTCCCTTTTGCCAAAGCCAGCAATTCCGGATGCGATAACAGCCGATTGGTTTGAAATCGTTTAGCGAACCAAGAGCCGGCATCCAGCTCCTGCAACTGAGCGAGAGTATGTGAATCGACCGACCCTTTGCCATTGGTTTTGGTATCGAGTCGATCATCGTGAAAGATGACGTGTTGGCCGTCTTTGGTGAAGCGAACATCGACCTCGGCCCATTCGACAAAATCGCTCGCACATTCTGTCACCGCCCGTCCGCTGTTTTCAGGAGCCAGCATTGCCATTCCCCTATGGGCCATGATTTGCACCGAACGAGGAGGATTCACCGGCTCAAAAAAAGAGAATTTCTTTGGTTCTGCCGATTTCAGGTGAAGGTAAAAAGTCGCCCCGAGAGAAAGCGACAACGTCGCTGTCCAAAAATCACGTCGATTCAAGTCCATCATTCACGCTCCTCCAAATCATAGGCTCGATTTTTCCTGACAATCGATGAGGAAAATTTTGTCTGAAGATTCGATCGAATGAATCATTATAAAGCAGTTGTGCCCCCAGTCTCATCACGATCTGAAAAGGATAAAGTATCGATTCCAAGAAGATGAATCTGCGAAGAAATCCCAGATTCCTTGTGAAGGATGGATGTAATGGTCGTAACTGGTTAGGGGGTGGAAGCCTTGTTATTTCGGGGGAAATGCGGGATGTGCTTTGCGGGGGATCAGAAAACATCCATTTATGTGGCAAGCCCCTTATTTTTTCCGTATCTCGCATCGTAAACGGTTGCTCCCCCTCCCCTCCCCCTTTGGTAAAGCAAACAGGTTCACTCCGAGTCTATTCCTAGCACACTCATTTGAGTTTTAGTGTGTATTTGTAGCAGTCGGCGGCTGTCCACTTCCTCGGGTTAGGGTCCTCGCCATAGGTGGTGAGATAGAGTTCCAAATGGTGCGTTTTTCGATCTTCCAGCAGAGAAAAGTTCGAGAACTGGATGTTGCCTTGTCCTTCTTTTCGATCATCAATCAAGGTCACGGTCGATTTCATCACCAGACCTGTTTTGTCATCAACTTGAGCGATGACCAGCGGATAACGGGGCGAATTACCTAAGGGTTTTTTATCCGTGATGTTGCCCAGCCAATATAGTTGGCCCGTAACACTATGGCGAATCATTCGATGATAAGACGAAGGAGAATAAAACGCCTTGCCATCATCATACTTCCACACGGCAGGGGAATTCAGGGATTTGCCGTTGTCTTTTGAGATGCTGAAAAACTTGTGCCCTGCCAGTTTCGAGCTGGAACCACGCCACACGACCAAGAGTCGGCCATCGCTTAATTCGGCCACCTCGGGTTCCATCAACCCCCGTGATGATTCATCGGGTGTGACATCGACATGGGCACCAGCACGCCATTCGTATTCCTTCTTTTCGGCATTCCATTTCCCCATGAATAATACCGAACCCATTCGCCAAGGCCTTTGGTTGTTTTTCTCATCCCGCTTCGAGTTCGCATGCGCCAACACGGTGACTAAGGTTCCATCTTTTCGCCGCAGAATGTTGTTGCCGAAATACCCCTCGTTGTGATTGAGGAACGTTGCCTTGAGTGGATCGGCCGGATCATAGTCGGCCCCTTTTTCCTCGTACCGGAGAAGTTGCGGGACCGTCCAAGTTTCTCCTCGATCCTTGGAATAGCGGACATAGGTATGATTATGCCACAGATTTCCTTCTTGAACTTGACGAAGCCACAACTGAACGAGCCAACCCGAGGCGGGATCATACTCACAAGTGCCTTCGCTTTCGTGAACAACAACCCCTTTGACGATTTTTTTTGTCGATGGAACCACCTTCTTAAATTCGCTCCACGATTCTCCATTATCGGTTGACCAACGGGCACGCACATTATCGGCCACATCGCTTTCGGTTTCTTCAGCGAATATCTCCCGCTTTTCGAGTTTGGGTCCCACATATGTCACCGAAACTAATGGGGCCTGATTGGGGTTGGCTCGTTTGCGATACAATTGTTTGTCAACCGTGCAGATAGGTTTGTTCGATTTCCATGGGGTCTCGGTGGTGATTTCGAGTGGTTCCGCGGCTTCGATGAGGATCGTGCAAACAACCAACAGACAGAGGGGAACGCGGCTTAGGTGCGAGGTCATGCGATTCTCCGAATCGAGAGGGGATCATAACGTGTTGTCAATTATATCTGACATCAACCCTTTCGTGATCGATCCTCGGAAAATCCACAGCGAATCGGGCTAAGAGAAGATGATTCTTCATTTGGTGAAAGGGAAGCATTCTTCATTTGGCTGAGTTACGGTTGAGTGAAAGTCATTCTGATGAACATGAGAGGGAATTATCCTTCTCGATAACACCGTATCCGCTGATTATTTTAGTTCGAGTTTTCCTCGATCTTCTCGGGGAAATTCAAATAGATGCGGGCATTAGCATTTTGAGCCATTGCATTTAAGGTAGCTAATTCGTCGAGCTTGAGCATGACCGGATGACGCCCATAGACCTCGGCCAGTTGTGCCCGATCTTCAGCGGCTTGACGTTCCGCACTCACCTTAAGGCTAATCGCTTCAGCTTCGGCTTTGGCCTTCAACCGAATGCTCTCGGCTTCGGTTTCGGCTTGCATTTTGGCGGTAGCCGATTTCGTTTGGGCTTCGATCCGCTGCACCTCGGCGCGGGTCCGAGCTTCGACCAGTTGCGCTTGGCTGGTGCGTTCGGCGGCCAGTACCTTATTCATGATTTCTTGCAGGTTGCCCGGAAACATCAAATCCTTCACGTCGGCCCGCGTGATGGCCACTCCGTAACCGGCTGCTGTCTCCTTCACATCTTGCAAAATATCACCACTGAGACGATGACGGTTCGTCAGAATCTCCTCCAAGGACATGGCCGCCAACGATCTGCGGGCGGCCAATTGCACGTCGGAATAAAGTCGATCCTCGTAATTGGCAACCGCCTGATGAGCCAATTTCGGATCGGTCACGTTGAATTGAACCAAAATGTTGACCCGCACTGCGACCTTGTCGGAAGTGAGGATTTCTTGTCCTTTGATGGTCAATTCTCGGGCACGCATATCGACGAGAACCACTTCCACGATAGGCTTGCGACGAAATAAACGCCAGCGGGGTAGTTTATATCGACCCGCGCCAAGGACGCGAACCAGAACACCATCTTCGTACCATAAGCCTCGGTGGGTCTCTTTGATAATGATGAAACGATTCATGTCATTGCCCTCGAAATCACACTGAGGAATAAACGGGGAGGCCGTGACAGGTGATCGAGTCGAACGATCGGCGGCTTCGATCTGGCAGATCAGAGCCGAGCCTCGCATAAGCTGCTCGGTGATTCCAAGAAACCGTTTTTGTCCAGATAACCGACGACCTCCCCTTAGTCTTTAGGAGTAGGAAAATCTGCTTAGGGTTCACATACTTCGCAACAATAATTTTGGTCGCAAGACTCAAAGATCGGTGAGAGCACGAAGGTGATTCCCAACAGTGAATGTGTGTCGGCTAATTTCCGAGAGGCGATTAGGTTGCTTAGCTTCTGAGCAATCAATGTGTATCGGGAGGTCGTTTGGAAGATTATGAGGTTGGTCAAAGATTCATTCAATTAATTCTTCTTAAATTGGATGGCGTATAAGTCGCCATCTTGAAGGACGATTCGCAACCGCACTAACTTTCCAGCCAAGCGGGAAAGATCGGGATTGTCCTTCCACCGCACTGGTTGTTGAATCGAATCGCCCACCAAGGGGACACAATCTTCCAGACGAAAACCCTGAATCGCTTGCCCTGTTTCGTCTTGAATCTCGACCCGCAGGTTACCTCCTGCACTCGTGGAATAGTTGACGATGAGTTGATTGCCCGTGAAACGCAGCAACCGTGTCAGCAGCTCACCCGCATCGGCCCCCGCATGAACCGAGGCGAATCCATCGGTCCGCAAAGTGAAGCGGCGGAACGGCGTGACGTAAATCGACATCTCCGCAGGCCCTGTCGGGACGACATTCAACGCGGCATAATTCGAGCGATTCCCCCACCGTGCCGGATCAAGGCCCGGTCGCAAGAACGCCTCGCGGAAGGTTCGATCATAGGGAACATCCCCGCGGGCTGTCATGAACAGAATATCTGTACTTTCACCTCGCGAGGGGTGAAAGCGTGTCGGCAAGGCCACATAAATATGAGGGGCATTGAAGTAGGGGTGTGTCAATGTTGTATACAGATGCTCGCCGGAGAAGTTCGGTTTCAGCGGCACCGGCTCGGTCCATGTGATGAAATCGCTTGAGGTCGTGCGGCAGACCGAGCGCAATTGCTTATCTAAAAAGTGACGGAAGTAACAAACATAACAGCCTTCGGCCTCGGACCAGAACGCCACATTTTGCGAATCGAACGCATATTCTTTGGTGTAGGTGATTACCGGCTTATCGCGCCATTTCTTCCAATGGATGCCATCCGCCGAGACAAAAGCGAATAACCCCGTTTTCACGGTTCCGCCTAATGCCTTGAAGCGTTCCTCTTTGGGGATGCCCGGCCGTTGATCTAGAAACGGTGAAAAATTGTGACAGAATGGTGCTTCGTGGAGGATGACGTTATTTTCTTTGCTGCCGTCGATTTCAAATAGACCGAGCTTCGGCTTGGTCCAGTGAATGCCATCCTTACTCTCGCAGTAACGGGTCACTTCAGAGGTATCGCCGTCGAACTTGGCCCCGCGACCATCGCGAGTATACAGACGGAAA
>JAOAAA010000141.1 GCA_026419115.1 Gemmataceae bacterium
AAGAGACAGGTGTAGGGCAGGGTGTTCGGGACAATCAGCGGGATTGCCATGATAATTTGTAGAGCCGACAGACCTTTTTGACTCGCCTCTTGAATCAGACCGGCGATGAGAAAAAGACCGGTCAACGCCACCAAGGTCAGCAAAAAAACCTTGACCAATTCAAGGAAAATCATCCGGCTGATTATCGTACCAAACACTAAGGCATCCCTGTCGTTGTCAGAAAACCAATCGGTATTATTCTAACATGCCTAGACCGAACGAGAATAGAGGAATATTCTTCGTTAAATCTTTCTCGACTCGAAGGGTAAACAGGAGAAGGGCAGGACGATGAATGCGAAATGGGTTTCAGATGGTTAGCCCCTACAAGAGTGAGAGACTCATTCCTTGTGGGGATTTTCCTCTCATCCTTATCCTGATTTAGGGTTGAACAGGTAACTTGAGATCGAGCCGTTTACCATCTCGAAGGATTGTGACGTTGAGGGTATCGCCGATTTTTTTCTGTGTCAGAACGTATTGAAAGAAATCGGTCTCTCGGAGTAAATCCTTTTTCCCATCGACTGCCACGATAAAATCCCCCTTGCGGAAGCCGGCATTTTTCGCGGCAGCGTGTGGCCCGTATTCCCCGACATGCCGAGCATACAAAAGCATTTCACCTTCTTTGATTTGGGTCGATTTTCGATCCTCTTCAGAAGGTGGTTCGAGTTTCATCCCTCCCGTCGCCATTCGTCGTAAGCCCCACGAAGAGGCCCGCCAAGAAATATCTTCGAGTGAGCGCCAGCCTTTTTCCAGTTTCAAGGTCAGGTTTTTTTTCTCTTTACCCCGTAAAATCTCGGCCTGCACGATTCCCCCTTCCGAAGGGGTCTGCTGCAACACCCATTGCATATCGGCGATCGAAAGAATCGGTTGTTCATTGAGCCTAATCAGTTCATCCCCTTTCAGGAAACCAGCTTTTTCCGCGGCGCTATTTTTCACGATTTCGGTGAGGGTGCCACAAGTATTGGGGTCGATTATCAAGCCAATCGTTTTGGGGTGTGGGTAAGGAAAAAGAATCTCGGCGGGGAGGGGACCCTTTTTATGGGCTTCGTCTCGAAGGGGATCGCCGATTTGATGGCAATGGATGCAAGACCGGACCACATCCTTTTCAAAAGTGATCCGAGCGGTGTATTTGTCCTTGAGTGTTGGGAATTGCTCCGGTGTCGGGTATAACGGGTCGCCTCCCGTCTTCGCTTGGAGGGAATCCTTGACCTTGGCAAAGTCAACATGCCAAGACCACGCTTTCTCCAAGGCCCGAGCTAACCCCTCGATGGATACGTCATTTTTCCACTCGGTTCGGTGCGAGCGTGTCCCGTATCGGCCTAAGATCGTTCCGTCATGATGGAAAAAAAAGACGGCAAAAGATTGGTCGTAGTCGAACTGGAATCTTTTCAGGTCGAGACCATTGGTTGAGATCAAGCGCACCCGAATGAATTTTTCCAACAGCGGGCGTAGACGTTTATCCTCATCGAGTATTTCATCATCAAGTTTGACACACTCTTCGCAGGGAACACAGCGGAGCACCACAATCAACGGTTTATTTTGTTCCTGAGCCAGCTTAAAGCCTTTGGTTAGATCGTTGTAAATCCAAAAGCCCTCTTTCTCGACTTTCTCTCGATCGTTGAGGATTTTTTTCTCGCGAGGGGTTTGCGCCTCAAGACGAACCCAACCCATTAATACCAAAAGAACAGCAAGGAAGTAAATTATCCGCATAAATGACCTCCTGAATGAGAGGGAATTAGAAAACGGAAACAAGGCGGGATCAAGTTTTAAGTATTAACGGGTATAGTAACTTCTTATTGGAGGTGTCTACTCTATTAATTCAGGGTAGTTACATCGTGTGAAGTTTGAGAACAAGGTTGTTATTTTGAGTGAGGGTTAAGAATCAGTCGGTGAGGTTGTAGTTTGTGGTGAGTGGAAATACAAATGTGGAGAGTGGAAGTACAGAGTTCTTTGAGAGACAAAATCGATCCGAGGTGAGACTCAAAGACGTTTCGATCTTCCTAACAATCCATGAAGCCATTGCCGGACTTCAACCACATCCAAACTGGTAGCGAGTTCGACATTAGGTTTCTTGGCAGGGCTTGGGCGTGTATCCACTACCGACATGCCCCGAGTCAATTCTCCATTGAGTTCTACATCCACAAAGACATATTCGGTAGTGAGCGAACCGGGTGAACACAGCGCTGCGATTCCCAAAACATCCTTCAAGTGAAACCCTTCGATTCCATAAAGATGGGAACTGGCACGGATTCCGTAGGGAACCATTCGCCGCAACAGTCCACAAATCGAATCGTCAGGGCCTGGAAGGTTTAATAGATCGTTCGGAGATAAGACTAATTTCCGAGAGACGTCGAGGGGGATCAAACTTAAATTCAGACCCGCATGAAGGACTCTTCTGGCGGACAAGGGGTCGCAGAAAAAATGGAATTCCGCCACCGCCGAGGCATTGCCCGGTTCTCGCCAAGAACCTCCCACAAAAATGACTTTCTGGAGCAAATAAGGAATATCGGCATCCCGATCGATGGCCCGAGCCAAAGTGGTCGCGGGCCCCAACACGATCACGGTGATTTCATTGGGGTGAGCGTGGACCAACTCGGAAAGCAGTTTATCTCCGGGTGTGGTTTTATGGGGAATCGCCCCTTCGATGTCTACGGAACCCAAACCGGTTGGGCCATGCAGTTTAGTGCCATCGATCGGGTATTCGATGGGAAGTGCCGAGCCAAGCCGAGGCCAGCGAGGCGGGTCAATCACATTGATCAAAAGATGAACATTTTTTGTCGCCTGTTCCGCAGGGATATTACCCGCAGTCGCGATAATGGCCAATACTTCGATTTCTGGGGAAAGTAAGGCAGCGGTAATGGCGTAGGCGGTATCGATTCCCGGATCGGCAATGATTACAACTTTTTGTGACATCGAGTGCTCCTTCCTAGAATCATGATGTTTATGATACCCCCTTTCCTGACCGGTCTCAACTCTAATTCTATTTGAATCCAACAAGTCTCATTTGGCATACATTCCCTATTGAAAAGTTTCAGCCAGCCCAGCACACATTCTCTGTTAGGAAGTTTGAGAAATTTCAACCAGCACACATTCCCTGTTGAAAGGCTTTTTCACAAAAGGCTTGCAGACAATCTCGCGGGTGGAGTAACCAGCCATATTCGCGATTTTGAAGAATCTGATTGGCGCAGGACCATTGCTCGTACTCGGCTAATTCCCCGAGTTTCTGCTGCCGTAATGCTTGCAAATCGAGCGATAATTCTGCGTTCAGCCGTCGAATTTTTCGAGCGATGGTTTTGAGGTCCAAAGAACCTTTTTGGGCTTGTTCTCGCAGAAGCCATTTCTGCTGACTGAGCGGAGATTGCGTCCATTCTTCGGGGTTCCAATCGAGCTTGCGTAAATCGGCTAGGAGCTGTGCCCGACTTCTGGCAGGACGGGGGAAAGGTTCCCAAGGTAAACGTAAAGTTCCCGTGGCCACGGCATAGCGAGGGGGGGGGATTCGGTAAAATTCGGAAATGATTTCATCGGTCACTTCGTCGTACAAACCGCCGCCCAGACCATGCAAAAACAAATCGGCTAGGTACAACCGCACAAATAAGGTCAACGTAAAGGCCCGAGGGTATAATACTTCAGGTAATGGATCATTTGGCTTGGCGAACCAGCGACTACGGTAAGGAGCTTGAGGTGTCCCTTGCCAAAATGGGGTTTCAAATTGGTCGTCTTTCGTAATCAAAAGCGTGGCAGGATGGGTTCGACTCCGCAGTTTTCGTCTTTCTCGGTAGTGCAAAATAGCTTGATTATAAACGGTCACAAATCGGGGAAGTTCATCAAGAATCCCTTGGGCAAATTTCCGAAAGCTCGGGGTTTGCGAAAGTTGGCTGACGGGGAACTCAATCGTTTCAATACCCCATTCCTTTTCGAAATAACGTCTCAATTGCACATGGAAAATGCCCAAGTTATTCTGCGAAAGATCATACATTTCTAACCAAGGTTGTTGGTTCCAAAGATCGACCATAATCGGAGACCAAGCCCAGTCACCCCACAAGGGTACGGCTCGTTCGAGCCATTTTTCGATCTCCTGTCGATGAGGAAGAGGGACTTTAGCCCAAATCGATTCGGTTTCAGAAACTCCGAGCGGGAGTTCCGCAATTTGCGTCCACTTGGGCGAATCACCCCGAAAAGGAATTTTGAGACTCGGTTGCTTCACGGTATCGGTATCGACCACCAGATTCACTGCGAGGCCGCCGAGGCGTTTCGCCAACCCAGCCAAGTAGAAATTTTTGAGCCAAACCCCTGGATGAAAAATTTCGGGTTGATGCCCGCCCACCAGCCAAATTCCTTGCGGATTCCCTAAGGAACGGGGGCCAATGATTTTATTTTGTGCTAGCAATTCCGAACGGGCTTGACTACGGATCGTTTCCCCAATCGCTTGGCGAAGCGTCTGCTGGTTCCACAGAGTATCTTCGGGGATTTGGGACGGTAGTGGATCAAATAACATCTCCCCAGAACAGGTCGGGGCGTGATATTTTCTCACACGGGGCATCCTTGAAAGTCTGCTAACGGCGAGGCCACCGAGACCGAAGCGGCCTCTGCGATCACTTTTCGATAGTAGGCCAATCGGGTTTGGGTATCGTTCAAGACGCCACCAAAGGCCCGATTAGGATCGAGA
Source organism: Gemmataceae bacterium (assembly GCA_026419115.1). Classification (GTDB taxonomy): domain Bacteria; phylum Planctomycetota; class Planctomycetia; order Gemmatales; family Gemmataceae; genus SKW135. The sequence continues at coordinate 4,703 of JAOAAA010000141.1, forward strand.
TACAATCGCGGCACACCAATTTCAATAATCTTGGCACCTAAACGGGCTGCTTGCACCCACAGTTGCAGCGGCATTCCCCAACCCGTTTCGGTAATGTGTAGCTTCTCGATCAAGCTCCGTCGATAGGCCTTGAATCCACAAAAACTATCGGTGAGGTTCAGACCAAAACGCTGGTTCAATTCTTGAGTAATCACCATGTTGACATAACGACGATCTTCCGGTGTGAGCGTATTCTGTTGGAAGTCTCGCAGGTAACGACTGGCAGAAACAATATCGGCCTGATCGATGGCTTCGAGGAGTAAAGGAATCCGTTTGGGTTCGTGTTGCCCGTCACAGTCCATCGTCACGAGAGCATCGTAATCATGCTCCAGAAAATAACGAAAAGCACTGATGAGCGCAGCGCCGTAACCACGATTTTTTTCATGGCGAACCAAGTGCAAGTTAGGAATCGCCTGAACAATCGCGGGTGTGGCATCGGTTGAACCATCATCGACCACTAATACATCCGAGCCGTATTTTTGTACGGCAGTCAGCACATTTTGGGCATGCTGGGCTTCGTTGTAAACGGGTATAGCAATGAGAGCTTTCGTCATAAAAATCCCCCCTATTATCATAGGCAGCACCTCCAAGAGTTGCCTAACTTTCGTGGAGAATCCGCCGAAAATTGGGAGATTGAAACTGAGGTCGGCCGTTGAAATCGAGGAAAGTCTGTGCGGTGTCTTTAGCAGTATCGATACACAATGGCTGCGAACGCAAATCGGAACGATCGAAAGGAATTGAAAGGTTTATTCGCGATGCTCTCTAGCTTATAATAGACACAATCTTTCTCAGAGAGGGTGGACCTCATGGAATCGAATGAACTCGAGACTTACAATCCACGCTTGGATTATTTCGAGATGGAGGAGGCGCCACCCCCCCTCAGCTATGCTCAGGTTCGTCATTTCACGGATCAAGTTGGTGCAGGTCTAGAATTCGTCGGGATCATTGGTTTACCGATTTGGTTTTGTGTGTTGATGGGGGCTTGCTATCATCTCGTCGAAATGGGCAGCCGCTACATCCTATTGAGCGAGCCGATGGGTATGAGCTTTATCTATCTGCTCGGGGCGATTTGTGGTTTTTTGAGTTCCATGATTTGTTTTCGTATGGGGGGAATCGTTGCCCAAATGAAATTTTATCCCTTGGCTTTGGCTTGTCACATTCTCACGGGAATCGCGCTTCCTCTGTTCGGCTACCTTTGGGGCTTGTGGGGCACGATGGTGCTGCTCCGTTGGGATATTCGGACTTGGTTTGATCGCCCTGCGCCGCATCCGAGTGAACTCGAAGCGGGGGTTCCGTATCAAATCGATGAACTGCGAGAAATCGAATTGGGTTCAGCGATTCGCTAAATCTGATCTGCTGATTTCACGACCAGCGGTCTACTCGTTATTTTGATTTAGGGATTTCACGACCCGCGGTCCAAAAAATGGCATTGGTTAGCAATTTCAAAAACTGGCTATCCTCAAAATCTTTTTGATGCCCTAAAGAAGTGTAAAAGACGCGGCCTTTGTTGTGTAAGCGAACCCAAGTGACCGGTTCGGTTTGGGTTCCGTTGGACCCGTTCATCAGTACAGTCACATCTTTGGATATTTCGGGGTTTTTGTACAAACTCCCGAAAGACTTAAAGGGTTTGACTCCCTGAAGAACGGGGTGCGATTCTCCCTCTTTGGTGAATTGAGTTTCGCACAGGGGGCCTTCTTTATAATGCCCTTTGTAGTTTCCTCCAAAAACTTCTTTATCCATCTCTAACCACTTTTGGAAACCATGGCTGGCAGTGCGAATACCAACAATGGGTTTGCCGCTAGTCGCGTATTTTTTGATGAGTTCTAAATCATCGCCCTCCACCGTGAGCCGACGGGTGAAAAAGACAGCCACATCACATTTTTCGAGTTGAGCTAAGCCCGGTAGTTCGTTGTCCGACTTTCGGAAAGCACGCCAACATTCCACAGGGTAGTTCGTCTCTAAGTGTTTTTGCAAAATCGCAAGGGTTTCGTCGGATTTATACTCCAAAGAGCCAGAAATAAGCAAGACCCGTAGTTTTTTCTCCGCAGGTTTCCCTTCAGAGGGGGGGGGCGATTTTTCTTGCGGTTCCGAGAGTTGCAGATAAGCAAAAAGGTGACGCACTTGATCATCGTTCAGAGAATCTAACAGCTTTTCGGGCATCAGAGAGATTTTGGAAGGAACTATTTCATCGATGAGATTTTTTGCAAGGGAAGTGCGAATCTCTTTATTCTCCACGATGTTCACAATTTCGATGTTTTCTCCCGAGGATTCCCTCACTAGGCCAACCAAAGTTCGGCCATCAGTGGTCGTGATCTTTGAGGCAAGATATTCGGGTCGGATATAAAGCGAAGGGTCCACAATATGTGTCAGCAGATAGTTTCGATTTTTCCGATCGGCCGTGGTCAAGTCCGGCCCAATTTTGGCTCCTTGACCAAAAAGTATGTGGCAAACGGCACAATTTTTCTCGAAGAGAATTTTTCCTTCTTTAGGGTCCCCCCCCCCTTTACTTAAAGCGATATTCAGCCACGAAATGCGGGCTTGTTTTTCTCCGGCCGTGGCGGGTGCAATTTCCCCCCAATGCTTGCGGATGAGTTGATCGATTTTCTCATTCTTAAAATCTTTCAAAGGTCGCAGTTGATCGAGCGAAAATTCCGTACTGGGAATCTTCTTCTGATCGACCGCTTGCAGGATTTTTTCTGCCGAGTGCGACCGAGACAGGAGGAAGGATCGGGCCAAGTTCCTGAGATTGCCCGAGAGTTGACCATACAGTTCCAACACATCGTCTGCCAAAGCCGGATCATCGAAACGCCCCAACCCTTCCAAAGCGGCCTGCCGAATCGAATCATTCGTACCGCGTTGGAAGCGCTCGCGTAACAGAGGTAGCATTCGGGGATCGCCCAATTGGGTCAGGAGTCGAATCGCATTGATTTTTTCAGGAGATTCCGTTGCAGTCAGGGTCAGGCGATGCAATTGCTCGATCGCTTCGGGGTCACCCATACGGGCCGCTAATTCTCGGACGATTGGCAGATTCTTCGATTGCAGTTGTTTTAACGTTTTTTGGAAAGGTTCGGGCACTTTCTTCAGAGTGGTCGTTTGAAGAGCCTCGTTGATGCCTTGTAACAGGCGAACCGTGGCCGCTTCGTGGGGAGTGGCTGCCACCAATTCCGCTAGGGTTTTCCAGTCGGCATTTTGATTTTCACTGGCATAGCGCCGTCCCATTCGAGAGACAATGGTGGTTTCAAACAACGACGATTTCCATACCAAGGGAGACTTCCAAAGTTCGACAATTTGCTCTCGGCCATTCAGTGCATGGGCTTCAATGGCCCACCAAGTTAACAGCGGAATTTGAGGATCGGTATTGGCCTCGGTCGATTTCCAAATGGCTTCGAGTAAGATAACGGCTTGTTGAACGGGCAAACGCTTGGCAGTACAGGCAACCTGCGAGAGGACCGTGAGCGATTTTTCTTTTGCAAGCATCGTTTTGATATGAGGAACGAAACTCTCGGGAAGGCGGAAATCATCGCCCAGAAGTCGGATCGCCCAAGCCCGCACATGCTCACAAGGATGATTGAATGCCGTGACCCAATCCTTTTCTTCCAAGGCATGGCATAGATTTAAGGTCCAAAAGGCCTCTAACGCGAACAGGTCCTTATCTTCTTGCAGCCATTTTCGGAGTGTGCTGGCGGTCGATTTATCGCGACGTTCCCCCAAAATTCTTCGGGCTTCGTTCCGCCACCATTTGTTGGGATGTTGCAGATAATTCACGAGCTTTTCGCTGCTGAGACGGTTAAGATCAACCGGTTTTTCTGGCGACAATTTCCCATACTCAAGGCGGTAAATTCGCCCGTTGGTTTTGTCCCAATTGTCGATCGGATCGAGATGGGCCGCTCGTTTGTCGTACCAATCGGCAATATAAAGGCAGCCATCGGGACCAACTAGGGTATCAACGGGACGAAACCAAGTATCGTGGGCAAGGAGTAAATCTCCCCCATGCTTGGCGGTGAAACTCGAACCCTGAGGGGTCATCTTGTGCCAATAGATCGCATGAGAAAGAAGATTCCCCGCGAGATATTGCCCGTGATATTCTTCTGGATAAAGGTTCGCTTCATACAGAACTCCGCCACATGTGACGTGCCCCCCTTTGAAATTTTCGTAAGGGACATGATCGAAATAGCCGTAGGCATGCGGGTTATGAAGTGGCCCATGTTTGGAGAATCCCTTGATGTAGTAGGCCCCTTGCACATGGTGGAGCATGGCTTTGCCACNCCAGTTGGTGCCGGCAATGCAACGACCATAACGATCGAAGTCGAGGCCAAACGTATTCCCCCCCCCCTCGGCAAATAGCTCGAATCGCTTGGAAATTGGATGATAACGCCAAACCCCTTGTTGGAATTCAATGGGGGGGGATTTTGGGTCCGCAGGGTTGTTGATTTTCGCGGTTACAGTGCTGCCATGCGCCCCGTACAGCCAGCCATCGGGTCCCCATTGCAACGAGTTCGCATAGCTATGGGAATCTTCCATCCCAAAGCCCGTCAGAAGAACTTCCGGATCACCATCGGGCAGGTCATCGTTATTTTTATCGGGATAAAAAAGAAGGTAGGGAGGCTGCACGACGAATACTCCCCCTTGACCAAGGCAAAACCCCGACGCCAAATTCAACCCCGTGATAAAATCATGCGTTTTGCGGAAACGACCGTTTTCGTCTGGTTCGGAATAGACGGTGATTTTATCGAGACCTTTTGGCCCATGCGGTGGCGGTTCCGGAACACGATCCCAAATCGTTCGTAGGTATTGATCTTGTTTGATGGGCTTTAATCCCGCGGGGTTGGGATATTGCAGATACTGTAGAACCCACAGGCGCCCCTTGGCATCGAAGGAGATGCTCAGCGGTTGCCTCACTTCGGGTTCGGCTGCGATCAGTCGCACGGAAAACCCGTCTGGGGTTTGCATTCGTTTCACGGCCTCGCTGGGGGGAAAGCCTTGGCAGAATGCGGATTGGCAAGAAAGACTACCTAGCGTGATGAGTAAAATGGCTCGATACATAATCGATATTCCGAATAGGAGAGAGGGCTATTCTAGAAATTGTTCTACTCGGTAAAGATCGGTGAGCAAAGAATAAGGTTTCATTCGGTACGGGTAGCAAAGAGGAGTCGACATTTGAACAAGAAAGAGAATCCGGAAGGGTCGTGGACGGAGTATAAGCCGAGTTCTGTTCCAACGGGTGTTGGCGACGATCATTTATCTAGCCCAAGTGTTACCACTTGGATCGAGCGGTCTACCTGAAGTGATAACGGACCGAGCCGATCCTCCCTCGTTTTGACCTTGCTCCCGATGGGGTTTGCCGAGCCGACAAGTCACCTTGCCGCTGGTGGGCTCTTACATTAAGGGTTTTCACCCCCCACCGTTTCACCCTTACCACATGGTTGCCCATGTGGCGGTTTACTTTCTGTTGCACTTTCCCGCCCTCCGCCAGAATTGATCCGGTGCAATTC
>JAOAAA010000142.1:0-464 GCA_026419115.1 Gemmataceae bacterium
ATCCTGAGAAGGCTTTGGCCCGGTCCAATTGTCATCGAACATTCTGAAAGTGAGTTTCCCGCTTGGGTCCCTGCTTCCTTAGTGGCAGGCGATCTATTAAATATCGGGAAACGTCCACTTTATTTTCTGCCCCTTGGGAGTCTCCCCAACGATTCACAAACAAAAGAGCTGATTGAGCGAGTCAAATATCACCTGACGATACCCAACCCCAGCTCGAATGCAAGTTTGACTTATCTCAAGTTGAATGACCGGACTTGGACAATCACCAGAGCGGGGATTTGGGATGCCACCCAGATTCAACAACGACTAGCAAGAAACATTCTGTTTATATGTACTGGTAACACTTGTCGTAGTCCTATGGCAGCGGCCCTTTTCAAAAAGAGGCTATCCGAACGATTGGGGATTCCAGAACAAGAATTGCTCTCGGCCGGTTACCACATCTACTCGGCAGGGGTCGCAGCGAA
>JAOAAA010000142.1:474-10163 GCA_026419115.1 Gemmataceae bacterium
CCGCCACAACCGAAGCGATCGAAGCCGTGGCCCAATTCGGTGCCGACCTTTCTTCCCATTCTGCAAAGCAAGTGACCGTCGATTTACTGGCCCGAGCCGACGATGTCATTGCCATGACACGTTCCCACTTAATGACCGCCCTCAAAGTTCCTGCCTTCGCGGGTGGGTATCGTTTGCTTGGTGGGTCCGAGGGGGATTTGGAAGACCCCTTTGGGGGATCGCTCGATCGCTATAATGAATGTGTTGAGAGAATCGTAAAATATGTGGATCGTTTGATAGTCGAAATGGGGTTGATATGAAAATTGCTCTCGGAAGTGATCATCGAGGATATAACGTCAAAAGCCGTTTGGTAGGCATTATCCGCAGTATTAACCACGAGGTGATTGATACCGGCACCAATGCTTCTGAACCCGCAACCGACTATCCAGACTATGCTTTACCCGTAGCGGAAATGGTAGCCCGTGGCGAGGCCGATCGGGGGATTTTGATTTGTGGGACCGGTTTTGGAATGTGTATTGCCGCCAATAAAGTCCACGGGATTCGAGCGGTTTCGTGTCGTGATCCCATCGAAGCGGAATTAGCACGTCGCCACAACGATGCCAACATCCTTTGTATGTCTGCCGATTTTTTAAGTCAGGAATTGATCGATCGGATGGTGAAGATTTTCCTCACCACAGAATTTGAAGGAGGCAGACATACTCGACGACTCGACAAAATCCGTGACTACGAAAAAAAACACTAATGGAATCTTCCGATGGGAAATTCTTTCCCAAGGAATCCATAACCCCAGTATCCAAAGAGAGGTTCTATGCCGGCACGTTTTGTCGATGGGGAACGAACCCTTGCGGTCTTTATCGATTTCGAGAATATAGGAATAGGTCTGAGCGAAAAACGCGACCGATTTGATATCGATCGAATTTTGACTCGTTTAGTCGAAAAAGGGAAGATCGTCGTCAAAAAGGCCTATGCCGACTGGAGCCGGTTCGGACAATTTACCCTTCAACTCCATGAATCGGCGATTGAATTGATTGAGATTCCCAAACGGGCCATGACTGGAAAAAACTCGGCAGACATTCGGCTGGTTGTGGATGCTCTCGATATGGCATTTTCAAAAGATCACATTGATACCTTTGTGATTGTCTCTGGTGATAGTGATTTTTCTCCCCTGATCTCGAAATTAAAGGAATTAGGTAAACACACCATCGGCGTGGGGCTAGCCGATGCGACCTCGGAATTACTTCGAGATAATTGCGATGAATTTATTTATTACGAGGATTTGAATCGACCAACCGTTACAGTGAACTCATCGGAGTTGAAGGATAATCTCCCTGAAAAGAAGAAAAAGGTATTTCTGCTCCTATTGGAATCACTTTTGGCACTTCGTCGAGAAAATAAAGATGTGATTTATTCCTCGATGGCAAAAGATACGATGAAACGCAAAAAGCCCTCCTTCAACGAAGCGTTTTATGGTTATCGAACTTTTAGTGAATTATTGGAAGATGCCGCTGCCAATGGTTTACTCGATCTCGAAAAATCAAAAACCAGCGGCACTTATGTTATCACTCGTTTTGGTTCCGAACCAAAACTCCCTCCCAAACCGAGTACCCCACCCCAGCGGTCCAATGTCCCTAACACGCCTCCGCATCAACCTCGGCAATCTGCCCCCCCCCCTCCATCAGCATCTTATGATCCATCATCCCTAATAACAGATGATTATTTGGAAGATATTGAAGATCGATACGAGTGAGACGACCTTTTGTCGAATTTTTTTAGTCCTACGATAACTTGAATAAATATGATATTCGATCTTTCGTTCGATCCGAGGATGATTTTCCGTTCTCTATATGAGAAATATAACATTCCTATCATGGAGAAGAATTAATAGTGAGACTGAATTTTTGGGGCATCGGCGAGCTAGAAATATCAAACGAAAAAAGAGATTCGATCAGTGCGCCTGTGCAGTTTGCACGTTCTGCCATCAAACTAGGGCATTCTGGAGGAATTATTTCCCAACTTGGTCAGGATTCACTCGGACAACAGACCTTACGCCAATTATCTTTAGAAGGAATTGATACCTCTGGTATTTTGCTCGATCCTCGGCTTTCCAGTCTAGAGGCCCCTGACCATTTGGAATTTACGGCAGCGCTGCGAGAAAAGCTCACTTCGGCTGATGCCATTTATTTCAGCATTCGCGGGCGACGGCATCCGGTGGCTTCGCGATCGATTGGATTCCTTGTGACATTGGCTCCTGCGAAAACGATCCGAATTTTAGATTTTCAACTCAGTTCAGAAAATTATGAACGCGACCTGATCCTAGATAGTATTCGACGGGCCGATGTGATTATTTTAGACGAAGCCGAGCGAATTCGGACCTGTCAATTACTTGATATTCCAAATGATCAATTTGTCTTTGCCCAGATCGTCTCAAATATGATTCGGAAAAGAATGATTTTAATTCGAGAAAACGATCATCAACTAACACTTTATCAAGAGGGGAAATACACGCCCTTAACGATCAATTCAATAAATGATTTACCAGTCCGAATCGCAATCTCCTTAGTGAAATCGAATACAATTGAATTATAATCGGTGATAATTCATTGAAGTGATAACACAATATTCAATCTTTCGACGGGATACGAACTACATGACGGAAATGATTACTTTTTCTCAGGGACAATCCAGAGATGTAGGGTATACTCATCACCATCGACCCCCATCACCTTGATGGTTTTATTTGGTTTCCAATCACCCAAAGTAAAGCGGTGAGAAACGACCCGACTACCAGGTTTTAAGGCCTTTTGTAACACAGGACCCAATCGAGCACCGAGATCATCGCCGATATACAACAAGACAACCGTGGCATCGGCACAATCTTTTTCTTTCACATCAAGAATGTCCCCTTTGCGCACTTCGATTTTGTCTTGGAGACCCGCTTTTTTGATGTAAGGCTCGGCCTTTTCTTTGATGATTTTCTCATCGATTTCAAGGCCCACCCCTTTCTTCGCCCCAAATTGCTTAATGGCTCGAACCAGCATGACGCAATCGCCACAACCAAAATCGTAGACCACATCATCCTTGGTCACTTTGGCCAGTTTGCACATTTCATCGACGATATCATCGGGGGTGGGAACCCAGCGGACTTCAATCTTATCTTTTTCTTTATCTTCCTTGGTCATATCGACGGTCACTTCGTCACCGGCTTTGAAAGTGACTTCTCGGGTCCGGAAAATTTTGGTGTAATTATTCGGTTCGATGACAACCGAAATTTTGTAGGCATAGGTTTTACCAGGTTCGATAGGGGGTGTGACGAAAACCCGTTTGGAACCTGTTAGTTTCGTTGCTTGCCCATCAATCGTTAGGGTGGTCCGCGTGGGTGATTCGGGCACTAAAACATTAATCGTTGCCTCTTTGGGAGTCCCTTGGGAATATGCTAAGAAAGGTATCATTAGCATGAGACTCAAGGAAAAAATAATTCGATTCACTTGATTAATCCTCATTCAAATTTTGAGACGGATGGTGGATATTTATTCTTTAGTCTTGGGATAATCGCCTTTGATTTCTTTTCCGGTAATAGTCCAAACATGAAGGGTATACTCATCCCCATCTGCCCCCATGACGGTAATGGTTTGGTCGGGCTTCCAATCGCCAAAGATAAACCGGTGTGAAACAATCCGGCTACCGGGTTTCATATTTTCCCAAAGGATTGGGCGTAAACGGATGTTGAGTTCATCCCCCATGTAGGTCATTAGAACGGTAACATCTTTGAGATCGTCTTTCTTGAGTTCGAGGCAGTTCTGTAATCGCGCAACTACTTTATCTTGTAGGCCGGCCTTTTTGGCATTCTCTTTTGTCTCCTCGATCTTCTTCGGATCAATATCAAAGGCATAGGCCTTGGCTGCTTTGTACTTCTTCAATGCCGTCAGGACAAGAATCCCGTCACCACAACCGGGGTCCGCCACAACATCCCCTTCTTTGATCTTCGCGAGTTCGCACATCTTTTCGACAATGTCCTCGGGTGTGGGAACCCAACGAATATGCACATCATCTTTTATTTTGTCATCTTTCTTCCTCAGATCGACCGTTACCTCATCGCCTGCCTTGAAGGTCACTTCCCGAGTCCGAAAAATTTTGGTGTAGTTGTTCGGTTCAATGGTAGCAACAATCTTGTAAGCGTAAATTTTACCCGGTTCCAGTGGCGGAGTGACAAAAATTCGGGTATCCCCCGTCGATTTGGTAGCTTGGCCATCGATGGTTACAGAAGTTCGAGTTGGAGACTCGGGAACAAGCACTTTTACGGTGGCTGTTTTCCCTTCTCCCTGTGAATAACCAAAACTACTGAAAGCAATCAATAGGCAACTTGTCACTAAATAACGAACCGGTATCGTGTACATTCGGAACCACTCCTTTGGAGAAAACAGAGTTATTTAGCGCATTTTGTTGAAATCGATGCAACGGACAAGAGGGACTTGCAAGGATTTATTCGGATAATCGGGGTGACCATGAGGTAGGCTTTTTCGATTCATTATCTGACCATTTGATGAAGGTGAGTTAATAGAGAAAAATGAAATCGCCTTGCCTGCTCAGCAAATTCCACTCAGAAAGGAGTTCTGCGAAAAGACGACTATACTCGATTCGCGTCATTTGTTATAGTATTTTTTTTGAGAACCAATGACCTACTACTTCTCGATTATTGCCAATATCGCGGTCATTCTCTTTTGTCTGGATCGCATTCGTGCCCGAGGTTTTGAACTGGGTTGGCGGGCACCGGTTCTTCTTGTGGCACTTCTCGTGCCCACATGGTTTGAAACTCGAATTGGCGCCTTTTTGCTGGACCCAAGGGTTGGGGTTGGCCTAGCGGTCTGTGCGTGTTTTTTTCTGAAACCGGTTTTGGAAACCCCTCGGTTTCGCATTTTCCCTTCCGATATTCTCTTAATCGTTTTATTATGTAGTATGGGGTTATCGGATTTATTTGCTCAACAGTTTTCTCCGCTTCTTTGGGTCGGCTACGTCTTCCGCTGGGGAATCCCTTATTTCCTTGGGCGAATTCTGCTTACTCGAATCGATAATTTACGCGAATGTTTATCGATCCTGATTCCAGTGGGGGTAACCCTGTCTTTGTTGGCATTTATCGAAGGGGTGACTCAATTCAATTTTTGGGAATTAACCGCATCGCGATCGTACCGAGAATTAGAACCCATTCGTTGGGGCTTGAAACGAGCCAATATGAATCAAACCCACGCGATTTATTTTGGGGTAACATTAGTGGGCTTATTGCCTTGGATGCTCGAAGGGGCGAGATGGGCCCGTCAAGGTTGGGGGCCTCGATGGTGGTCGTTCGCTCCTTGGTTGATGATTCCGGGAATCATCGCCACGGGATCGAGAAGTGCCCAGATATTGGGGTTGGTGGTAGTCACGGCGAACATTTTCTGGCAATTCCCTCGGATTCGTGTGGCCCTGCTCACAGCATTTATCACAGCAGGATTAACGTTCCTTGCATTTCGTTCCGAGATTCTCACCTTGCTATCCCAATATGCTGGGGAGGTGGATGCGGTGAAAGCTCCGGTGACCATTCGGGGGAAATCGTATCCCTATTCGGGAACATTGCATCGGGACCTTTTATCAACGGTGTACGAAGAGGCCATCGAGAAGCGAGGTTGGTGGGGTTACGGGGGTGAACGGATCGACATGCCTCGTGATCCGGATATTGATGAGCGATTTATTTCTATCGATGATCATTATCTCATGTTCTCGCTTCAATTTGGGATCGTCGGCATTATTTTGTTTGCCTTATTTACCCTAGCTGGTTTGGGGAATATGGTTGCGTTGCTCATTCGTGGTGGGGGAATCTATTCTGGTCTGATTTGTACCTTGTTCGGTTATACGTTTGGGATGCTCCTTGTATTTCGTGGAGTTTGGTTCGCTCACGATTATGCGTGGTTTTGGCTTTTTTCTTTGGGGATTGGTGCAGGGATTCTTAGTAAGAGATTGACCGATCCCTTACAGTTCACGGGAACCTTTGTCCCGATTTCGCCAAATTCTTACGCTCAAACCTTGGTCTCATAAAATCAATAAAGTTATTCGCCAAATTCTGATCTTCAATCTTTGGTCTCATCGAATCAATAACCTAAAATGTCGGAATGAAAGTGACGTTTATTCTTCCGGAATTGGACACCTCGGGGGGTGTCCGAGTTGTTGCGATTTATGCCGAGGGGCTTCTGAAACGGGGTCATGAGGTCACCGTTGTTGCAGCGCGACCTAGCCCACCGACCCTGAGGGAGGCGGCCCGTTCGATTATCAAAAAAAGAAAATGGCCCTTCGGAAAGGTCGGGGATCGACTCCACTTCAAAAACTCCTCGGTGAAGGTTATTGAAACCTCACATAGTGGCCCGCTCACCGATCGAGATGTTCCCGATGCGGATATTGTTCTAGCGACTTGGTGGGCGACGGCTCCTTGGGTTTATGACCTCTCTGCGAGTAAGGGGATCAAAGGGCATTTCTTTCAGGCTTACGAAGATTGGGGAGGAGACCCTGCCCAAGTCCGCATCGCTACGGGGCTGCCGTTGCATAAAATCGTCATCAGTAAATGGATGATCGATTTTTTTAAGAACGAATTTAATCAACCGGCGCATTGGGTCCCGAACAGTGTCGATATGAACCAGTTCCATGCACCTCCGCGTGGAAAGCAACCGGTTCCAACGGTGGGGACGGTTTATCATCCGATGCCTCATAAAGGGTGTGTGCTGGCCATCGAAGCATTTCATTTGGCCAAGAAAGAAGTCCCCGTGCTGAAATTTTTAGCGATGAGTACCTATCAGCCGGTTCCTGAACTGCCTTTGCCTGATGGGACCGAGTTTTATCACCGCCCCCCTCAAAACCAACTTCGAGAAATCTATTCCAAAGCAGATGCGTGGCTTTTTGCCTCGAAGTCTGAAGGGTTTGGTCTACCAATTATCGAGGCGATGGCTTGTCGCACCCCCGTGATTGGAACCGCGACGGGGGCTGCTCCGGAATTGATTGGTGCGGGGGGGGGGGTTCTCATTCCGATTGATGATGCCCCTGCCATGGCACGAGAGATCGTTCGATTTGCCCAGATGAGTGAAGAGCGTTGGAAAGAATTTTCCGATGCAGCTTATCGAACAGTTTTGGAATACACTTGGGATCATGCCACCGATCGATTCGAGGAGACCCTGAAAAAATTGGTTGCACTTGGCCCGATGCCATCGGAGAAATAAGGTTTCTATCGCTGATTATTTTGAAATTTTGACGGCCACCCAGTTTTTAGAATCACGGGCAAAAACGACCCCGTTTGAAAGGGCCATGGCAGCACGGGTGGGAGAAGTCAGGATGGGATGCTTGGCGAATTCTTTGTACGATTTGGGATTGGCGTCAAATAATACCAATTCCCCACTTTCGAGTAAGGCAAGAATGGCCCCATCTACGAAAATCAACGAAGCACACCCATATTTATTTTCGGTCCATTGGACTTTGCCCGTTTTCCACTCGACGCAACGTAACCTCGGTATCGATTCTTGTCGGCCATCCACACCATACAGATACCCCTTATAATAAATCGGGGTGTTGTAATGGGCTGAAAGACTCTCGTCATTTTTCCAGATCGGTTCGGGTTCGGTGCCTTTTTTGAGTTCGAGTAGAACGGCTCCGGTGGAATAAGAAGTGGTCAAAAAAACTTCGTTGCCCACGAGGATCGGGCTGGCAGCATTGACGGAAGCATTCAATCGCGGTCGCCAAGGGAAGCTATGGCGAATTTCTCCTTTCTTGGGTTCGACAACGAGCAGCCCCGCACGGGTGAAGAAAATGGCCACTTCCTCATCATCTAATTGGCCCGAAATCGGGGAGGAATAGCTCACGCCATCCTCACCACTTTTCCACAACTCCTTACCTGTTTTCAGATCAAACGCAACCACGCTGGCTTTCTTCCCACCAACGTTCAGGATTAAATTCCCCCCGACCACGATAGGCGAACTGGCCACACCAAAAAAACCTTTGGGAACTTGATATTCCTCGATGATGTTTTTTTTCCAGAGTTGCTTACCTGCCTTGAGTTCCCGTGCAATCAGATCACCATTGGCACCTAGAGTAATGATCGTTTCCTTTGTGATCAAAGGGGTGGCGCGGGGTCCATCATCAAAGTCAAAATCGTCACGGTAACGGGTAACTTCACCAGCCGACCATATTAATTTGCCATCAGTCGCAGCGAGACAATCAATCACTTCTTCGTTTTTGATGCGATGAAACAAATAAACGCGATTGTCGACCACCACGGGAGCGGCCCACCCTGCCCCCGCTTTATGTGTCCAAAGGACCTGAGGGCCAGACTTGGGCCATTCTCGCAGGATATTTTTTTCCTGTGATATTCCATTGCGGTTTGGCCCATGAAATTGAGGCCAATCCTCTGCGTGTAAAGAAAAAGGTAGCAGTAGAAGAAGGTAGGTGATTCTCATGCCCATATTCTAGGCATTAAGGACGGGTCCGAGAAACCTAACTCATCTGAAACTTTTGATCGGTCGAACTGGTGGTGAATTTCACCACAATCGCCGAGGCCAATCGTTTTACAAATTCACGGCGGAAATTTTCGATACTGGCAGGCGATTCGACCGGAACTTCGCGATCTCTGGGGAAGGATTGTGCCAAGGTCATGCTATACGCTGCTTCTTTGCCGACCTTTGAGGTATCGTAAGCATTGACGGTGAGATTCGCCGTTCCTTGAAGGAATTGGCGACGCGAACCGGGTTTAAACAATTCCAACTCCTGAATCTCGACTTCGATGACATAGTCTGCCTTCATCTCTTTACCCACTTGCATCGGGTGCAAAGTGGGGTCGGGATTATTGGCACGAAATTCATCGATGGCCTTCATCTTCTTAACAAGAACATTTTCCTTGTTGGCTTTGCAGCGTTCTTCGAGTAACGAGATCAATTCGGCGTTCAAGGCTCGGTCTAGCCCGATGGTGTCGGGGCTGTCGGCGGTTCTTCCACTGACCAAGACGACCACCTTCACATCCTCGGCGCGGGGGCGCGGTTTCAGAGGAAACTCAGGAGGGTTCTGCGGTTGGTTGTTTAACAACATCATGGGAAAGTAAAGCGGATTAGCAGAACAACCGATTCCTGTCCCTGCGAGGCAAAATAAGCCTAAAACGTGTCTTCGTGTGAATTTCTTTTTCATGTTCCCCCCTCCTTGAGATTGGAGCGCCGGGAACCGGCACGACCCGTAAATTCCCCGACTTAAAAAAACTCCAGCGTGAGAATCAATCCCCAACGTAATAACATCAAAACCGTGAGCGAACCCACCAAAAAAGCCAGCGGACCTTCGATCGATTTTACTATCAACAGTTTCCCTCGAACTGCCGATATGATACCCCAAGGTATCAACATCAAACAAACCACTGCCAAGAGTGTCCCCACCCAATTCGCTCGCAGGGCATTGACAAAATCCATGCGAACGAACATGGCAAAACTTGTGGTCATCCCACAAGAGGGGCAAGGAATATCAAACAGTTCTTTGAATCGGCATGCCCCGAGGCCGATCGAAGTATGCGAACCCATTCGTAATGGAATTCGCTGATTCTGTTCATCCAGAACATATTCTCCCGTTATGGGATCCGTTTGATACGGTCGAACAAAGGTCGCTACAACAAATACAGCTAGTATGAGTAAGCTCACTAATAC
>JAOAAA010000143.1 GCA_026419115.1 Gemmataceae bacterium
ATGTGTATAAGAGACAGTTATCAGATTGTGGAAGCCATCGCACCAACGGCTAATCTCCCTTCGGGTTCGCGTTGGATTCCCAAAGGACGTGAAACAGCCATCGAACAAAAGATTCTCAAGAAAATTCAACGCCTGCAATGGCAGGTCAATAATTAATTCCTCCCCCTTTTCGGAACCAAACAGGTCGTTGTTCGGTGGTCGTTGTTCGGTGAATGTGAATGAGGAAGCCAACAATCCTCACTCCGGCGAGTATTCCTATTGGGATTCTTTCGACAATCCTTGTTCCTCGTGAATCTATCGGATTCCATGCGCGAGCGTGGGAAGGGGGGGGGGAAGGCATGGAGGGAGCTTGTGAGTCTCGAAAATTTTTGATCGGTGGGCAGGTTATCGAAATCGGGGTGAGGATTTAGGATTTGCCTTTGGGGTTTCGTATACCATACTGAACAGAACGATGAATATACCCCTACTCGTTTTCGCAGATGATTGGGGACGGCATCCGTCGAGCTGCCAACACCTCATTCGTCATCTTTTGCCTAGGCATCCCACCTTATGGGTCAACACCATAGGGACGAGGGCCCCCCGTCTGAATTGGGCGACCATGCAACGGGCAGTGGGAAAATTCGCCCAATGGTTTAGTTCCCTTGATTCAGGCGAAAAGGCCGAGCCGATTCCCGAGGGGTTGACCATCGTGAATCCGAAGATGTGGCCTTGGTTTACCAAAAGGATCGATCGAGCGATTAATCGAAAGGCCTTGTTGGCCCAATTGCAAAAACCGATTGCCCAATTAGGTTCCCCACCGATCGCCATTACCACCTTGCCGATTGTCGCAGACCTAATGGGGGAATTACCAGTTCGATCGTGGGTTTATTATTGTGTGGATGATTTCGGCCAATGGCCCGGACTCGATGGCCCGACCTTGACCCGTATGGAACAAATCGTGGTTCAAAAGGCAGATCGGATTATTTCGGCCGGCGAGAATTTAGCACAACGGATGCAGGCTTTAGGGCGGCTCTCGAAGATTGTGACTCACGGGGTCGATTTGGAATTTTGGCAAACGCCGGTGCCCCCCGCACCCGAGTTGGCTCGGTTCCCGCATCCGCGAGTCGCATTTTGGGGAGTCGTCGATTCTCGTTTGGATGTGCTCTTTCTGCGACAACTCCATAACGATTGTCCGAATGTGACCATTTTGTTAGTCGGTCCCGAACAAGCCCCCCCCCCCGAAATTCATTCGCTTTCTCGGATCATCCGGATTGGGGCCTTGCCGTTTTCCAAGCTCCCTTCGGTAGCAGCTGCCGTGGATGTGCTCATCATGCCGTATGCCGATCTGCCGGTAACTCGGGCAATGCAACCGCTCAAACTCAAGGAATACTTGGCCACGGGGCGGCCTGCCGTCGCGCGAAATCTGCCCGGAAATCTCCCTTGGGCCGATGCTTTGGATTTGGTCGATAACCCCTTAGATTTTGTCAAACGAATTTTAGAACGAATCGAAACCGGTTTGCCCGAAGCCCAAAAAATGGCTCGCCTTCGTTTACAGCAAGAAGGTTGGCAGACCAAAGCCGAGCAGTTTCGAGAGTTGATCCTAGAAGGAGAACCCGATTCTCAATCAATGGGCAATCCCGATCCCCTCGAAACCACACCCAAAGGAAAATAAATCGAAATCGATTCAGGAAGCGAGCTTTCGACTGGCCCACGCAGCGAGCTTTTCGCGGAAAATTTTGGCATTGTGGCGAATGTCTACAGGGAATTGGGGATGCCGTAAAAACTTCTGAATCCGACGGGTTTGTGGATGTTTTTGGGCCTGTTCCTTCAACTGCTTTTCGATCTCGGACCAACTCCGTGGGCAATCCGATTCGAGTTCAACACAAATAACCGGTTCCGTTTTCCCCTGAGAGGAAACCCCAACCAAGGCAGTTCGATAAATCCCCGTAATGGTATTGAAAATCCCCTCACAACAAATCGTGAACAAGGTTTCGTCTTCGAGGATCACCCGTTGAGATTTTCGGCCACAAAACCACAAACGCCCTTGTTCATCGAAATAACCACAATCGCCCATGCGATGCCAGAGCGTTCCGTCGGCCTCGTGCATTTTGGCTAGGGCTGTGGCTTCAGGCTTATCAAAGTATTCCGATGTGACGATTGGCCCCGAAACCGCTAGTTCGCCAATCTCACCGACCGGTAAATTCATTTCCGCAGAGTAGTGAGGTATCGGTTGATCGGAAATCGGAATAATGGCAACTCGGATATGAGGAACCGGCCGACCGATGCAGACCCCTTTGCCTTGCTCCGTTTGGTAACGAGTCTCAGTGAGAATTTCGGGGCTGGACATATTGGCAACCGGTAACGCTTCGGTCGCTCCATAGGGGGTATATAACGGCACCCCTTCAGGTAACATTCGGACAAATTTTTCAATAACCTTGGCCGGTACGGGAGCGCCGGCAGAAAGGACCCGTCGCAGAGTCGGTAAAGTGATCGATCTGCCTTGAGCGTAGCGGGCGAGCCGGTTGATTAACGCGGGGGAACCAAAAAGATTGGTCACGGAATAGCGTTCAATGGCCCGAAGAATTTTTTCCGGATTCACCTCGGCAGGACGGGTCGGGTCCATATCCGGTACTACGGCAGTCATGCCCAGTGCGGGAGCAAATAAAGCAAATAGGGGAAAGGTGGACAAGTCGATCTCACCGGGTTCAATCCCGTAAACTTGTTTGAGTAGCTCGACCTGAGCCGCAAAAATCCGATGGGGATAAACCACCCCCTTGGCAATTCCGGTACTGCCGGAGGTAAACAGAATCGCAGCGGTTTCGTCGGCATCGGGAACAATCGGTTCCGCAAGAGGCTGGCCCGAGCCGAGTTCGATGATCTGTTTTAACGTGAATTGGCCTCCCCAAAGTCGGGAACCCAAGGTCACTGTTTTCTCGATGAAAGGCTTCCCCCAGCCGAGAATTTTGCGGGCAAGATGAGCCTTGGAAATCCCAATAAAACCCGTTGGACGTGCCTGTAACAAACATTTCCCCAAATTGCGTATTCCCATTCCAGGGTCAATCATAACGGGGACAATCCCTGCTTTGAACAAGGCAAAAGTCAGGGCAAAAAACTCACGGGACGGGGGCACCATCAGCACGGTTCTTAGCCCCCGATGGAACCCCGCTTTGAGCAACCCCGCCGCGATCTGGGAAGAAAGCAAATCGAGTTCGGCAAAATGGATCGTCTGATACTCCCCCGCAACGGGATAATGGATCGCAGGGCGATGCGGCTCTTTCTGGGCCAATCGCGTCAGGTGGATCGAGACGTTCAGATCAGTGAGGTTCATAAAAACAATAGTTCGACCTAATGAAATTGGGGTGTGAGAAGCTCGCTATGAGATTTCCTTAGCAAAGTCGTAAATGGCTTGTTCTTGTGAGGAAACTTCAATCGAACCGGGGCGAAGTTGACGAACTTTAGTAATGGCTTGTTTGGGGGAAAGCCCCTGAGAGACAAAATATCCCGCCAGAATGGTGCCGGTTCGTCCCCGTCCGGCCCAACAATGAACACAAACCCCCATCTTCGATTGGTGGGCTTTTTCAATCACACTCAAGGCTTGCCGAAATTGTTGTGTGGTCGGTGCTTCCATGTCTGGGATGGGAATGTGGACCGACATCAGCCCTGCATGATCGATCCATTTTCGCGGCAAACTGTTTTCGGTCAACGTAATGAGAATATCAATGCGATTCTGCCGCAGCCAAACCAACTCCTCGGGCGTTTCGGGCGCGGCACACGCTGCGAGTAAGGGGTATTGCACCCAAGAAAAGGCATGAGGAGGGGTAATCTCAGAATCGTGTTCTTCCATACTTACTAATGTACGAATTGGGCAAGAAAAAACCCGACCTATAAAGTCGGGTAGTGTTCGGAAAATTCGATGAAGCAGGTGCGAGAAATTAGCCGCGAGGCCCTTTTCCTTTGGGGCGTTCCGTTCCACTAGAGGAACCCGATCCTGGATCTCGTCCAAATCCCCCGAAGCCTCCTTTACCAGCAGGACGCTCGCTCATCCCTGTGGTTCCTGATGAACTCGAACCAGTATTACCCGTTCCGGAAGAGGAGCGATCGCCCCGATCCCGATCTTTCCCCATTCCCCCGAACCCCCCTTTCCCAAAGGGAGGAGCCATACCAGCGTTACCACCATTATTCCCACCGAAGCCCCAACCATTAGAGGAAGGGGTACGCGAATCGTTACCAGTTGAACCGGTGGTGCCACCGATACCGAATCGATTGAATCCCGTGGAACCCGTATTTCCTTTGGAATTTGCCAAAGCGGGGTCTTCTAAAGGTTTGCTCCGAACCACTGTGGTATCGGCCAATCCTTTGAATCGGAAGTATTCCGATGGGGTAATGAAACCATCGTTGTTGAGGTCCATCGCAAAGAATTCGTCCAGCGGTTTGCCTGAATAGGCTCGCCATTCATACAGACCGATTTGACCATCATTATCTCCCTTGCCGTCGATCGTGGCAAACCAGTCGGGTAAACCCGGCGGTAGTTTCCCAGCACGTTGAACGGTGGCCCGTTTTTCTTCTTCTGCAGGCTTGGGTTTATCAAATTCTGTGATGACCGTTTTTTCCGAGGAACCTCCTTCCGAAGGTTTGGACGTTTCCCCTGAGCTTGATGATCCCGATTCGGAGCGGGCTTGTTCGCGATCTTTTTGCTTGGCCTCGATCAAGGCTTCAACATAAGCGGTGTATTCTTCCAAGCTGATGAAACCATCGCTATTCTTATCGAATTTCGATTTATCGTTCAAAAGGGGAGCGAGGTTTTCGCTCGCAGAAATTTCATCATGACTTAATAGGCCATCGCCATCTTTGTCGTAGTTTTTGAATCGCCATTCGATAAATTGGGCCCGTTCGTTCCGTTTCTTTTCTTCTTTCTTCTCGTCCTTTTTATCGTCTTTCTTCTCTTCTTTTTTCTCCCAACCTTTTTTATCTTCCTTACCAAAGCCGCCGCCACCACCAAAGCCTTTGAACTCGCCGCCGCCACCACCAAAGCCTTTGAACTCGCCGCCGCCACCGAAACCGCCCGAACCGGACGAACCTTCTTTAGAGGCAGGGGGAGCAAACATCGATTTTAAATCGACTTTACCTGACTTCATATCCTCGTTGAATTTCGTGTAGACATCAACGTATTGTTGCTTGGTGATCGTTCGAGAGGTGACCCCATATTGGGTCATGATTTTTTCGACACCCCCTTTGCTAAAGGGATCGAGTTCATCCAAATTGATACTATCTTTCCCTTTGGCAATCCAGTTCCACATTTTTTCAGGGTCGAAACTCATGCGGAAACCGCCCCCTTGACTGAACAAGAATGTAGGGGACAGTATCAGTGTGGCCAAGAAGAACGAGTATATGTGACGGAATGACATGGTTACCTCCAAAACTATCTACCCTACAATCTAATCACGATTAGGGGGCTTTGTCACGTCTTTTTTGCCCAAGTCTCATTCCTTACTCATAATCTCGCTATTGTGTTGAACGATTCTGAGCGTGGTTTTCGGGAATTATTATCGTGAATGAGATGCCTTTATTGATCTCAAATTATTTAATGGTAATTGGTTACGATTTGTATTGCTGGCGTTCTGTGTGCTCTCTGTTGAAAACGACCCTGCAACCATGAGGATGTAAAAGTTACCTTGCACGGGAAGCAGTTCCCCTCTCGGGGATGGGTCGGTGAAAGGGGATATTTCTGGTAGAATAACGGTTTCTTTGAGTGATCTTCTCGGGGGCTTTTGTAAACTGATTATATGTCCCTACTTCAACCGCCGGCACAGGTTCAGCCCCTTTCTGTATCGCAATTGACGAATCGGGTTAGGCAAACCCTAGAAAGCGAATTTTCCTCCGTTTGGGTTGAAGGAGAAATATCGGGTCTGGCGCGACCCTCGTCGGGGCACATTTATCTTTCTCTAAAAGATTCCCAATCGTTGGTGAAGTGTGCCCTTTATCGAGGGGTGGCCTATCGTTTGCGCTTTGAACCCCGAGATGGTATGGCCGTAGTGACCCGTGGCCGGCTGAGTGTGTATAACCCTCGGGGCGAATATCAGCTAGCCATCGAAGAGATTTATCCCAAAGGGATCGGCGCTCTGGAATTGGCTTATCGCCAACTCTTTGAGAAACTCAAGGGATTAGGCTACTTCGATGCCTCACGCAAGCGACCCGTGAATAAATTCCCCAAACACATTGCGATCGTCACAAGTCCCAACGGGGCAGGGCTGCGCGACATGCTCGAAATTCTGTCTCGGCGTTGGCCGATCGCCCAAGTGACCCTGTTCCCCACTTTGGTCCAAGGTGAGGGGGCCGCTCAACAAATATCTCAAGCGATCCAATTGGCAAATCGCTTGCACCATCACGGTTATGTTTCGTTCGATTATCTGATTGTCGGTCGAGGGGGGGGGAGTCTGGAGGACCTTTGGCCATTTAACGAGCAAATCGTGGCCGAAGCTATTTTCGCTTCTCATTTACCTGTGATTTCTGCAGTGGGCCACGAAATTGATGTGACCATTTCCGATCATGTGGCCGATGTACGTGCTTTGACCCCCTCGCATGCGGTGACCGAAAATACGCCCGACGTGCAACAACTGCTTTCGTCGCTAGGGGAATGTCATTCCCGCATGACCGATGCCGTCCACAAAAAAATAACCCTGTACCGTGTGCAGATCAATCGATTGGCTCAGGCCCGTATCTTCCGACAACCTTTAAGCCTGATTCGCGATTCCGAACGCCGATTGGACGACTTACAACGAGCTTTACAAAAGGCCATGGAAGCAAAGGTCAATCTTTTCCGGACTCAGCTCCAAGGAATCGCGGGCCAATTAGAATCGTTAAGCCCCCTAGCGGTTTTGTCACGCGGCTACTCGTTGACACAAAAATTAGATGGGGAAGTTGTCACTCAGTCGGCCCAACTTACGGTGGGAGATGTGGTCCGGACCCGATTCCATCAAGGTTCGGTTACCAGTCGTGTGGAGAAAATCGATGGCTGATTTATCGTTAGAACAAGCCCTCATCGAATTAGAGAAGATTTTACGTTGTTTAGAAGATGGGACGACGACCCTAGAAGAAAGCCTACTGCATTACGAAAAAGGGATCGGTTATCTCAAATTCTGCTACGCTCAATTACAAAACGCCGAACAGAAAATTGCCATCTTGGCGAACTGGGATGGGGAAGGGAAACCCAAATTCGATCCTTTTACTCATTCGACAACGCAAACGGCCGATCAAGCCGAGTTGAAGCGAACCGCACCCCGACGGCCCCCCGATTCCCCAGGCGCTTACTAAATTTCTTAGCTTTTCTTGCGACGGTTTCGGATGATCTCGCCGGCCTGTTTGAGGATATTGCGTTCTTGTTCCGTCAGGCTTTGTTGGCCATGTTTCGAGATTTTCTCTAACAACTCATCGACCTTCGCTTCGAGATGTTCATCAAGCCCGTGAAATTCCAACAGGGGGGGGGGAGGTTCAGGGTCCGTGGTTTCATTGAGATAAGGAGGTTGACTCTCCGGTAAGGGGGCTTCTTGATAAATCCGAAGTTTCTGCCGATTTTTGGAACGAATCGGAGAATGCTCCCCGCCAATCGGTAAAAGGCGTGTTCCGCGTAGGGCATAGCTGTGGTAGACGAAAGCAAACAAACCGGCTGCAATATGCACCACAAGGATCGACGGATTCTTACCGCCGAATAACCCTGCCATATCCACAAGGGCATAAAGAATCATCAATCCCCAAATCGGAATAGGGATCACGAAAAACAACAGGATCGTTTTCCGAGGGTCCCGTAAGGCCGTGAGCATAAGCAACGATAAGATGAGTGCAGATGGCCCATACAGCTCGGCCTGCACACCGCTGAGAATGGCCACGCCGAAATAAGCACCGGCACTGAGAACCGTTGTGAGAACAAAAAAGATGAGGAAGCGAATGGTTCCTTGCTGTTCTTCGATGGGTCGGGCGAACCAAATCAGGAACAGAATGGTGAAAATCAGACTTAGAATGTCACTGTGAAGAAGGGCATAAGTGAATAGGCGCCAAATTTCACCCTTGAGGAAGAGGTTCGGTCTGAGGATGAATTGATCAACCAGTTCGCTTCGCCCGTTGCGTGTAGTGAGCAGTTGCAGCAGAAAGACGATACCGAACCCGAAAATAAGTAAGGTCGTGCCGCCGAGACGGTTCCAAAAGTTCCCGCTTGGTAAATCTCGGTAATAGTCACGATCTTCGATGCCCATCGTGTGACCTCATCGCTCAATACTGTTTTATCACATGATAGGCAAATTAAAAAGGGGTTCGTAACAAACTCATTCAGAATCCGAAGTGAAAATTCTGTCATAAAGAGGCATAACGAAATACTAACGGGTATGAAGTTATAAGAGTTAGGATGCGAAAGTCCTTGTTTTATGAAAATCAGGTTCTTCAGGAATTTCACTGAAAACCTGCAAAAGAAACTCGGTAGGAATAGGGGATTGGTCCCCGACGAAAGGGATGTGGGTTGCGAATGTAAGGTCTTGGATTTGAGGGAATTCGGAGCAACGTCGCAATGGCCCCTTCGCAAGATGGGGGAAATCGACTATTCTAGCAGATAATTATGCCCCGATATGGAGAACATTTATGGCAGCGACAACACCGACCGGTTCTTACTCACCGGGTTTGGAAGGGGTCATCGCAGGCGAGACCGCGATTTGTACAGTAGACGAAGGCTTGAAATATCGTGGCTATTCCGTGGGGGATTTAGCCGAGCATTGCGAATTTGAGGAAGTGGCCTATTTGCTCATTCATGGAGAATTGCCCACCATCAAGGAATTGAAGGATTTTAAGGATCGTGTGGCGGTGGCTCGGCGATTGCCTCCGCCTTTGCGTCAGTTGTTGCAGGCCTTGCCAAAATGGACCGCTCCTTTGGATGCTCTGCGAACTTCGGTGAGTGTGCTGGCTCATTACGATCAAGAAACGGGTGACAGTTCCCGCGAAGCCAACCTAAGAAAAGCAGAGCGACTGTTGGCGCAAATTCCTGTGGCGATTGCCGACCATTATCGATTCAGTAAGGGATTACAACCCGTCTTGGCCCGACCCGATTTGGGGCATTCTGCCAACTTCCTTTGGATGATTCGAGATGCCGAGGCCAGCCCCGAAGAAATTCGGGCCTTCGATATTTCCTTGATCCTTTACGCTGAGCATGAATTTAATGCTTCGACCTTTACGGCCCGAACGATTGTTTCTACCGAATCCGATTTGCATTCGGCCGTGTGTGGGGCGATTGGTGCGTTGAAAGGGAAACTTCACGGGGGCGCCAACGAAAAAGTGATGGATGTTCTCAATGCCGTCGGTTCGATCGAAAATGCCGAGTCTTGGATTCGTCAGGCCTTGGCGCGCAAAGAACGAATCATGGGATTTGGCCATCGGGTGTATAAATCGGGGGATGTGCGTGCCCGTATCTTAAAGCAGCAGGCGCAATTGTTAGCGCAACGGGCCAATACCACCCAATACGAAGAGATGGCCGAAGTCATCGAAAAGGTCATGGCCACCGAGAAAAATATGTATCCCAATCTGGATTGGCCTGCCGGTCGCTTATATCATTCGATGGGGTTGGAAATCCCCCTGTATACTCCGATTTTCACCATGTCGCGCATTGCCGGTTGGAGTGCCCACGTTATTGAACAGCTCGGTAAAAATCGCTTGATCCGGCCCCGCTCTTTGTATGTGGGGCCCCCCGATCGAACCGTCACACCGTTGGCCCAAAGGGGGGGGGCATAATCCTTTGTTCGGCAGAAAGCCCATCGATCCATCGTGCCGGTACTTCCGTTGCTTCCTCGGGAGAAAGCCGGATTCTTTTTTTCGACGAGGCCGGATTCTTTTTTTCGAGAAGCCCGATCTATTCTCCAAGGAGTAGTCAAGTCATGAGTCTTGTTGCCGTATTGGACGTGGAAACGACTGGGCTGGTTCCGGCCCGTGAGCGGATCATTGAAATCGGGATAGTGCTACTCAACAGTGCGGGACAAGTCGAAGCCGAGTTAGAATCGTTGATTAATCCTCAAAGGGATGTCGGCCCGAGCCATATCCATCAAGTCTATGCTCGGGATGTGCAAAATGCCCCCACTTTTGCTGATTTTGCGGGCGAGA
>JAOAAA010000144.1 GCA_026419115.1 Gemmataceae bacterium
CCGTAGTCTTTGGGATGGTCAAAACGCATTTTGGAATGACGAAGTTAGGGTTCGACCGCTTGACCATTTTCTCCTACACGCACCAAGCGAATGGTGGGTGAATGTGTCCCCCCCTCAACGGGGTGCCCTGCCAAAACGATAAGCAATTCTCCCTCGCGGATTGCGTGCTGGGCAAAAGCTGCGGTAACAGCCCCCGTCAGTCGATCGTCACCCGCACGCCGGCAATAATCCATCAAGACGGGTTGCAGCCCCCAAACCACGGCCATTTGCCGCAAAACCATTTCATTCGGAGCCGGTGCGATAATCTTGGCCTTGGGGCGATGCCGTGCAATCAGCCGAGCGGTGCGCCCCGAAAGGGTCGGGGTAACAATCGCATCGGCCTGAATTCGATTCGCGAGATTCACCACCGTTTCTGTAATCAAATCATCAATCGTGTATTCCGACAGTTTCAGGGCCGTTACCGGATGCCCATGTTCTGCCAAATGAGATTCCGCCTCGATGGCGATGTTCGACATACATTGAACACTGACGATCGGATAATCCCCAACGGCCGTCTCGCCCGAAAGCATCACTGCATCGGTGCCATCATAAATCGCATTGGCCACATCCCCGGATTCCGCACGGGTCGGGCGAGGATTTTTTCTCATCGAATCGAGCATATCCGTTGCCGTAATCACAGGTTTGCCCGCCACTCGGGATAGGGCAATCAATCGCTTTTGAACAGTGGGGACTTTTTCGAGCGGAATTTCCACACCTAAATCTCCCCGAGCCACCATAATCCCATCGAAGGCATCAATAATCGCTTGGGCATGTTCCACCGCTTCGGGGCGTTCGATTTTGGCCAGAATCGGGATAGCCCCTAAGCCGAATTCCCGAGCTTGGGCACGCAATTCCTGAGCCGATTCCGGAGAACGAACAAACGAAAGAGCCAACCAATCGGCCCCAGCTTGGGCGGCGATTTGCATCGCTTGCCGATCTCGATCGGTGATCGGGGAAATGGTCAGGGCCGTATCGGGAAGGTTAATCCCTTTATTAGGAAGTAATTCCCCGCCGACAATCACACGGGCCACTAACGCATTTTTCTCAAAGCGATCGGCCACGCATTGCAAACGCCCATCGTCCAATAAGATTCGTTGACCGATCTTCACATCACTGAGAATTTCGGGTTCGGTCAGACAAATATCTTCAGGGGCATTCCGATTCTGATCCAGACAAAAGCGAATGGTATCGTTGATGTTCAACCGCAAAGGGGCGAGCATTTTGGCCCGCAATTTGGGGCCGGGAAGATCGGCCAAGACCGCCACATTTCGACGCAATTCTTGGGCCATTTGACGGAGGGTCGCAACCCGTTGCACATGTTCTTCAGCCGAACCATGAGAAAAATTGATCCGAGCCACGTCCATTCCTGCTTCGATGATGGCACGCAATACGGAAGGGGGATCGGTACTAGGTCCCAAAGTAGCAACAATACGGGTTCGACGCATGAAAAAACTCCCCTCATTGATAATCGATAGAGACAATCGAGACTTATCTTACATTCTGTGATGGAATAAAGAGAGAAAACTCGCAGAAGGAAAGAAAAATCTTCAATATGCAGGGTGAACCCTTGTCAAAATTCGCATCTCGTTTTATAAAGAAATTTCCACCCTCGCCGAGGTGGCGGAATTGGCAGACGCGCCAGCTTGAGGGGCTGGTATGAGCAATCATGTGCAGGTTCAAGTCCTGTCCTCGGCATGAATTTTAATACTCAGATTCTAACTACGTCCTTTATCCACGACAGCTTTTACTCTGGAATACCCTTTAGTTCTGTCAACTAGTCCAACAAGGTACGATCATGAGAATCGTCTGGGAAAGGAACCTCACTTGAGATAACAATAACCTCAATCTCCCGTGATGCGAGTTTCTGGAAGTGCTTGGCGCAGAGCTTTGTATCCTTTGGAAGTGACCTTAGTTCGGAATAGGTCTAGGGTTTTCAAATTCTTGAGCGGTTCGAGATTTTTTAGTCCCTCATCGGTAATGACGGTGTGGCCTAGTTCCAAGCGTCGTAATTTGGTCATTCCTTTAAGCGAAGCCAATCCGGCATCGGTCAGTTTGGTATGATCGAGTTCTAGACCATCTAATTCAGTCAGGCCAGCCAAATGCTTTAACCCTTCATCACCAATAGAGGTTTCTGCAAGGAAGAGGGTTTTCAGGGATTTTAGTTCCGACAGATGTTTGAGTCCGGCATCGGTGATTTTGGTACCATGTAGAGCAAGCTGTTGCAGATTTTTCAAACCAGCCAGTTGTTTCAAACCGACATCGGTGATTTTGGTGTAACTGAGATCGAGAAAGCGAACTTCGGGAAACTGCGAAAGGTTTACGAGATCGGCATCGGTTATGGAAACCCGTGTTAGGTCGATATTGACGATAGGTTTATTGGGAAGTTTATCATCTGCAGTGACACGGCCCCCACGAGCGATTATTTCCGCGACAAACTCTTTGGCGGAAAGCTCGGCTGCAAAACTCGATTGAGCAAGGTTTGCCAAAATCAGAGCAAAAACAAATACTCGCATGATGATTTATCCTTTGAAGAAGTCGATGGGAGCAAAATCTTGTCCAAGGATTTTTTTCGGATCGGCTCCGAACCATCCCTTTAACACAGCGGCATACATACTACGGAAATCAGTCTTGAAAACTAAATCCCCTTGATCGTCGAGATTTTCAAGATCGGGCGGCATTCCATAAACGCCTCCTTTGACCTTTCCGCCAGCAAGGAAACAGATGTTGGCAGTGCCATGATCGGTTCCTTGTTGTTTGTTTTCGCTGGCCCGCCGACCAAACTCGCTAAAGGTCATCACTAAAGTTCGATCCAGTTGTTTATGTCCCTTGAGGTCGGCAATGAAAAGGGAAAGGGCTTGGCTGAGTTCTTGTAGCAAAGCGGGATGACGAAGCATTTGTCCGCTGTGGGTATCGAAACCGCCTAGGGTCACATAATAGACTCGGGTGGGGATGTGAGCGGTGATCATCTGACTGACCAATTTCAAAGATTGGCACAACGAAAAGGGGGGATATTCCACATTCGATTTGACTTGTTTGACTGCTTGCTGAATGCGTCGAGAAAGCTCGCGGGTGACATTTCCAGTCCGTTGGATGTAATCGAGTGCAGAAATTCCTGTTTCTTGCACTTCGTTGAGTTTGTCCAATCCCTTTGCAAAAGCTCCACTGGCGTTATCCTGAAGCAAGGCAGGGTTGGCAAACGTAGCAATCCCTGCCCGTTCGGAGGCAAAGGTTAAAGCAGCCTGTTCCCCGAGCCTTAACCCCAACATGGGGCTATCGATTCCTTTGCATTCGTTATCGAAGTATCGGCCCAGCCAACCCGTTTTGCCAATTTTTTCGGGGGGGTTTGCAGTTTCCCAAACATCCATACTTTTGAAGTGAGATCGACTCGGATTGGGATAACCCACATTCGTGACCACGGCCAGTGAACCATCGTCAAAGAGCTTTTTGAGTTCTCGCATTTCGGTATGCAGAGCGAGTTGGTCGTTTAGTTTGTGAACCTTGTCTTTAGGCACACCGATTTTAGGACGAAGTTTGTAGTACCGATCATCGGCATAAGGAACGACGGTATTCAACCCGTCATTGCCGCCAGCGAGTTGGATCACAACCAGCACCCGATCTTCCTTGGAAGCAGGAATTTTTTCGTTGGCAAGGATCATCCCCGTGCGATGCAAGAAAGTAGGCACCGTGGCAGTCAGTGCGGTTACGCCAAGGTATCGGCTAAATTGTCGTCGATCGAATAAACAAGGAAACATAGGTTGATTCTCGTGTGAGTTAGGATTTTCTAGGTTTATTCCATTTGGTATTCGGGCGAAGCAAGAATGAGTTTAACGGCCATCGGGACACGTTCTGCGGAAGGACTTTGTTGGCAGGCAATCCGGACTGCTTCACGGGTCGCGGGTCGAATTTTGGTCACAATCATTCGGTTGAGCAGATAATCGGTGAGTTTTTCCGGATCGTCAATTAACTTGGCATCAACGACATGGGCGGGATCGAAAGTGAGTTTGATCCCCTCACCGCGTTGCATTTCGCGCCGTTCTTCATCAATTTGAATGAGCCGTCGCGTAGTCGAGGCGGCTTGAACCGGATCGCTGGAAAGAACGGTCTGCCGTAAGCGTCCCAGAGCTTCTGAACCGCTGGGAATTTGGCCATCGACCAAAGGCTCTCCGAGGCGGTATCGCAGCGCGAGTGTGCTGGCGCTGATCCAAGAAACCCCGCTAGGCCAACCCTTGACGGTAGGGGGATTGAACAATTCTTGCCCCATCGGTACGGTCAGTTGCACAATAGCGGGGGTAATAGTTCCATCGTGTTTCAATTCCCGCAAGGCGCCGACTAATAATCGAATCGGGGATTTGATTTGTGAGCCTCGGGCTTCCGGTGCGTAAAACTGTGCTGAAGTGAATAACTCCTCGAGCATGGGACGAATCTCAAATTTCGATTCGGTGAAAGCCTTTGCCATTCGCTCGCGGAGTTCACCTTTGGGATCGCTCGCACCAAAGTAAGCAATCATCTGAGACGCCAAATGTTTTCCACAGGCCGGATGATTAACCAAAATATCAAGAACGTCCTTCAAGCCGAATTTTCCCGTTTTTCCAAGGATAGTCTTTTCGCCGTTATCATGGCGTTCGGGAAGAAATTTCGGGACCAAACCATCACGCAGTTGGGATCGAGCCCGAGTCGGGCTACTTTCCCGTTTGACACGGGTATCGTTATCCGGTTGATCCAACGTCCATCCTGTTAACGCCCGCGCCACTTCGAGGATGTCCTTCTCGGTGTAGTTTCCCACACCTAAGGTGAATAATTCCAGTAACTCTCGGGCGTAGTTTTCATTGGGATGATCTTTATTCGATTCTTCCATGTCGAGATAACACATCATACACGGATCGAGCGTCACCGCTTCGAGAAACTCGCGGAAGTTGCCTAGGGCATGTTTCCGCCATATTTCGTTTTGCTGGTAAAAGGCTTGGCTAAAGTTGGGGAGCTTTCCGGTAGCACTCGTGAAATGGCCATGCCAAAACAGGGTCATTTGTTCCCGAAATGGGGTGGCTGTGTAGGTCATATGCGAGACCCACCAAGTGCGGAGTTGATTCAATTCGGCCACATTCCGAGAACCATTGCGACGGAGAATGACCAAATACTCCTCGGCACTCATGTCCTCGTATCGGCGATTGTAATTGATCCAAGTGTTCCGGACCCATTCGGGTTTCTCTGGGGGGGGGGCTTTGGCTGCCTCCTCGAGCATTTTTTGGACAGCTTGTTTTAACGGGATTTTGGCTAAGTTTTGGGCTTCTTCCGGCGTACCACCAAATTGTGTTCGACTTAATAAATGTCGTGCGGCCGACTCATCCCATTGAACAGAAGTCTCCGCAGCTGACAGCGGAACATACCCAGTAAGAAGGCCCCAACTGCTTATAAGTAACAAGAAAAAGTTTCTCATCCGATGAACCTCTTAAGATTATTGAATTGGGAAATTATTCGGGATTCACCTCACCCCCTGCGCGAGTCACCAGTGCAGCAAGTAAATAGATCGAAGTCGACTCACGCAAGAAGCGAACACTGCCATCGGCCATGGCAACATTCGCCCCACCAGAATGAAAACTATATACTTCGTTATCGGTAGTGCAGTTGATAGCACAATCGCCCCACGAAACACCAAAGGCGGATGAGGAATCGCCCGAGATACCGTCAAAAGTAGTCCCATCGATTCCCATGCCCTTCAGGCTGCTAGCCCATGTTCCTCCGGTGATAAAAGGGTACGGATTCGAGGTTGACCATGTTTTGGGTGTGGGAGGAGTCCCATTAGGTAAGGGGCTTGCAATCAATCTTCGCCGCTGATACAGGTAAGGTCGCCCTGCACATTCCGCAAAAAGAATCGTATTAGAAAGACCATCGGTAATACCCGCTGCTGGGGTGGGAGCCCCCGATGAAATGACCCCGCGAAGACTTTCCCCAGAAAGTCCCAACGACAATCGAGTACTCAGGCCGGCACTAATTGCCGAGGTATTCGCATAATCAATCGGAGCCCCATATACCAAGGCCCGTGGTTGGCTAGAGCCGTTCACAGTTGTATACTCAAAGGCCTCACCAGGGCGAACCGTTGAAGGACAAACGAACGTTTTCACTTTGGTCATACGAACCGCCTCATTAGAGGGAGCATTCCAGTTCGCATTGCGGTCGTACAGGTTAAAGAGATTATCTTGCTCGATGTACGGCAAAAACTCGATCACATATCCCGCCGAAAAAGGGGAGGCCGTGGCTCCTAAAGTCCCAGTGCTATTCACTGGATAAAAACCTGTACTCGTTTCCAGATTAGCCGCCGCAAGTGCCATTTGCTTGAGATTATTCATGCAAGTCGTCTTGTTGGCCGCTTCCCGAACCTTTTGCACAGCCGGCAGAAGTAAGCCAATCAGGATGGCAATGATCGCAATGACCACCAGTAATTCAATGAGTGTAAAACCATTCTTCTCTCGTTTCATAAATTGGTCTCTCAAGGTTGAAGGTGAAACGGGGCAAGCGTGAGCGGTTGTTTTTCCACGATGACTTTAAGACCCGATGTCTCGGGCTTATCGAACTTGGATGGCAAACGATTGTGCGACGACTCAACGGAACCATCGGCATTGGATGACGAAGGCCAAAAAATCGTGAGCAGATATTCTCCTGTGGGTAAGCCGTCCCCATGATTGTAAGTCGTCGGCGTAAAGGTCCCGTCTTTCTGGACAATCGCCGAGGGACGGAGTTTAGCGACTAGGGCATCGCCATTTTGAGGATGAAAAATAATCATGGCCCCTTCTATCGCTTTGTTTTCTAGGAACATCGAACCGGTAACCTTATACACTGGCAGGCGTTTCGGTGTGGGGTCACAACCCGTGACACCGATAAGAAATATCCATCCAAAAATCAGTATTCGTTTATATTGCATCTCAATCAGGTCTGATATTACTTAGGGGCAGGAATAGTGAACGTCGTTTTGGCTTGATGTTTTTCACCGGCATCCGCATAAAGCCAATACTTTCCGGGTTTGGGGGTAGCAAAGGACCATACTCCTTTCGTGTTGGTTTTCCCCTGTAAGATCACCTTCTGGGTCTCATCTTTAAGGGTCACTAGGGCTTGTTGTGCAGGAGTATCATCTTCAAAGAAGACAACGACCTGCACTTCACTCTCTTTCAGCTTGATTTCGATACCTATTTCGTGTGCGAAACTCACACTTGGCAAAACCAGCAAGATAAAACCCATCAAATTCCGGCTCATGGCCCCACCTCGAAAGTGAGTGTTCCCGTGAAGGATTCAACATCGAATTCTTTTTGGTCCGTTTCAGTAGCTTTGCGTTTCACATTGACCTTGAGAATCCATGTTCCTGCTTTATCCGGTCGAAGGGTTACCTCTCCTTTCTTGTTCACGGTGCTGGCAAAGCTCCAAGCATTATCGGGTTTGAAGCCAACAGGACGGGCTTCCACAATAGGAAATTCCGTGGTGACCGGTTTGCCGTGAATCAGCAGTTGAAAGCGAATGTCGGTGTTGGCATTCCACTTCGCGGGAGGATCAAGCGGTACAAATTCGATTGCTTGTCCCGTTGCTTTTGGAAGTTCTTCGCTGGCTTTGCCTACAAGAACCAAGGCTTTGCCACACATCACACTTTTGGTGGCAAGGTCGATTTTCCCTTCCGTAATTTGAGATTTGCCTCCGCGTTTGAGTTGACGTTGTCCCTCACTATCGATCACATAGGTAAAAACGGAAGGTTTGCGATCGACCACGGCCTGCCAGACACCAGCCGATTTGATTTCAACCGCATTGGCCTGAAGCGAAAGCCCTTCGGCCTTCAGAGGGGATTTCTCATTCGTCGGTGAAACCAACTCGTAGCGGCTGAGTGTGCTTCCCTCGATCAATTCATCAACCGGAACCCGATGCCCCCATGCCAGATAAAAAGTCGTTTTGGTTCCCACTTCAAGGATTGCTTGTTGACTGGCGAAGATTTTTAGATCATGGGCTGAGCCTATCGAATTCAATAACAAGGGAATCAGTATCAATAGAAGGTAACGGGTAGTCATCAGAGTCTCCCATCGGTAACACGAATTTAAAAATCATGTTACTGCGCCCCGTTTCCTAGACCAGAGGGAATTTCTCTTTTTGATCCGATTCAAGGAAAAAGGACCATGTCCGAATTACAACGATTTTCCGTCTCATTAGAAGAGGACTTGCTGCAAGCCTTTGACCGCTATTGCACGAGCCACCAAATTGCCACCCGAAGCGAAGCGTTCCGCCAACTGATCCGCGAAAAACTCACTGCCGAGGCGTGGACCAGCAATGCAGCAGACGTGGCAGCGAGTCTGACTTTGGTTTACGACCATCACAAATCCAATCTGACAAACAAGATGATCGAGATACAACACAAACATACCAATTGTGTTGTCTCAGCCTTGCACGTCCATCTGACACACGAACTGTGTATGGAGCTGATTGCTCTACGAGGACCAGCCAAACAACTACAAGCCCTCGCTGCCGAACTCAGTGGTTTGAAAGGAATCCACCAAGCCCAACTGGTAGTCATTCGGGCCGAAAACTCAGCTGGTG
The DNA here is from genome assembly GCA_026419115.1 of Gemmataceae bacterium. GTDB lineage: Bacteria > Planctomycetota > Planctomycetia > Gemmatales > Gemmataceae > SKW135. Next base: position 8,605 of record JAOAAA010000144.1, read on the forward strand.
CAAATTCCCATTGCGATGGTGAAAATCATGATCATGAAGATGGCCACGGGCATAGGCACGGGCACAGTCATAGCCACGGACACAGGAAGAGATGACAGCTTGAGATTAGGCACATTATTCGATAATAATGACACTATTTTTGTTCGATTTATTCTGTTTTGCAAGGGGCATATTACATCTGAAAAATACTCACACTCAATATCATGCAGAATATGGGGTAAGAATTGTAAAAAATTCCAGCAAAAGAATTATCTTTTTAAATGATAACGTTCGTCCATCGAACCAACGTAAGGGAATCATGTCTTTACCATCAACAAGGGAGCTAATTCCATGAGTGAGTGGTTCCGCATCAATTCCGAAACAATTGAGTTCCAAAAATCCGCTGTCCGCTATTGGCATCCCGAAATTATTTCCTCTCAACCACTGATGCTTCCCCCAACCTCATCTCAAAAGTGGACACTCACCGGACAAGCTGCGATGTGGATGTACGCTCATGCTGCTGCGTTGATTGCCGAGGCAGGGCATCAATGTGTCGTTCGCTTACAAGGTCAAATCGAAACGAAGGATGATCCCTCTCTAGGTCAATGTGAACTACATATAGATGAAACGTCCCACAGTGCGGTACTCAAGATAGATCTACAGGGAGTCAAACTGACTGAACAAGCGATTATCCATTTACTCGACCGGCAACTAAATCGAATCCCAGCAAATAAATTCTGTGAACTTTATATTTCAGGGCAGGCGAATGGAGTGGCCTACGCTTATGCAGCCTATCAAGCTGTTCAAAAAGGTTTTTCGCTCATTTGTTGTATGTCGAGTTCCGATGGCCTAGTTGTGATTTATGACCGAACGCAAAAATTGTTGGGGAACCGACCCGAAATTCCAGATTGGATCAAACCCCATTTGTTAAGAAAATCTGCTCATCCGAAAATCATTGGGATCATTGGTGATCCGAATAGTGGCAAATCGGTTTTTAGTTTGGCGTTGAACCATGACCGAGGGCAGAGAGGCTATCTGGGCTGGCGTTTGGATTGCGATGGGGCCTCACCCACTCCCGATTGGTATTTAGCATTGAATAAAAACGATCCCGAATATGCTCAAGTCATCCGCCGTGCGAATAAAGTGGAATGGTCACCAGAATTAGAAGATAGAATTGCCGCGAAAATAAGACAATTACGCAAATTCTTCGATGTGGCTATTGCTGATTTGCCCGGTGGGAAACACACGCCCGATGTAACGGAACGAATTCCTCCGCATCGTGAAGTGATCATGAAAGAAGTCGATGCTTTTATTCTGATTGAACGTTCGGATCGACCGAGTGAAATTTTTTGGCGAGAAGCCCTTTCAGCTCATCAATTGGAACAGCGTTTAGTAGCGGTACTGAAATCCAGCGACCCCAAAGGGCCACCGGATCTGAAAATTGATACGATTTCTCAGGGGTTCATTCG
>JAOAAA010000145.1 GCA_026419115.1 Gemmataceae bacterium
GCTCCGCTTGGTATGGTTCCCAACGGGATTCCTCTCTGCGAAGGGGTCACGCGAATTTTAGAGCAGACCCCCGTTCAGGATAGTGAATTGGCCTATGAGGCGATTCGGCTCGCAACTCCGGGGGGAATGGGCAAAAGCGACAAGCAAGACCTTGGCACTCGCCCCACCTTACCCTTTCGGGAAATCATGTCTTTGGCTGCCACTTGGGATAACTTGGCTCGACAGTACCAAAATGGTTTTGCCGAGATTTTTGAGATCGGGGTTCCGGCTTTGTTGGAATGTTACGAAAAAAACGGTTCCCTTGAAAAGGCCATTCAGTATTGCCAATTACAACTGATGGCGATCCTGCCTGATTCGCTGATCGCTCGGAAATTAGGGAAACAGGAAGCGTTCCAAGCCAGTGCAATGGCCCGAGAAATTCTTGAATTAGGTTTCCCCAATAATACTCGAGCCTTGAATCTTTATCAGGAATTCGATGCCTACCTTCGGGAAAAGGGAAATCAAAGAAATCCCGGAAGCACGGCAGATTTAATCACCGCTTGCTTGTATGTTGCCCTGCGATCGTATAGGATTGATAAGTCAGCAGTGTTGTAGAAAAATGTCCTCTCCACGAGTTTAAGTACCATGCCACGCGAGCGGTTTACGGTCCGCGTTACTAAAGATTATTTGGTTTTCTGCTCAGGCCACTTCATTACCTATGAGGGATCGGAATGTGAGCGCTTGCACGGCCACAACTATCGGGTTGCGGTAGAGGTCGTGGCCCCTTTGGATGAGAACCATTATGTGTTCGATTTTATCGCGTTGAAAAATATCATGCGAAAGCTCACCGATGAACTCGATCACTACATGTTGTTACCGACCAAAAGTAAACTCATACGGGTCGAAGCCACTGAGAAAAGTGTCCGAGCAGCCTTTCGGGATAAGGAATGGATTTTCCCCAAAAGCGATTGTGTGCTTCTACCAATTCCTAATACAACGGCAGAACTTTTAGCGAAATACTTGACCGATCGTCTTTTGGAGGAAATTCGGCAATCGCACGGCTTTGTTCCGGATATCTGCCGAATGGAAGTGGAAGAAAGTTTCGGCCAAGTGGCAACGTATGAATTCTTCCGAACAACTCACTCCAACGAATAAACCACAGTTCTAGATTGATTGACCTACTGAATGAATTACTGATCGACGGCTCGACGATTTCTTGCTTGACGGAGTTTTCTGAGAATGCTGGTGCTTTCGCTACCGAAATTCCTCGATCGAAAAATGCCGCGAGTTGAAGCTCGTGAAACAGGATCAATTCAGTTGGCGCCGTTCATGAGGAAACGGAGTTCCACTAACGAGAAATCATCATTCAAAATATCGTTTCCGCGTAGCCTGCGAGCATGACGGGGGAGAAGATCGAGTAAGCCCTCGCCGGATTGCACATTCGCAAAAGTGCGGAAATCCTCGTAGGTCCACATTTTGCCATTCGGCTGATCGATTTCAAAAACCCCATCCGAGAAAAGAAGTAAGCGGGTTTTTTCGGTCAGGTTCAAATTTTCAGAAACATATTCCCAATCGGGAACCATGCCAATGGCGAACCCACCGGATTCTAATTCCTTCGCTTCCTGATTGCCGTGGTACAACAAAGGAGAAGGATGCCCCGCGTTGGCAAAAGAAAGTGTTTGAGAAGGCAGATGAACAACGCCGTACCAAATGGTGAAATACTTTTCATTGTGTTTCTCCATTTGGAAAACGCCGTTGAGTTTGGTCAACACGTCACCCGGATTTTTGAAATCGGTATCGGGAAGGGAACGATGAGTGAGGACATTTCCTGCCGAAACCGCCATCAGGGCCGAACCGACGCCGTGACCGCTCACATCGAGTAGGTAGGCCGCAAAATGATCGTCATCGAGCCAGTGATAGCCAAACATATCACCGGCTAATTGTGAGGAAGGGATAAACCGAAAATCGGCTAGGATATTTGGAGAAGTTAGGGGTTTAGGCAACAAAGAACGAACATACCGAGCGGCTTGGGCTAATTCGTCGGCCATTTGTTTTTGGGCTTCGGCCAAAGAGCGGAAGGCTTCATCTCGTTGTCGGGCTGCCAAACAGGCCTTGGAGTGATATTTGACCCGAGCCACTAGCTCCACGGCATCGGGTAGTTTCACCAAATAATCATTGGCCCCATAAGCAAAGGCTTTGGCTTTGACGAGGGGTTCTTCCTTACTCGATAAAACCACGATGGGGACATCCCGAGTGGAAGGGTTAGCACGGTAGAACTTGACTAGGGTTAGCCCATCGACATCGGGCATGACCAAATCTTGAAGAATAATCGTGGGTTGAAATTCTGTAGCGGTGGCCAAGGCCTGTGCGGGGTCGGTAATCGCTTTGAAGATAACGTCGCCTTCATCGGCAAGCATGCGGCGCACCGTCTCGCCGACGATTCGTTGATCGTCTACTAATAAGACTTTCAAGGTCCGATCTATCATCCCGATGTTATATGAGATTCGTCTCGATTGATGACATCGATCATTTGACGCAGTCGCGATAAGCCATGCCGGTTAAAGCAAAATCGTAAACGAGGCAGGTTCAATAATTCGGGTTCATTGGCTTCGACCGGATCGGCAACGGCCCGCCGAATATCCCCCTCCCAGATGATGTCCTTGAACTCGGCATTGAGTCGATCCAAGGTGTCGTCGGTAATATCTCGATTCAATCTGAGGACCAATTCCTTTCGCACATACCGAGAGGAATGATAAACGTGATAAAACTGGCGTACCTCTTGAATGGCCTGTTCCACCGAGTCGGTAATTTTATAAAGACAGGTATCGGGCGGAGAAATCAGTTTGGCGGCCCCGAGTTGCTGACGAATGAATTCATCCCATTGTTTCCAGTAGGTTCCTCCCGGCACATCGACCATGACAATCGGAAAGAGGTGACTTTTACCCGTTTGCACCAAGGTTAGAACTTCAAAACCTTCGTCGTGGGTGCCAAACCCGCCCGGAAAAAGAATGACGGCATCGGTCTCTTTAACGAACATAAGTTTACGGGTGAAGAAGTAACGCATGGAAATGAGATTGGGGTTGCCCTCCATGATCGGGTTGGCCGATTGCTCAAACGGAAGAACGATGTTAAGCCCCATACTGAATTCTCGTCCCGCGCCGACGTGGGCGGCTTCCATGATTCCCCCACCGGCCCCCGTGATGACCATATATCCCGATTCCTTCGCGAGCCGGCCAAACTCCACAGCCGCTTTGTAAACGGGATCGTCTGGAGGAGTGCGGGCCGAACCGAATACGGTCACTTTGCGTTTGCCCCGTTGTTTGGCGAACACCTTGAAGGCATAGCGGAGTTCTTTCAACGCGACGGCCAGCATTTTGGCTTCCCCTCGGGTGATGTTTTCACCATTCAAGGAGTCGGCCAGATCACGAATCTCTTGGATAAAGTCTTCGGTGGTTTGGGGGCGTTTCTTTGCTGGTTTAGGCTCGGTTGCTTCCGACATAATTACCTCACTGATGTTTAGGGAGAGGACAAGAGGGCTATCCCTATAGTAGGTTTTTAACCTAACAGAAGCGAATCGGTATGAATAGCCCACTCTTTTGCGCCCCCCGATGATAAGCTCCGGAGAAAAAATTCACAGAGTGACCCTAAAGGATACTCAGAAGAGGGGTGCGGGTTTTCTGTATCGAAGGGGAATTGGCTCCCATCAGCGCCCCGAGGCATTTTCCAAAGACATTCCCTCAAGGTATTTTCCCGAGGCTGAAAAGAAGGGTTATCTGTACCCCACTTTTCTTATCTAGATTCACTATTTTACCTATACTTCCAAAAAGTTCGGGAAATCTGTCAAAACTTTCCTTGAAGACCGACCTCATCACATATTAAACTTTGTGTAAATACTCAAAAAGTTGGGATTGTGTCAAGGAAGATCCGTATTGGAAGGGAGCTGCCCCAAGAAACAACCCCAATCCACCCAGTACGGTAGTAGTTGGATCAAAATCAACGTGGAGACCACAAGGAGGCGTGGGCCATGTCATTCAATCCGCTCGGTTCGACCCGAGTGATCGCAAAACGACTGATATCAACACCGCATTCCACAGAGAATTTGCGTGTTCTAGGGAGATTCCGTCTGCTTCGGAAGTTGGGGGCAGGAAGTTTAGGCGAAGTTTATCTTGGGGAAGCTGATAAAAAGCGATACGCCATCAAAATACTGCCGAAGGATGTTTCGCAAGATCATCATTCCCAAATCCGATTCCTGCGGGAAGCGCAACTGGGAGCAAAAATCCAACATCCCCATCTGATTCGTTGCTTGGCCTTTTTAAAAGACCCCAAAACGAATATCCGCTACTTGGTGATGGAATATGCTGCTGGTGGATCGGTGCAAGCGGTCCTTCATCGGGAGAAGAAATTATCGCTGAAAAGAGCGACCCAAATTGTTCTGGATGTGGCGCGGGGATTAGAAGAATTGCACTCGCGGGGGTATGTGCATCGCGATGTCAAACCTTCCAATATCTTGTTGGGGCGAGACGGCACCGCAAAACTCGGCGACTTGGGAGCGGCTTTCCAATTGCATCAATCCACACAATTGACTGCCTTGGGGCAGGAACTCGGCACACCCGCTTATATGCCTTGGGAGCAGCACCTGAATCCTTCGTTGGTCGATCGTCGCACCGATATTTTTGCCTTGGGGGTCAGCTATTACCGTATGGTGACAGGGAAGCTCCCCTTCCCTGCCGATTCCTCACAAACGATGGAGAAAATCAAAGAACGCGGCATCTATACACCGATCCGAAATCTCGAACCAAATACTCCCAAATGTTTGGAGCGAATCATCGGTAAGATGCTCGCTCGTTCTCCCGAAGATCGTTACAACCATGCCGGTGAGCTGATTCAGGATTTGCTTGCTTCGGGGATGCTTTCCGATGATCCCCCCTCTTCGGGAAATTCTGGTATCCGTCCGGCCCATACGCTGCTTCTGCCGGCTCTATGTCCTGTGGCACGGCGGAACTCCTTTTTGTGTCCGTTTGTCCTTGGATTAATGGCCGCAGTCAGTATTACCCTTTTAAGTTTGTTGTCTTTGTTTGTTCATCTATAATCAACCGAGTGAATCCCTCTGTTTTTCAAGCGCGTCTTCTGGTAGTTTTGGCAGCGTGTTTTTGGAGCCTTGGTGGCCTGATGACCCGACTGCTCCAAAAAGAAACCCCATTAGGGTTACACCAACCCGAACTGTCGGCGATTCAAATGGCCATGTTTCGATCTCTGTTTGCAGGGATCATCATGATTCCGCTAGTGCGTCGTCGGGAAATGACCTTTCGACCGTTGATGCCCTTGATGGTGGCCTGTTTCGCAGCGATGAATGCCACCTATCTGACGGCCTTGGCAGGGGGGCAAGCCGCGAATGCGATTTTGCTTCAGAATACGGCCCCCTTTTGGGTTTTTCTCATTGCAGTGTGTGTCCTGAAAGAAAAAATCGATCGCCGCAGTGTGGTTTCTCTGGTGATCGGTTTAACGGGAATTGCCATTATCCTCACGGGGTTGATGCTTCAAGAATCGCCGTCCACCTCGGGAGGTTCCCAATCGAACCTATTGGGGATTTCGGCGCTAGCGATTAGCAGCGGATTTTTTTACGCTTCGGTGATTGTTTGTTTGCGTGCGTTGCGGAGTGAATCTTCCCCTTGGCTGACATTTCTCAACCATTTTGGTAGCGGGATTATATTGTCGATCTCCTTACTGATTATTTTGGGGCCAACCGATTGGTGGACTTGGCTGACTACCCCCACATGGAAGCAACTGCTGTTTCTGGCGTTTTTTGGGGGAATCCAAATGGCGTTACCGTATTGGCTTTTCTCGAAAGGGTTACGCACCATTGGGCCTCAGGAAGCGGGGATTATCACTTTACTGGAACCGATGCTCAATCCGATTTGGGCGTATCTGATTTCTCCCGATACCGAAAAACCCCCAGCAACTACTTGGGTGGGGGGCATCATCTTGTTAACGGCTTTGGCCTATCGATATTGGCCCAACAAAAGGAATGCCAATTCCCTCACAGAAGCCGAGTGAATCACGGCCAGATCGTCTAAAAAAAGGAAACCATACCAACCCTAAGAATTCGCCTTGGCTTGGCGGGCAGCAATTTCTTCGGCATAAAGTTCTTTCACCTTCTTCTTGCTAATACGATCGACAAGGAAAGGTAAAAATCGGGCCGCAAACAAAAGGGCTTTGCCACGGAATGTGAGACTCACCACTTTCTTCCCTGTTTCCATCGCTTTGATGATAGCCTTGGCCACTTGGTCCGAGGTCATGCCCCGCATGTGGTCCAGTTGCATTTTGGCATTGCGTTCGAGCATATTCTGCGAGAAACTCGTTTGGGTTAGGCCGGGATTGATGAGGATCACATCTATTCCGAAACGAACGAATTCGGCCCGAATGGCCTGCGTCCAGCCTTCGATTGCAAACTTACTTGTACAATAAAGAGAACGTCCGGGAATCGCACGACGACCTAAAATCGAGGACACATTAACAACTGCAGGAGTTTTTCCTTTTTCGAGCATCGGAAGAAACAGTCGCGTTGTCTCAATGGTGCCGAACACATTCGTTTCGATAATTTGTCGGAATGTTTCGGGTTTGCTGTCGGCAAAATGCCCCGTAGCACCGATCCCCGCATTGTTGACCAAAATATCCAAACCACCAAAACGGCTTTGCACGGCCTCGAGGAGTGCGGCTCGTCCTTCGGGGGTGCTGACATCAGCCTGCGTGATCGTAATCGGGTAGGGGTATTGTGCGGATTCTTGTGCGAGCGTTTGCAGTTTTTCCAACTTCCGAGCGGCTGCCATCACCCGTGCCCCCTTGGCCGCACATTGTAAAGCTAAAGCTCGACCGATCCCTTCGGAAGCACCTGTGATGAGAATCCGCAAATCCTTCAGTGATCTTTTTGCCATCTTTGTAAAACCTTCAAATAATCGTTTGAAAATAAAATCGCCCTCAAAGAGCGTTCCTCATTGGGTGAACGTCCCTCTTCAAAGAGCGTTCCTCATTGAGTGAACGTCCCTCTTCAAAAAGCGTTCCTAGGGGGATTAAACTTAGGACGATTCCTCTTTTGAAGTAGTATAAGCATCGGCTAGGAACGATCTTTCAAAATTAAAAAAAGAAGCCGCGGATGCTGGTGGGGACATTGCGGACTTGATAGCTCGCTCCGATCTCACCGTTGGCCGCCCTTAAAAAAATCAAAAAAAGCTGAAGATGCCTTTGCGGAAGCATCCTCAGCTTTTTTTTCGGGAAGAAAATCGACTTGGCTGATCGAATCAATTACTTTGCGGGTTTGGGATCGGCCGGTTTGGGATCGGCCGGTTTGGGCATATCCTTGCTAGGAGCATCTTTTTTGGCGGGTTCAGCAGGAGCCACCACGGTCGAGCCACAATCGCTCACGACATAGCCACTGTAGCCTTTGTTGCAGCATTTGCTGAATAAGCCACAACCCCAGAATTTGCCACAGAGATTGCAACCGCTGAATTTGCCACAGAGTGAGAAACCGCAGCCATGGTTGCACAAGCTCACGGAGCAACCGACGTTGCAACCCGTGTTACAGGTGGGGGCCGGTGCACAGGTCGTGACAGGGGGACAAGCAGGAGCACAAGTCGTTACGGGGGCGCAATGATAACCCGTATTACAGAACTTGCTGAAACATCCGAACCCACAGTGACTTGTAAAACCACAAGAATAGCTTGTGGTGCATCCCGTTCCGCAGCTAAAGCAGCTAAAGAACTTCGAGGGGGTTTCGGGAGCGGCGGTCACGGCCGCCATGAGAACCAAACTATACATGGGAACCTCTCCGCCGCGCCTCGACAAACCTTACGGGTCTGTTAAAATCCGATGCCTCTGGTCAACATAACCATCCCCAATCGTATCCGTTCAGAAGCCGTGGCGCGGTCTCTCGTTGAAAAACTCTTAATTTAACGATTGGTTCAAATGAGGCAATTTCATCGAACTGTTAAAATGGTAAACCCTGAGAAGATAGGAGTCAAAAATAATCTGAGTAATTTAGTCAAGCTATTCTAGGTGACCTTTCGGGTCTCAACGATCACAACAGCCGTATAAAACCCAACTATTTTAACAATTGGATCAGATGCTCAGCCTCTGTCCTTCTTCGGTTCTTCCTACAATCCACATATTTTTCCTAAACGTTTCGGAAAAACATTCGGTTATAAAGATTAGGCAGGATAATTTTATTGTATCGCCTTTGAGTCTTGCCTTCCGCTTGGTCCGATTTCGGGTCCAAAATTCGCCCAAAAATTCACTCGGAATTGGGATCGAGAATCGGATTCAGGCCGATTTTCGTATTATCGAAAGTCGATAAAATCGGTTCTGGGATGGAACGAAGATGCGAAGGAGTGATCGAAATGAACCCGTCCACATCGCTAAAGGAACCCCCAATTCAACTCAAGTGGGTTGGTGTTGGCGGGGGGGTCGGATTAATCATTGTGCTGGTGAGTCTGATTATCGGGCTTATCGTGGGGGATACCAATCCCGAATCTCCTGAAACCAACCTTTCGGGATTGCGCGGCTTACTGACCTTTATCGGACTTATCATGGCGGGGGGGGCCGTCACACTTCGGCCTACTCACCCGTTGGGATATGCCCTTTTTGCGATTGCAGCGCTGTTGGCTATGGGGGTCGGCAACCATTCTTATTGGATCGGTGGGTTTTCTAATCATTGGGATTCGTTGCAGTTTCTTTCCCGCTTGTTCCTGATTGGTGCGGCATTCGGCTTCGTATGGACCGGAATTCCCACCTTACGCGCTTGGTTGAAGGAGAAACCGCAAGATCATCGGCAAGCGGCCGCCTCGGAATCGCAAGAGAATGGCCTAATGCCTGCCAAAGTGATTGCCTTTGTGGTGCTTGCTTGGGTCTTTTTTCATTTGACCTCGATTTACGGTGCCATGACCAGCCCTGAACCGTCGCCGTGGTTAACCCAACAAATTTATACTCGGGTCATGCGACCTTATCACACCACCATATATATGTCGAATGCCTACCAATTTTATTCCCCCAACCCCGGAGATGCATCCCAGTTGTGGTTCTGCATTGAATATGGTCCGTTGGACCCGAAGGATGATCTTCTCATTCCCAAGGATGAACCGAAAGATGTGCGTTGGATTCATTTCCCCACAAGGCGACGAGATTATATCGATCCGCTTGGTTTAACATATGTGAGAAGGTTAGCCTATACGGAACAAGCGATCCAAACGCACACGGGGATTTCTTATTCCGAATCGGCACTGCGGGCCGTGACCGAACGGCGCGATAATGCCTCGAAACAACGCGGATACACCGCCGAAGGCTCACCGATCCCGATGGCTCAATTAGCCAATCCGCAGCAACAATTCCTCATTCCAATGGATCACGTCCGCTGGCAATTGTTACCTTCCTATGCTCGATTTCTCGCCAACAAGTATGCTGTCGAAGGGAAACGGGTCAAATCGGTGAAAATTTATCGGGCCACGCACCGGATTTTATCGATGCAAGAATATCACGGGTATCCGAAGGGGATGGGGGTAACCGCCGGTCGAGGCGGCTACGTCACTAGCCCAACTACGGATGAATTGGTTCGCACGGACCCCTTTGATCCGACGACGTTCAATGTCCACTTCATGGGAGAATTTGATAGTCAGGGGCAACAAATTAATCTCAACGATGCTTTGCTGTATTGGCAAATTCCCATCCTTCCGAAAAAGAATCTCGTCGATTACGGGAAGCAAGTGACGGCTCAGAATTACGATGAGTTTTACGAGGATTATGTGAACATTCATGCAGGAAGCCATCGCCTTCACGGAGGAAAACCATGACCTTTGATCCCAAAAATTTACGCAATCCCGTGATGCGATTTTTTTTCTTGCCCCTGTCTCTTATACACA
>JAOAAA010000146.1 GCA_026419115.1 Gemmataceae bacterium
GAGTATCGCCGGTCCCCTCAACTCCGGCTCCTCCCCCTGCAGTGATTCCCAGTAGTGTCCGTGAGGAAGCACACTCGAGTTCCAAAGTCGCTCGGGCCACTTACTACTACATGCCCAGTTACGTTTCCGATGCAGTGTATCCGACTTGGCTGACAGGTCGCTAATCAGCGGAATGAAACAACGCAACCAAAACTCTCAACCCCTAAATCAATCTCCTTGAGTTGTTTTAGGATTCTTGTTCAAGGAACTGAACTTACGAGGACCTCATGAAGAAATTTTTGATCATTGCCACAATCGTTGCCATGGGATTAGCAACAGGGCAAGAAGCACGAGCCGATTTTCCACCCAAGACGAACGCACCTATCTCTGCCACCTACCCGCACTTGACTCACGATCGGGCCTTCTGGACTCACCCGATTTGGAACTTGCCGATTCTTCCGATGAATCGTCGAGCCGATGCTCTCTACCGTATGCCCACACTGCCGATTTACATGGCAGCTCCTTGGTACCAATACTTCCCCTATGATGCTCATTTCCAAACAGCTGCCCCCATGCCGGGAATCAATCAGGCTTACTATCCAGGAAACCCATTTATTGGGCCGATGAATGCCCCCTTCACCTCTCCTCCGATCGTTCCTGGATACGGTCAAGGGTATGGCGTTCCGAACTATGGCACTCCCGCACCGGCACCCGTGGCTCCTCTGCCCAACCCGAAACCATAACGCCTTAGTTATTGACTCAATAAGAGAAATAAGACCTTTTGCGCGAGCCTCGATTTTCGGAATCGGGGCTTGTTCTGTTCATATAGGACGACTAAGGATCGATGAAACGGAGAACGAACATGCCAAAATCCATCGATTGGCTTTATAATCGAAATGCCTGAACAACCTGTAAAAAAGCTCAGGGGTTCCTTGAGCCTGCCAAAATCACGGTAACTCAGACCGTTGACGCCAACAAAGTCCGCTACGGGCCGGATGCCGCCTTAGCGCTGTTGAAGAATGCGAAGAGGTTGATCGCTATTAAAGGGAAGAAGGTAACTCAATTCGATCTTGTAAAAGATCGACCCGATGAGGAGACCCTGTTAAGTTTCCTGATGGGGCCTACAGGGAATTTACGGGCACCAACCGCCATTTTAGGTTCCCTCGTGGTGGTAGGATTTAATCCCGAGGCTTATGCGGAAATTTTTGGTATTTGATTGGGGTGAAAGGTCACATTCTCTTGTTGTAACGCATATTTGAGCATCTCAAGATACAGTGCCCGATCGATTTCAAAGGCCCCCATTCTGTAAGTGTGTTCGGTAAGCATCTGAGTATCAACGAGAGTGTAGCCCCGAGATCGGAGATGATCGAATAAAGCCGCCAGAGCCACCTTCGAGGCATCAGATTCGCGATAAAACATACTCTCGGCAGCAAAAAGGCCACACAAAGCCACACCATAGACCCCGCCGACTAATTTTCCGTCCCGCCAAGTTTCAACACAGTGTGCGAAACCCTCTTCGTGGAGTTTCGTATAGGCATCTAACATCTCGGGCGTAATCCATGTTCCCTCTGGACGAACTCCACAAGCGGACATCACTTCTCGAAAAGCGGTATCCATCCGAATTTCAAACTTCCCGCTGCGGATGGTCCGCGCTAAACGACGGGATATATAAATACCCGTGTGAATATCAAAAATAGCACGGGGGTCAGGAGACCACCACATTACGGGATCATCTGAGCTATACCAAGGGAAAACCCCTTCGGAGTACGCCCGAAGTAAGGTTGCCGAGGTCAGTTTACCACCGATCCCAACGAGGCCGATAGGTGTGGCATTGTCCAAATCCCAAGGTGGGTCCGGACATAAACGATCGAAATCCACAGAAAAATTCGTGAGTGAGATGTACAGGGGGGCGTTAGGTTAGATTGTATTACTTATCTTTGGTATCTTTCTTTTTTGGATCATCTTTCTTATCGCCCCCCCCCGCATTGGGAAATTTGCGATCCTTGGAATTCGTGGTGATATAGATCGCTCCGTCATCTTGTTCACCGGGTTTACCAACGTGAACATACCAGCCCCAACCACGATCGACATTCTTCACTAGCAAGTCTAGCACTTCTTCCAAGGGAGCATTTTTCACACTCAGGGTCACACGAGTGGTTAAGGTCACCCCATCGCCAGGCTTGGGTTTGATACGGATTTTACCACCTTTGGCCTCGATCATGGCAGCATCGATCTCCTCGATGACATTGCGAATCATCACATTTTTCACATCGAGGGAGATTTTGACCGGCAGTTTTTTCTCAATGGTGGTTTTCGCACCGACCGAGAGTTTCGGGTCCTCAGCAGAGGAAGTGTCGTTGCTCACAAAAAAAACAACGCCGGCGAGCAAGCAGCTCACTGAAAGAAGTCGATACATGTTGACCTCCAAAAAGTAAGGGGTGGGGGGTAAATCGGTTGATTGGGTGACAATTTATTAGACCCCATAAAAAGAGGAAAGTTCCCAACTTCCGACCTAGGTAAACTAAGGTTTTTCTCTAGAATATCAACACTGAATTTCTGTACCAAACCTAGGTCGAAAAAACCCTTATGCTCGTGGGGATTTTTCGACCTTAACCATTTATTTTGGAGGCGAAAACTTTGGCAACTGCCACCTCCCCACCCGATTTACCCCCCATTCCGCCCGAATCGAATGGGATAGGGAACTCGGGCAATACCCCTTTGGGTTTAGATATTGAAACGGAACTTCGGGATAGCTACCTGACCTACGCCATGAGCGTGATCGTCAGCCGAGCTTTACCCGATGTACGCGATGGCTTGAAGCCAGTCCAACGGCGAATTTTAGTCGCCATGCACGATCTCGGCTTGCGACCCAGTGCCTCGACGACCAAATGCGCTGCCATCGTTGGCGAAACGATGAAACGTTACCATCCCCATGGGGACGCCAGTATTTATGACACTTTGGTCCGGTTAGCCCAAGATTGGGTAATGCGCTATCAACTGGTTCATGGTCAAGGAAACTTCGGTTCGATTGCGGGACTTCCTCCGGCCGCTCACCGTTACACCGAGGCCAAACTCACTCAGATTTCTGATGATCTTCTGGCTGATCTCGACTATGAAACCGTTGATTTTATCGATAACTACGATGGGAAATATCGCGAACCCCTAGTCCTTCCTGCCAAGTTTCCCAACCTTCTCGTGAACGGTTCGGACGGCATTGCCGTGGGGATGGCCACCGATATTCCCCCGCACAACTTAGGCGAAATCTGCGAAGGACTCATTGCCCTACTCGATAATCCTAATATCTCCTTGGGGGAATTACTCAAAATCATTCCCGGACCCGATTTCCCCACAGGAAACGAGATTCGCGGACGCAGTGGCGTGATTGAAGGATATCGGACTGGTCGCGGACGCGTCACCATCCGAGCGCGCTGTGAAGTGGTCGAAGAAAAGAAAGGCTCGGCCGGTCAAATCATCATTCGCGAAGTCCCCTATCAAGTAACCCGAAATGGCTTAATGGAACAACTCGGTGAAGTGGTCAAAAATTCCGAGACACTCGTCAAGGCCATTAGCGAAGTCCGAGACGAATCGGCTCCCCGATTAGGAGAACCCGTTAGGATTGTGGTTTATCTGAAAAAAGGGGTCGATCCTCACCTGATTCTCAACCAGTTATACGCCGCAACGAAACTTCAGAAGACGGTTAGCATTATCATGCTGGCCCTTGTCGATGGCAGACCTCGCTTGCTCTCTCTGAAAGAGATGATGCAAGAGTTTCTTAAGCATCGTTCCCAAGTGATTCGGCGGCGAACCGAATGTAAATTACGGGAATGCAAAAAACGAGCGCACACTCTCGAAGGGCAACTGATTGCAATTTCTGCAATCGATGAGGTCATTCGCATTTGTCGAGCTTCTCCCAATCGAGAGGATGCCAAAAAGGAACTTCAAGAAATGAAGGTCACTGCCCATATGCTCAAAATAGCGATTGGTGAGTTGGCCTTCGCGGCTCTGCAAAAGGAACTCGGTGCCCTCGATGTTTATCAGATGACGGAGAAACAAGCCGATGCCGTGGTTCGACTGCAATTAGGTCAATTGGCATCTCTAGAACGAGACGAGATTTTCAAAGAATACTCGGCGATTCGGGCGGAAATCACCGAATACGAGACCTTGCTTTCCGACGAAGGGAATATCTCTGCGGTCATCAAAGCCGATTTGGAAAGTCTGAAAACTCGTTATGCCGATCCTCGTAGAACCATCATCAACGATGAAGAAGGAGAAATCAATCTGGAATCGCTGATTGAGGACGAAGAGGTTATTGTGTCCCTCAGTCATGCCGGCTATGTGAAACGCATGCCCAAGGATACCTTCCGCGCCCAAGCCCGAGGTGGCAAGGGGGTCAAAGGGGGTGCCCGAGACGAAGATTTCATTGAGCATTTCTTCCTCGCCAAAACGCACGACTACTTGCTCTGTTTCACCAATTTAGGTCAGTGTTACTGGCTGAAATGTTACGAACTTCCTCCGGCGGATCGTACTAGTCCCGGCCGAGCAATCGCCAACGTCCTCACTCTTCGAGAGGGAGAAAAAATTGCTGGCATTATCCCCGTTCGAGATTTTCCCGATAACGAATACCTCCTCTTCTGCACAAAAAACGGCACGGTGAAAAAAACCGCTCTCGAAGCCTATGGGAATCTTCGTCGCGGGGGAATCATTGGCTTAAACCTCGAAGAAGGCGATTCTCTAATTGGTGTGGTACGAGTCAAAGCAGGCGACGAACTCCTCCTCTCGACCAAATCAGGAATGGCCATCCGGTTCAGTGAATCCGATGTTCGCGCCATGGGACGAAACACAACCGGTGTGAAAGGTATCACACTTAGCGAAGGGGATGAAGTCGTCAGCCTCGTGGTTGCCGATCCCGAAGGTTTCCTCTTGACCATCTGCGAAAATGGGTACGGCAAACGAACCCCGTTTGGACCCAACTCGTCTGGTGATGAGGCAAACGAAATCGAGGAAGTACTAGGATCGTCTGAAGAACCTGAAGTCGTCGAGAACGATCCTTCCACCATGCGATACCGTTTACAACGTCGCGGAGGAAAGGGCGTTCGCGACATCAAGACTGATGGTCGAAACGGCCTTGTCGTAGCCGCTAAAGCCATTCGTGAGAACCACGATGTGATTATCGTGACGGTTGGGGGTCAGGTGACTCGATTTGCTGCCAGCGAAATTCGACTTGTGGGACGAAACACAAAAGGGGTACGGGTTGTGAGTCTTAGTGAAGATGATAAGGTGGGTTCGGTTGCGATCGCTCCTCGTGATGAATCAACCCACAACACCGATACTGACTCATCAAATGGAGCTACCAATTCCAGTGAGTCCACCAAAGGCTAATCAATGCTCAGAATTCGCCCGACCCCTTTCCCCAGAAATTTTTCTAGAATCCCCAAATTACCTAAAAGACCACCAATTCCAAAGATTCCCTCAATATCCCATTTTAACATAGTAGCGTGATAAGGATGGTTCGCTCCGCTCGCCACCTTTATCGAAGGTTTGGTCGCACTACCGAGGCCTAAACTCGTCGCTAGTCTCCCATAGACTGCCCAAATTTGTTCGCTGGCTGACTGGTAACTCGGAAAGAGCCTTGCGAGCTTCTGGAAGACTCCAGATAGAATCGGGCCTATTCACTTCGTCGCTCGTATGGAACCTGACGGAGTGCATTGAGAGCCGCCTCGTGAAGTAATCCATTGGAGGCAATCAGTCCTTCACTTTGATCAAAATTTTGTTGCAGATACTGAATTTCGTTTCCCGAGATGGTTGTGACTCGCCCGCCAGCTTCTGTAACAAGAATATGACCTGCCATAATGTCCCAATCGTGGAACAAGCTGTAATCGTTCAAATAAATGTCCGCCTCACCTCGAGCAACTAAGGCCATTTTGATGCCGGCAGAGTACGTCTGCAGCGTTTTTTTAGGTCCAAAAGCAATCTCCCCAAGTTGGGGTTTTCCCTTCGCGTGGCTTTGAACTAGTGTACATTCGGATAGATAATTTTGGGGATTCACCCGACATCGCCGAGGTAAATTGGCCCCCTCGAAAAAAAAAGTTCCACCAAATTTTTTGGCAAAAGTGTACCGGTTTAGTGCTGGTTCTGCAACCACTCCGACAACGGGTTCCCCCCCCGCAAAGAGTGCAATCATAACTGAAAATTGACCGTTCTTCCGTGCGAATCCACGTGTCCCATCAATCGGATCAATGACCCAAATGCGGTCCCCTTGACGAGCCAAACTTTGAAGTTTTTGTGTCGGTTCTTCTGCACAATACGCATCGGAAGGAAAGACTTTAGAAAGCTCATTTAGGATCAGGTCTTGCGAGGCTTTATCTGCCTCGGTTGAGATAGAAACAGGGGCATCCGGGATGACAACGAATTGATCATAAGCCTCTCTCAGATAGTCAGTTGCATTTCGGGCCGCAGCAAGGGCTATTTCCAATTCGTAATCGTAACTTGGCATTTCGTGAATCCTTGGGTTAAAGCTAATCGATCAAAACATAATCAAAGTTCGATTTGTACTTTTTGTATGAAAATTGAGAGAGAAGAGACACGAAATTTGCTCTAACTATTTTACATTATTACAAGTAATTAAATATAAGAATATGAGGTAAATTTATTCAGACCATGAAATGACAATTACATCAAAATACGTTGATATTTTCGAGGTTTCTTGACATCGAGAGAGAGCGTCTAGGGGGTCTGGGAAGAAATTTCCGAGCGAAACAGTTTTGACGATTTTGCTGTTGACAGTTGGTTTTAGAACTGTATTATCCCTTCCATCGCCTTGTTGTTGAAACCTGCGAGAGATAGCAAGAATGCGTTCTAGCAAACGAAGCACCAAACTCGTTCTAAACACTTCAAGTCCTTGCTGCAGGGCTTTGTTAGAAATCGCAAAAAACCAATTTTCCAATCTGGGAGACGTCCCACTCTCAAAACTCCGAGGGCCGATCTAAACTCCCAAATAGGGCCTTCGATCGATAAAGTTTAGCAAAAAATGGTGATCAACCTCGATCTTGGTGAGATCACATTACGAACTAAAAGCTGGTTCGCCCTGCACTATCATTACCAGAGGTATTACTTAGGTGATTCAGGTTGCGGGGCGTGTCAATAATGACATGGTCAGTATGACTTAAGACCAGCTATTGCAGATAACGGTTCGCGCATTCCAAGGATGGGAACTGTGCTTACCGGAAATTTCCACCTAGCGGAACCAAGGAAAGGTTACCGTGTGGAAAGGTTTTGAAACTTGGGGTAATGTCTTCACGGATGAGGACAGCCCCTGAATCGGGGTAGCAAGGATGCGATTCCCCGATTCTAAACTCACCCGAAAATCAACGCAGGATGCGAAGAGTTATGGGTGCAAGGAAAGGATTCCGTTTACCTAGATGGACAACTTGAGACATTGGATATTGAGGGTATCAGTCGCATGAAGTGACTGCCTCAACATCATCCAGAGTTGTGGCAAGGATGTTGCAACTCTGGATTTTTTTATTCACTTTTTTTAGATACTAGGATATACTGACTTTAATTTCCCACCTTTCAGTCGTTTTTAATTTTTTATGTATAATCACATTAATTTTCCCATGATTTTGCTGGTCTGTCTGAAGCTGACTTCTGTGATCTCAGCAGCTTCACCTCATCAGGAGATCGATCGTCTGATACTGGCCAAGGCGGGGAAGGCGAAACCCTCACCCCTTGCAGAAGATGGAGAATTTGTTCGTCGGGTTTATCTCGATTTACTCGGTCGAATTCCCTCTCGATCCGAGACTGAGTCTTTCTTAAAGGATACCGCTCAAGATAAGAGAGCCAAACTTATCGATCATTTGCTTTCTCATCCCGACCATTCGGAACATCTCGCTAATCAATTTCACATCATGTTCATGGAACGATTAGGGGATTCGCCCGAGTGGAAACAATGGCTCAAAAGTTCATTTGAGAAAAATAAAAAATGGGATCAGATGGTAAAAGAAATTTTGCGGGCCGACTCGGAAAATCCCGAAACTCGGGGAGCGGCATTCTGGATGGCCAAACGACTTGAAAACTACGGTCAAAATCCAGTCGATTATCCGGCATTAACCCGTGATATTGGCCGACTGTTTTTAGGCCGTGATCTGCGTTGCGCTCAGTGTCACGATCATTTATTTGTGAAAGAATATAAACAACGTGATTTTCAAGGTTTATTTCTCTTCGTAAAGAATCTGTCTTTGGTTGATCCTAAGACGATGAGTATTAGTGAAAAACCTTTGAATAGTAAAATCAAATTTATCTCGGTCTTTGGAAAAAATGAACTGGAAGTAGGGTTGTTAATTCCGGGAGGAAAAGAAATTGACATTCAAAACTTTGAAAAAGGTAATGAATATCTCGTCGCTCCGGACCCTAAAACGAAAAAGCTAGGCAAACTGAAATTTAGTCCCCTTCAGATTCTCTCGGAACAACTCCCCACTCAGGAAAACCCCTATTTTTCAAGGAATTTTGTCAATCGCTTGTGGTTTCTCTATATGGGTAGGGGATTAGTCCACCCGTTAGATTTAGATCATCGGGATAATCCTCCTTCTCATCCCGAATTATTAGACTATTTAGCTCAAGAATTTGTCAAATCTCAATTCAATATCAAACATCTGCAACGTGAGATTCTTCTTTCGGAAACATATCAAAGATCGAGTCTTATAACGGACGATCAAAAAAATAAACCAGAATCGTTTTTGACAGCATTAGAAAAAAGATTATCTGCAGAGCAATTGATGAATAGTGTTTTGGAAGCTCTGGGAGAAAGAAACTATTATTATTCTCAAAAATCAAATGATGTTCCGAAATCAAATGATTCTCTGGAAACGATACGAGCTAAATTCGTAAAGGCTTTTGCAAATCCCCCACGCGAGCCAGAAGACGAGATTGAAACATCACTTAAATCCGCGTTGTTCTTCTTAAATGATCCGCTCATTTTGAATTGGTTGAATACACCACGAGAAGGGAATCTGGCGTTTCGGTTATCAAAGATTGACAGTAATGAGACGGCGATTGAGGAAATTTATCTCTCTGTTCTGTCTCGTCGTCCGAACTCAGAAGAGAAACAAACCGCCCTCGATTATCTCAAGAAGAATCACGACAAAATGGCTCAGGCTCGGGCGAGGATCGTTTGGTCTCTGTTGGCCTCGACAGAATTTCTTGTGAACCATTAACAGGCACACCCTTATGAATACATCTCATCCCCTTTGTGTTGCTCAAGATCATACCCTTTCCCGACGGAAATGGCTTGGCTCTGTTGGTTTCGGGGCGGCTTCGGCCTTGGGGTTAGGTCAGTTGACCACCCCCGTTGTTGCCGAGCAATTGAAGAAGAAACAAAAGCAAGTATTATTTGTTTGGCTTGATGGTGGCATCAGCCAATTGGAGAGCTGGGACCCGAAACCGAATACCGAGTTTGGAGGCCCCTTCCGAGCGATTCCCACCAGTGTTCCAGGGATTCATATCTCGGAATTGTTGCCGAAAACTGCTCAGCAAATGAAGCATCTAGCGATTCTTCGCTCGCTTTGCACTAAGGATAATTCGCACTCGGCAGGGGTGGATCGTATCCAAAGGGGGGATCCAAAAAATCGTGGAGTCACCTACCCTTACTTTGGCTCGGCTGTGGCGAAATTTCTGGGTTCTGGCACGAGTGGGCTACCCCCCTATGTTTGGGTCAAACCCATGTCGGGGGGATTTATCCCAAAGGATGCTGGTTTTTTGGGGGCCAAATATGGGGCTTTGGCTTTAGGAGATGGCAAACCTCCTGAAAATTTCCTACGCCCAGAAAACCTCTCCGATCA
>JAOAAA010000147.1 GCA_026419115.1 Gemmataceae bacterium
GACCTATACCACTCAGGAAATCACGGTGATGGAACCCCGTTACACGACCCGTAAAGTCGAAGTGACGGTCAACAAGATGGTTCCTCGCCAAGAAAAATTTGAGTATTTCGTCAACGAGTTGGTGACCACCCCCGAAAAACGTAAGGTCATCGAAAACACCTATGTGACCGAAAAAGTCCCCTACAAATACACCGTTAACGAATTGGTGACCACTCCCGAAAAACGTAAGGTTATCGAAAACACCTATGTGACCGAAAAAGTCCCCTATACCTACGTTGTGAACCAAATGGTGACCACCCCCGAAAAACGAATGGTGACCACCTACGCTTGTGTTCCTCGTACCGTGACCGAAACGGTTGCCGTTTGCAAGCGAGTTCCTTGTGCCGATCCTTGTGGCACCACCTCTAGCTATGGTGGTCATGGCTGCTTCGGCGGTTGCTTCGGCAAGTTCTGCAACAAAGGTTTCGGTGGGGGCTGTGGTACCAGCTTCACCACGGTTGTTGAACATCAAACTGTGTGCCGCACCGTTTACGAACGAGTTGCTACCACTCAAGAAGTCACCGTGAACGTTACCAAGTGCGTCCCTGTCGAAATGAAAGGGGAACGAACGGTGACCAAGTGCGTTCCTGTTGAGAAAGAAGTCACCGTGAACGTCACCAAGTGCGTTGCCGTCGAAAAGACCGGTGAAAAACTTGTCACCAAGTGCGTTCCTGTTGAGAAAGAAGTTACCGTGAATGTCACCAAATGTGTGGCTGTTAAGAAAGAAGGCGTTCGCACCGTTTGCGACATCGTCCCCACCAAAGAAATGGTTGACCAAACCGTTTGCGAATACGTTCCTGTGAAGAAGACCGTCCAAGTTCCTTGCTATACTTCCAACTACGGTGGTTGCGGTAGCTGTGGCACAAGCTGCGGTCACGGCTACACCGGCAAGAGCTGCTTCGGCGGTTTCTTTGGCGGTTGCTTTGGTAAATTCGGTGGCTGCTTCGGTGGTTGCCGTTAATTTATCTCGATCAGATTTTTGAACAACGCTCAGACCTTCGGACCTCCCGAGGGTCTTATTTTTTTTCCAATTCTTCCTAGATCGATAATCCTAATACTACCGACCCGATTTTTCAAAGGTTCAACCAACAATGCGTACTCATTATGTTACCCATCTCGAAAGTGCATGGGATGGAACGCCATTTCCTTTTGGGCAAATTCATTCGATGCATACGGGGCGTCCACTCTGGGTTCGCTACGATCTCGAAGGGATTTCGCGTTCGATCTCTCGTGAGGTTTTTCGATCTCGTTCTCAATCGATGTGGCGTTATCGAGAACTTTTGCCGTTACCCTTCGATGTTTCACCTGTTTCTTTGGGCGAAATGTGGACGCCGCTTTTGGATTGTTCCGAATTGGCCAAGGAATTTGGTTTGAATCAACTTTGGATCAAGGATGAGTCGCATTTGCCGACCGGTTCGTTCAAAGCGCGGGGGATGACGATGGCCGTGAGTATGGCCAAATGGTTGGGCATAAAAAAGTTGGCTCTCCCGACGGCGGGCAACGCAGGGGGGGCTGCCAGCGCTTATGCCGCTCGGGCGGGGCTGCAGGCCTATGTCTTCATGCCAACCGATACTCCGGTTGTCAATCAGATGGAGCCTTATTTGTTCGGTGCCCATGCCTTTCGGGTCAATGGGTTGATTAACGATTGTGGGAAGATCGTTCGCGAACAGGCCCCGACCGAAGGTTGGTTCGACCTTTCGACCCTCAAAGAACCATACCGGCTCGAAGGAAAAAAGACGATGGGACTGGAACTAGCCGAGCAACTCGATTGGAATCTTCCCGATGTGATTCTCTACCCAACAGGGGGGGGGACCGGTCTGATTGGGATGTGGAAAGCGTTTCAGGAATTAAAGGCACTCGGCTGGTTGAATTCCTCAAAAATGCCCCGCCTGATTAGTTGCCAAAGTGAAGGGTGCGCCCCGATTGTGCGGGCTTTTGAAAAGGGAGAGCGTTTGGCCGAGCTGTTCCCGAATGCAAACACGATGGCTAGCGGATTACGGGTTCCGGTGGCTGTGGGCGATTTCATGATTCTCGATGCGGTGCGACAATCGCACGGTTTAGCGGTGGCAGGTCGGGAAGATCGAATCCGATTCTGGATGCGTCGAGCCGCTTCACAAACGGGCATCAGCATTTGTCCGGAGACGGCCATTTGTTTCGATGTGCTTTCTCAACTGCGTGAGGCGGGGAAAATTTCCTCGACCGGATCGGTTGTGGATTTCAACACAGGGGCCGCCCAAAAATACCTTGAAGCCCTACCCGCTGAATTACCATCTTGGTAAAGTAAAGGGGTCCCAATTAAAAGCGAAGTTCCCCCCTCGCGGAAGTAAAAAAAGCGAGTATCGTCTCAGAAAATCTCTTGAGAGATGCTCTGAGTTAAAAGATGATTGGGCCGAGATCAACACAAAGAAGGTGGTGAAGACTTCATCAAATCGAAAAGCCTAGCCGAGTGAATATCCTGATGAAATGAATTTATTGTTTACCTTTAAGAAGATTTGTGATACCTATGAAGGGTTTGAAATAATGAACCATAGATTCAAATAGCGTGAATGGAAATACCAAGCTGCACATCGTGTTGAGATCAGTTAAATTTTGCGGGGGATACAGAGATGGGACAAAATCAACGGGAATCAAGGGTATACCGACATCGAGAATGTGGCGAGGAGACTCTTGTAGATGGGATGGATTTCACTTACGTCTCACATATATTTTACCATCCTAAACAAACGTTTTGTGCCAGTTGTGACGATTATTTTCCGATACAAGAATTTGAATGGGCCGATACGGGCGAATGTATCACGGATTGGTATGCTCGTTATGCCGTGAAATTTAAAGGTCTTAACCGAATCCTTGCCGATGAATTGTTTGTTTATGGGGTTATCATTTTAGGTATATTAGTTGGTGGGGGAATCGGTTTTTTTGTAGGGAATGCTTGGGGAATTTGGGGGGGAATTGGAGGAATGATTGCTGGTGTTATTGTAGTCGGTTTTGTAGGTTTTGTAGTTGGTGTCATGATAAAAGAAAGTGTTTGCCGACGATTACTAGGAACAGAAGATTTTCGATCTTTATTGTAATAAGAATGAATCAAATTTTTGATGTTATGCAGGTGTCTGTGAGAGTGATTTGTATCTCCAACTTTATTCATTTTTTAGAATCACATGATTCCCGTTGATGACGATAAGAAGGGATGAAGTCACTAGTCCGGTACTATTGGCTTAGGTCCTAGGTCGAATTTTCTAAGTATTTTGAAATTGGATGCCCCCCCCTATTGGGATTGATGGATAAGCAGCGGGAATATGTGATTAATCGAATAGACCCCGTTCGGGTGGTTTTTCGGGTTTGGGCTTTTTCCCTAACAACTCGAATGCTTTGGGGGTGGCAATACGTCCTCGTGGGGAACGAATCACAAATTGTTCACGGAGCAAAAACGGTTCCACCTCATCCGAAAGTGTATCTGCCGGAAGATTCATCGTGGCGGCAATCGCTTCCACACCGGTTGGCCCGCCATCAAAAACCTGAATCAGCGTTTCCAAATAGCGGCGATCTTGTTTATCGAGGCCTTCGCTATCGACGGCTTGCATATCTAGTGCCCGTTTGGCAATATCAATAGTGATGTTCCCATCTCCTTCGCTATGGGCAAAGTTTCGCACCCACCACAAGCGGGCATTAGCAATTCGGGGAGTGCCTCGACAGCGGCGGGCCAATTCAAATGCTGCTTCGTCGGTAATGCCCACCTCAAGTTTCTTGGCATTGACGCGCACAATTTGCGACAACTCTTCGACGGAATAAAATTCGAGATGCTCATGCATTTTGAAACGATCTCGCATGGGTCCGGAAAGCATCCCCGAACGAGTGGTGGCACCAATCAAGGTGAAGCGTTTCAGATTCATCGAAATGGTTCGGGCATTCAGGCCTTCTCCCAGAATGATATCAATGCGAAAATCTTCCATTGCTGGATAAATAAATTCTTCCACAACACGGGGCATCCGATGAATTTCGTCAATAAACAGAATGCTCCCTTCCTCAAGGTTGGTAAGAAAAGGAAGCAAATCGGCCGGTTTGGAGAGAGCGGGGCCGCTGGTCATCTGGAGGGAGGTGCCCAATTCGTTCGGTAACACAGTGGCAAAGGTTGTTTTGCCTAATCCTGGGGGGCCATCGAACAAAATGTGTCCTAATGGCTCCTTGAGTTTTTTGGCGGCGTTGACCGCAATTGATAAACGTTGTGTGACCTCACGCTGGCCGATGACTTCGTTCAATTTTCGAGGTCGAAGAGCGGCATTGCGGTTCTTCTCGTCGTTGATATTCAAATTCGCAGGTTCTCGCCCCATGTTGGTTTACCTTTAAGATGTCTCTTCTCTGTGAGGTCGCTGATTATTAGGACTCGCTTCTTTTGAAAACCGCATTGATCACGTCGGCCACTTCTTTGATTTCCACCCCTGATGCGATGACCATGTCAAGCCGATTACGAGCATCGACCGGCGATAGGCCAAGGGTCATTAACGCCACATAAGCATCCTCAAAAATTTGTGGATTAATCCCAGTCGGACCTCCGGCATTTCCGGTAGGGGAAGCCCCCGAATTTGCAGAGGTCGGCTGCACCATCGAAAATTTGGCCACTTTTGTTCTTAAGGTGGCGATGATCTGCTCTGCCGAGGTTTTCCCGATTCCGGGCATGGTGGTGAGCCATTTGACATCCTGCCGTTGGATCGCATCGGCCAATTCCTTAATCGGGCGGCCCATCGCCTTGAGGGCTTTCTTTGTTCCTATTTTATCCACAGTACAAAACAGTTCAAAAAACTCGAGTTCGAGTTCACTCAAAAAACCAATCCGCCGAGGGATCATACGGTTCGAGTTTTGGTTCGCTTCAATATAGTCGAGAATATGAAAAGTAATTTCGGAACCGGTATTCAATTGAATCTGCCGACGAACAAATTCGGGAATGAGAATTTGATATTCGAAAGGACCGATCTGCACGCGGACCTCTTCATCTAAAACACGATTCAGTATACCGGTCAGCTTTGTGATCATGGTGTGTCAATCATTCCGTGAGACAAAGGGAGTTTCGTGCGAGGCCCTTCAACAATTTGGATTGAATTTTGACCTTGGGGGGCAGGAGTATCGATTCCGTTGCTGTAATAATGGCAGAGCGCCAGAGCAATTGCATCGGCGACGTCAGCGGGTTCGGGCATCGTTTGCAGGCGAAGTTCCCGCAAAATGGCCCATTGCATTTGTTCTTTGCTAGCCCGACCGTGACCGGTCATCACTTGCTTAACTCGTGTGGCGGAATAGCTCTGCAACGGAATCCCCTCTAGAGTTGCGGCCAAAACCAATACCCCGCGAGCATGCCCCATGAGGATGGCAGTGCGAGGATGCTCGTAGTGAGCATACAACTGTTCCATCGCCACGGCCGTGGGATGGTATTGGTTGACAATCTCACAAACCCCATCATAAAGGATGCGAAGTCGCTGGGCCATGTCAGAAGTTTTTCTTCCTTCCGAAGTGCGAATAATACCCGCCTCCAATAAGCGTGGTCCTTCTGCAGTTCGATCAATTAATGAATATCCCGTGATATTCAAACCGGGATCAATCCCAAGGATTCGTTGACTCATAGGGTGCCTGCCTGTTCTTTTGTTCACTATGAAGGAATATCGGCGAATTGGCAACCCCGCTCCAGCAAAGATTCCTAAAACATCTCACCGATGAGGGTATACACATATTACGACTAGGTTGGAAGGCGTATCAAAAACATACGAACACTCAGCTCAGACCTGCGATAAATTCCTGTGAGCTTTCTTGTTGCCGATTCTTGGCATTGCAGCGAATTCCTATAGTTTCATCTTCATGCCCGATTGTTGGACCCTCCTGAGAATCGTTTCCATGTTTCGTTTACTCTCCACTGGTTTTCTCTGTACTGCCTTGGTTATCCTTGCTCAGGCACAGAATTCGCCGTCTGAAACTAAGGCGCACGGGGCTTTGGTTCATGGACTGGCTTTCTCGCCTGATGGCAAAAAAGTGGCATCGGCTGGTTTTGATAAAAACGTCAAAATTTGGGAATTAACCGATAAAGGTTTGAAGGAAATCAAAGTCCTTCCCCATCCGGAACCGGTTGCTGCGGTTGCTTGGTCAAGCGATGGAAAATTCCTTGCAACCGGTTGTCATGATAAATCGGTTCGCATTTTCGAGGTTGCCGATTGGAAACAAAAGCACGAACTCAAAGGGCATACCGACACCATCGGTGCTTTGACCTTCTCGAACGACAATAAACTCCTCGCGAGCGGGGGAAGCAATGCCGATAAATCGGTTCGACTTTGGAACCCCGTTGAAGGCAAAGAGCAAAAGAACTTGGGCACTCACGGTGGCTCGATTTATTCATTGAGCTTCTCTCCCGATGATAAATTGCTGGCTTCGGGAGGATCGGACCTGATCAAGATTTGGGATGTACCCACCCAAAAGGAAAGCAAGCAACTCAAAGGGCACGAATTAGGGGTGACCGGTGTCGTCTTCACGGAAAATAACGTGTTAATTTCCGTGAGTCAGGATCGCACAATAAGGACTTGGGATGTGGCTGGGGCAAAAGAATCGAAGAAATTGGGGCCAACTTCGGATGATTTGTTTGCTCTGTCGTGGGCCAAAGCAAGCAAGACCCTTGGTACGATTGGCTACGCAGGAAATGTGCGAGTTTTCGATCTCAATAAGGCCGAGCCTATCTTTGCCACACAGGTTCGGAATCCGGGCTATTCGGTGATCCTCTCAAATGATGGAAAAATTATCTTGAGTGGTCACGACAACGGAACGATCCAAATCCATCCCGTTTCAGGTATGAAAAAGTAGAAAAAACGATCGCACAGTGAGATGAACAAATAGGAGAAAACAGGCGTGTCGGTATCGGAGAACCTGTCAGATTGGCACAATTCCTCATCCCTTCTTGGCAGCCCTTGCAAAAAAATCGAAAATCGGTCATCATGAAGCAAATAAAGGAGTTAGGCTTAGAAGGGTTTTTTGAGGGTTCTTAATAAAAACTGATGGCGATAGATTTGGCATACTATTTGCTAATCAAAAAATTGATTGACCCTCGATCATGATGCATGATACGACCCAAAACAGGAGCCAGAGTTGAGGTAGATAACAAATGCCGTCTGCTAGTAACTATTCGATTCTCATTACGGATGACGATCGCAATCTTCGCGAAACACTCGCGGAGATTGTCGAGCAACGCGGCTTTCATCCGGTCTTGGCTGCAGACGGTGAGGAAGCATTGGATGTCGTCCAGTCGAAACCGGTGCATCTGGCCTTACTGGATATGCACATGCCCAAACTAACCGGACTGGAAACTCTCGAGTTGGTCCGCCAAGTGAACGCGCTGTTGCCCGCCATTCTGATTACGGCCGATGCGACCACCGATCTGATGCGGCAGGCTTTTCATGCCCAAGTTTTCAGCGTGGTGCCCAAGCCGGTGAATCCTCATATGGTGATCTCGACGGTTGTTCGTGCCTTGATCCGAGCCTATGGTAATCCAGATGAACCACCCGAAAAACCTTTTCAAGGAGTCATTAAGCAATGAAGGTTGTGCCTTTGAATGAGAACATTCTGATCGAACGATTGGAAGCCGAACAAAAGACCGCAGGGGGAATCCTCCTCCCCGATAATGCCAAAGAAAAACCTCGCAAAGGGAAAGTACTGGATCGTGGGGAAGGCAAGGTTTTGGACAATGGCAAACGGGGCGCCTTCACAGTGAACGTGGGTGACATTGTTCTGTTCTCTTCATATGCAGGTTCCGAGATCACCATCGGTGATAAAGAATATCTCATTATGACCGAAAACGATATTCTGGCGATCGTGAAATAAACAACCTGTTCCGCCCAATTTTTTGTGAATGGCCCCCGTTGAAAATTCCTTAGAGGGGGGGGTAAAAGTTATTGCATAATGTGCATTTGCCATACTGGCATGTGTCCGAAAAAATCCTCGGGGGGGGGGGGGCCATACCCCTAAAAATTACCTTCGTCAACTTGATTTTTCCCACGAGTCGTTCATGAAACCTTTTTGTATCGCTTTGTTCCCTTTTTGTGTCCTCTGCTTATCGGCCATGGCAGAAAGCAATGATTGGCCGATCTTCCGTGGTGGGGTCACTCAAACGGGAGTATCTACTGCGAAGTTGCCTGACAAGATGGATATTCTTTGGGAGTTTAAGACCAAGGATGCCATCGAGGGGGGGGCAGTCATTGTCGATGGCATTGTCTATTTTGGCTCTTACGATCAGAATTTGTATGCCGTCGAGCTGAAATCGGGTAAGCAAAAGTGGGCGACTAAATTAGGACCGATCAAGGCTCCCCCTGCGATCCACAAAGGCCGTATCTACGTTGGGGATGTGGATGGGAAGTTTTATGCGCTGGAGCTAACAACAGGGAAAGTCTTGTGGAAATTTGAAACTGAGGATCAGATCACGGCCTCGGCCAACTTTTTTGAGGATCGGATTCTGATTCCTTCTCATGATTCGACGGTGTATTGTCTTGACCAAGATGGGAAGAAGGTCTGGGAGTTTCGGACCGATGGCCCTATCTTTGGTTCTGTCCCGATTGCCAAAGGGATGACCTTTGTCGCAGGGTGTGATTCCAATATGCATGCCGTCGATTTGAAGACCGGCAAAAAAAAGTTTTCCGTTGATCTCAAGGGGCAAACAGGGGCTTCGGCAGCAGTCGTTGACAACACCCTTTATGTGGGGACGATGACCAATCAGGTTCTCGCAGTGGATTTAACGAACGAAAAAATTTCGTGGGAGTTTGAAGCTCCAAAACGTAAGGCAGGATTCTATTCTTCCCCTGCGGTTGTCAGTGATTTGGTTGTGATCGGAAGCCGCGATTCCAAAGTATGGGCCATTGAAAGAAATACGGGTAAATCGGTTTGGGATTTTCAAACGGATCGCCGTGTGGATAGTTCTCCGTTAATCGTCGGTAATCGAGTCTTTATTGGTTCTTCGGATGAGAATTTTTATATTTTAGACCTGAAAACAGGCAAAAGCCTTCAATCCTTCATGGTGGATAGTCCTGTAATTTGTGCCCCCGCCGCCATAGATGGTTATGTGATCTTTGGAACAGAGAAAGGGACTTTATACTGTCTGGGTGCCAAGAAAGATTAGCCCGATCAATTGAGTGGCAAACGATCTCAACAAAAGAAAAAGTCTATCTCCATGCCTTGGTTAGGCAATCGTCAATCGTCGTCTCTCGTTGGAAACATCATCATGTCATTTCTAAAAATGCTGGATTCATATCACGAGAAATAAGAAGAGGTCCGATGCAAAAGAGCTATCTTACTAGTTATTCGGTGGAAGTTGATTGGGATCAATACCCAAGTGTTTGAGCATCTCGCGAAGTCGTTCATTTTGTGCGGCCAGTTCTTTGGCTTTTTCTTCTTCCTGTTTGGCGCGTAATTCCGCTTCGAGTTTCGCTTTCGCTTCGGCTTCGGCGCGGAGGCGTTCTTCTTCAGCTTGCTTAAGAGCAGCGAGTTTGGCTTTCGCTTCGGTCTCAGCGCGTTGTTCCGCTTCGAGTTTGGCTTTCGCTTCGGCTTCGGCACGGAGGCGTTCTTGTTCGGCGCGTTCCTGACTAGCGATCCGAGCCAGTTTTTCTATTTCGGCATCTTTCTTCATTTGCTCGGCTCGTTTCTCGGCACGATCGGCTCGATCCTTCTGAATCAGCAGATAATCGCGTGAGGGTTGCATCAATGTTCCATCGGGATTGAATATCCTCAA
>JAOAAA010000148.1 GCA_026419115.1 Gemmataceae bacterium
CGGGAAGAATTTTCTTCACGCGATCGGCCAGTTCTCGGCCGTTCATCATCGGCATAACCACATCGGTTAATAGCAGGTGAATTGTCCCTGTATATTCGCGACAGGTTCGCAGGGCTTCCATGCCTCCGGTGGCTTCGACCACTCGATACCCCAGGGATTGAATCAGACTGGCAACCACTTTCCGGACCGAAGAATCGTCTTCCACCAACAAAATGGTTTCCCGACCGATAAAAACTGTATCGGGACGCTTTTTCATCGGCAATGGGGTTTTCGATTCGATGGTTCCTAAACGAGGGAGATAAATCCGGAATTTCGTCCCGTCGTTGACTCGGCTTTCCACGCTAATATGCCCTTCGGATTGTTTGACAATCCCATAAACCATCGCTAAGCCCAGACCTGTTCCTTTTCCGATGTCTTTGGTTGTGAAGAAAGGCTCGAAAATCCGGCTCATGGTTTTTTCATCCATTCCGCAGCCATCATCCTCGACTTCCAACATGACGTATTGGCCCGGCCGAACATCATCGGGGAAACGATGTTCCGGTTTGATCTCCACGTTACTAGTTCGCAGAATGATGTTCCCCCCATCGGGAAGGGCATCGCGCGCATTGACCACCAAATTCATCAGTACTTGATCTAACTGAGTGACGTCGGCTAAAATCAGCCCCAAATCGGGTGAAAGCTCTGTTTTTAAGGTAATATCCTCACCAATGAGGCGGGAAAGCAGATTGGCCGAATCGGTGACGACCTGATTCAAATTCACTCGGGTTCGGGTTTGAATCTGTTGCCGACCAAAAGCCAAAAGTTGCCTGACAAGGCCGCTGGCACGTTCACCGGCGGTGCGAATCTCCTTCACTTGGGAAAGGCTCCGCGAGGTTTCTTGATGGGCGAGATTTTTCAGGAGCATTTCGCTAAAACCGTTGATGACGGTCAACAGGTTATTAAAGTCGTGGGCAATTCCGCCTGCTAAGCGACCCACGGCTTCCATCTTCAGAGCGTTGCCGATTTTGGCTTCCAGTTTTTTTCGATCTTCAATATCTCGGGTGACCGAAATCACCTCCCGAACGTGATACCGATCCAGTATCGCACGGGATGAGGATTCGACCCAAACTAAGGACTGATCCTTGCGACGTAAGCGATAGGCTAAAATTTGCGGCCCCTGACCTGTGACGACTTGGCGGAACGATTTCGCCACATTTTCTTGATCCTCCGCATGAACAATATCATGCCAGTTCAGGCCGACTAGCTCGGAAGGAGTGAACCCCAAAAGGCTTTCACACGCAGGGGAAACGAATTGAATTTCCCCACTAGGAGATAAGCGACAAATCAGATCGGTCACGTTCTCGGTCATCAGGCGGTACCGAGCTTCGCTTTCGCGGAGCGCTTCACCCGAGCGAATCCGATCGGTGACATCGATCATTACTCCATTCCAAGTGGTGGAACCATCTTCGTTTCGCTTGGGGGTGGCCCGTACCCGTAACCATTTATTTTGTTGGGTCTGGCTGGTGGTGATATTCAACTCAAGGTCGCAGGGAAGTAAGTTGTTCGCCGACTCGCGAAAGGCATCTAATAGCAGCGTTTGATGATTGGGACAGAGACAGGAATTCTGCTCGAAAAAGACCTGATTGATTTCTTCCTGATTGGCTTCCACCAGCGCTAAAATCCCGCCGGAAAAAAAGGTAAACGAATCGGCCCCTTCGGGATTCATCATCGCTTGGAAGACGGCGCCTGGGAAATTATCACAGATTTCCCGCAATCGTGCTTCACTGGCTTGACGAGCGGTTTCCTCGGCACGGATTTTCGTGATGTCGTGAATAACCACTACTACGCCGCGAATTTCGCCCAGTTCCCCGTGCATCGGGCGGAAATCACCTTCGAGCCAAATTCTCGAACCATCTTGACGTTGGCTTTCCCATTCGGTGTACGAGTCGAACCCTTCTAAAGCTCGGCGGATCATCCTTTGTTGCACACGTTGAAATTCAACGGGGAGCAACTCTAGGTAAACTTTGTTCAGAACCTCGGTGGCTCGGTAGCCAAATAGACGACACGCTTCACGGTTCCAAAACTGGATGCGACCTTCGCGGTCCAACAGCACAACCGCATCGCGAACCTGAGAGAAAAGGGTCGTCAGACGTGCTTGTTCGGAGGTGGAAGAAGGTTTACCCATAATGATGTCACCAACACGATTTGAAATCCAACTTTACTCTAGGACGTGGGGGATCAAGAGAGAGAAAACAGAGTGTGATCTTTACCCGAGATTCCTTTACCCCCATGCGAGAATTCAGAAATTAGGATACTTCGCTTCACCACAATATTTTCCCCCTGAAATAATCACACCGCGTCAAGGTGTGGGGGGCTTTTTTACCAAGTGGGAGAAGAGTAATATCTCTCTCCCAAAAACATCGGATACAACTCTGGAACCAATCCCCCTCCTTTCGTTGAAATGGGGTAGAATCGGGTCCGACTTGAAAAATTATTCTTCAAATCGAGATTGGGGGCAACGTGCTGAGGGAGTGCCCCGAAGATTCCTCATCCTGCTTAAGAAACCGAGACCTAGATATTTAAGTCGAGGGGTATTGTCCATTGCATCGCTGTTGTGGGCAATCCTTTTAAGGGATTCTCGATTTCCAAGTCCCCAAATTTGTTCTACCTTCTATAATGAATGGTGATCGTAACGCCCCTACGAATCCCTTGAAAATCTAACCATCAGATAGAAAGAGAGATTTTGGCCGTGCAAATTCAAATTGCTGCCCGACATGGACACCTTCATGAAGAAGTCCAAAATATCATCAAAGAAAAGGCTGCTAAACTTCTCCATTTTTTCGACCGCATCACGATGATCTCCGTGATTGTTGATTTTCATACAAAAACCGACACGGAAGTAGAAATTCAAGTGGATGCCGAGCATAAACATGACTTTGTGGCCAAAGAGACAAACGCCGATCTGATGAAGGCGGTGGACGGCGCCATTCATCGCATTCAACACCAAATTCACAAGTACAAAGAGAAAATCCAAGCTCATCACTAAGGTGATGAAAGGTGCCGAGGATTCGATCATGCACGAATTTCTCTCTCCGAGTGCTTTGCTGCCCTCGATGACAGCGACGACTCGAGATGAAGCTATCCGCGAGTTAGTTCAATCCCTAAGCAACGCTGGTCTTCTGCCAAGTAGCGATGTGGATATGGTGGTAGGTGCCATACTCGAAAGAGAATCGATCAGCTCTACGGGGATCGGTTACGGGGTAGCCATTCCGCACTCACGTCATCGCGGCGTGAACAAACTCGCTTGCACTATGGGCATTTCTCAAAAAGGAATTCCTTTCGATGCGATCGATGGGCAACCGGTTCACCTGATTATTCTGGTGGTCTCGAATCCCAATTTTCCTATCGATCATCTGAAAGCGTTGGAAAGGTCCGTGCGAACTTTTGCCCCGACAAACCCTGAGAGCGCTGCTTCTATTCAGAAACTCAAAGCTGTTAACAGTAAGGAAGAAATGTGGTCCGTGATTCGGAATTTACCGGAGCCTTGGGTACAATCATGATTCCTGAACCTGTTTCCGTCTCGACTTGTGATCGATTTACCGCACCTGTGGTGATTCGCAATCCCCTTGGGTTCCATATGCGACCTGCAACGGCCTTTGTGATGACCGCTCGGAAATTCCAATCGGAAGTGCGTGTCCATAAATTGGGACAGGACCAAAAACCGGCCAACGGAAAAAGCCCCTTCGATTTGCTCATGTTGGCTGCCTCGGAAGGGACGGAACTGCTTTTAGAGGTGGAAGGAGCCGATGCTCAACAAGCAGGGCCGATCTTACTAGAATTACTTGGTTCGCCTGAGGTGGGAGCTTTTAGTTAGCTGAAATAGTAAAACCATCAATCTAAGACAATCGGAACGGATGGCCCCATCTCTGATCGATGAGAGAATCGCTCCTCAAGATTTATGGGGAACCATCCCCGAATAGTGTTGAGAATGAATCATCCATGCAAATAATCCGCGGCATTGGCGTTTCGCAAGGGGTGGCGGTTGGGCCTGCCCTTGTTCTCGATACCCAAGGGCTGCGCATTCCTCAACAAAAAGTCAAACCCGAACAAGTCTCTGCGGAATGGAACCGCCTCCAAATCGCCTTGCGAGAAGTGGTCAAGGATGCAGCCTTGGCTCAAGAAGATGTCACCCGTCGACTGGGTGCTCAATACGGGGCCATTTTTGCCTCGCATGCAATGCTTTTGGAAGACCCCCTTCTCATCGAAGAATTGCAGAAACTCATTCAGGTCGATCGCTACACGGCTGAATATGCGGTCACGCGGGCCATCCGAGGGTTTATCGAGAAGCTCAAAGCCTTGGGCGAAAAATCTTTTCTAGCTTGGCGGGCCTCGGACCTACATGATATCGAACGACGGATTCTCGACCAATTGATCGGCGAACGGGGCGACCCGTTGCTGAATTTGGCCGAACCGGTCATTATCGCTGCTCATGATCTGACCCCAAGTGAGACCGCTTCGCTGGATCGATCCAAAGTCTACGCCATCGCCACCGAACATGGCGGAAAGACCAGTCACACCGCCATTTTAGCAAACGCGCTGGAAATACCGGCCGTGGTCGGCTTAGGTCCTTTCCTTAACCAAATTTCTGGTGGGGATACTCTCATTGTTGATGGCACTGATGGCACGATGATTTTGAACCCCGATCCGGCCACTTTGTATCGCTATCGCAGAATCCGAGATAGTCGCTTAAGCAAGACGGGGCATTGGGTCGTGGGTTTGCAACGTCCTGTTTCCACTCGGGACGGGGTCCATATTCGCTTGCTCGGCAACATCGAATTTCCAGAAGAAGCGTCGTCTTGTGTGGCTCGCGGGGCCGAGGGAATCGGTCTGTATCGCACGGAATTTTTGTATGCAGGGCGATCGTGCGATCCTACCGAGGAAGAACATTATCGGGCTTATACTCGGGTTCTGCGGGAAGTAGGTAGCGATCGCCCCGTAGTGATTCGCACTCTCGATTTAGGAGCCGATAAGTTCGCTTCGGCTCATGCCGTCTCGGCCCCTGAAAAAAATCCCTCACTGGGGGTGCGTTCCGTCCGAGTTTGCCTCAGAGATACAGGTTTGTTTCGCAAACAATTGCGGGCCATCCTGCGGGCCAGCGCCCATGGGAATGTGCGCATCATGTTCCCGATGGTGAGTACTACGACCGAACTGACCGCCTGTCGGGGATTACTGGAAGATGTGAAAGAGGACCTCAGCCATGAGGGGGTTGCCTTTAACGCCAATATCCCTGTAGGCACCATGATTGAGGTCCCCTCGGCCGCCCTGATGGCCGACCGTTTTGCCCAAATGGTTGACTTTTTTTCGATAGGGACAAATGACCTTATACAATATACACTAGCTGCAGATCGGACGAATGAACATGTGGCCGATCTGTATAATCCTGCCGATCCGGCCGTCTTGCGATTGATCGAACGGGTCGTTCGCGCTGCCGAAGATCGCGGGATCAGTGTGAATGTCTGTGGTGAAATGAGCGGCGACCCGCTTTTTACACCATTACTGGTCGGGTTGGGCTTGCGTCAATTGAGCTTAACTGCCAATAATCTTGCAGACGTTCGAGCTGTGGTGAGCCGTCTCGATCTCCCTACAGCCCAACGAATCGCCCAAACCGCCCTCGAGTTAGATTCAGCCCGTGAGATTGTCAGCTTTCTCCGTGCTGAAATGAAGCGTATTTATCCCGATGTGTTTGGAGACCTTGGCGACGAGTGAGGCCGATGTGCTAACCCGCTAACCCAACACTCCGGTAACCTGTGATACGGGCTATTGGAAACACTGCCACGAAGGTTGCATTCTCTGGATCGAATGGTTCTTCTCACCTAGATCAGAACCGGTCCGAGTGTTCTGCTCCCCGAGTTTTCGGTTCTTTCCCTTTCCCCCACCCACGGATACCGGCTGCAAACCCTGGATTTTGGCCCCCACCACCAATCCAACTGATGCCATTAGACAAAGTCCGAATCCGATTCTGCAAATCTGGCGAACTTCGCCTTGTCAGCCATCATGATCTGATGCGGACTTGGGAACGTATGCTTCGCCGTGCCCAACTCCCTTTCCGTATGACCGAGGGATTTCATCCCACACCCCGCTTGATTTTTGCTTTGTCCCTCTCCTTGGGGATTGTCGGTTCTCGCGAGGTCGTTGAACTCGAACTGACCGAAACCATTCCCCCTGACGAAATTCTCGCTCGGTTAACCGCCCAAGCCCCGCAGGGACTGCATTTTCTCGACATTCGGCGTATTCCGATTAAGCAGACTGCCCAACCCCGACGGGCTTTTTATCGTATTGACACTTCGGCTTGGTTGCAACAACACCAAATCAGCCCCGAGACTTGGAGCCACCGTTGTGAACAACTCTTACAAGCCCCTGAATTATGGGTGATTCGCACCCATCCCAAACCGCGCGAGATTGACATTCGCCCTTACCTCGATCATTGTCGGGTGGCTGATGGCCAACTCGAAGTGACTTTGTGGATCACCGGTGAAGGCACGGCTCGGATCGAAGAGGTCGCTTCCTTATTCGATCTGCCGAATCCCGTGGTTCATGGTTTGCTCGTCGAGCGATTTGATCTGGAAATTGCCGACGAAATATCCGAAACCGAGGCCCAAAGGTTTCCCCCTTCTGGACCGATAAAATCACGCCCCGTACCGCCGTCTTTCCAAGCTCTGGAACGATTGGCCGAACGTACGAATGAAAACAAAAAAGACCCCGCAACTGCATCTTGGGGGGCGTCCCCCAACGGTCCGGTGGTCGAATGAAAACATTAGGAATTATTGAAGACTCTCAAAGTAAAGAAGACCCCTCATGAAGAAAGTGATGCTGATTAACGTGATGCAGCCCGAAGAGTGCCGCATCGCTATTTTAGAAGACGGTGTTTTGCAAGAACTCTACGTCGAACGTGCCAGCCAAGAAAGCTACGTCAACAATATCTATAAAGGCAAAGTGGTCAACATCGAGCCGAGTATCCAAGCGGCCTTTGTCGATTTTGGCATTGGGAAAAATGGTTTCCTTCACGTTTCGGATGTTTCGAGTGCCTATTTCCCCCCCCCTCCTGAACCGGCCCCTCTCCCGCAGCGAAGCGGTCGAGAAGGAGGGCGGGATCGGGATCGCGGTCGAGAAGGAGGGCGGGATCGGGATCGCGGTCGCGGCGGTTCGTTCACACCGGTCGAAATTCCCATGGGTTCCTCTCAACCGGGCGCTTTGAATGTTCCTGTTGCTGTCCCAACCGATGACGAGTTTAACTCAGGACTCGAAGAAGAAGCCCCCCCCCCACCTTCGGTTCCTCCTGCCCGACCCCAAGGAAAGAAACACCCCATTCCCTCACATCCCACTGCGCCCGTTCCGGAAGCGGAATTACCCTCTTCTGTTCAAGAAGACGACGATGATAGTTTCACTGCCGGCCTTGACGATGAGATCACCGCGGAGAGCCTCACTCCTCCTGTTGTCACTAGCGAAATGGCCTCTGCAGAAGTGATTGCCGATGCCGAAGAAACGACCAGCGGTTCTAGCGAAGAATTCGACGATTTTACTGCCGGTCTCGATATCGATTCGGACAAGGACGAAGAAAAGACCAGTGAACCGGCAACCTCGGAAAAGCCCGTCAAAAAGACCACCAAGAAGGCCACCGCGAAAAAAACAACGGCCAAAAAGGTCGTTAAGAAAGCCAAACCCGCCGAAGAGAAAACAACCAAGAAGGCCAAACCCAAACGGGTGGTGAAAAAATCGAAAGCAACCGAAGAAGCCTCCGCTTCTGAAGCTCCTGAAACTGCCGAAGAAGAAGCCAAACCTCGCCCCATCGAAGGAACCGAACGCCGTACCACAGGCGATGAGGAAGGTTTCGTCTTTGATCCCTATGGTCCCAACGACCGATTTGGCGATTCAGGCCCTGCGCAGAAGCCGGCACAATCGAAAGCGAAACTCGACGAAGACGATTTAGAATGGGGGTCACCCCGTTCCAGCTCTCAAACATGGGATCCTTTTAGCGATGAGGATTACCCCGCCCCCCACTTGGGTCAGCAAAATCGTGGGGGGCGCGATTCTCGCGATCGGGGTCGTGGTGGTCGTGATAATCGAGGAGATAATCGAGGGGATCGCCGCGATAATCGCCGTGAGGGTGGAGGCCGCGATGGAGGAGGTGGGCGTAATGGCGGTGGAGGCCGCGATGGCGGGGGACGTGGTCGTGATCGTGATGATGATGACCGCGACGGGATTAAGCCCCCCCCCATTGAGACCATTTTCAAACGGGGTCAAGAAGTCATCGTTCAAGTGATCAAAGAAGGTATGGGGACAAAATGCCCTACGCTTTCGACCCATATTAGCATTGCGGGGCGATACCTCGTCTTGGCTCCTTGGCTGGGGCGGATCGCGGTTTCTCGAAAAATTACTGACGAAAAAACTCGGCAACGCCTCAAACAAATCATGGGCGAACTCAATGCTCCCAAAGGAGTCGGCTTTATTATTCGCACTGCTGCTGTGGATAAAGATGTAACCGAACTCCAAAAAGACCTGACCTACCTTGTGAAACTTTGGGATGTCTTTTGCAATAAAACGATTAAGCGAAGTGCCCCCTGCGAATTGCACAGCGAATCGGATATGGTGACCCGCACCATTCGGGATATTTTTACCAGCGATGTCGATGCCATCTACATCGATTCAGCCGAGGCCTATAATGCTGCCCTTGATTTCATGAAGGTGGTCATGCCCCGTTATGCGGACCGGCTGAAACATCATACAGAAATCGAACCTTTGTTCCACCGGTTCGGCATCGAAGCCGAGGTTCAAAAACTCCAAGATAAACGGGTTCCTTTATCGAATGGGGGGTCTCTCGTCATCGAACAAACCGAAGCGCTCGTTGCCATCGATGTGAATAGTGGCACCTTCCGACAAAACGATGATGCTGAAGAAACCGCCTACCAAATGAATTTGGCCGCCGCCAAAGAGATCGCACGGCAATTGCGACTACGAAATCTTGGGGGTGTGATCATCAACGACTTTATCGATATGAAGGAAGAACGACACAAACGCAGTGTCGAACAAACCCTTCGCAATGCCCTGCGACGAGACCGAGCGCGGACGAAAATCCTCAAGACGAGCGCCTTTGGCGTCATTGAGATGACCCGCCAAAGGGTTCAAGGTTCCTTGAAGAAATCGGCCTATCAAGAATGTGGTCACTGCCACGGGAGCGGCTACGTCAAAACGCCAGAAAGTATGGGCATCGAACTCATGCGGATTCTGCAACTGCTGGCCTACCAAAAACAAGTGAAATCCCTAGAACTGAGCGTCCATGTTGAAGTGGCTCAGTGGTTGTTGAACCGAAAACGTCGTGAGATTACCCGTTGGGAAGACGAAGGCCAAATGCAAGTGGCCATTCATGGAGTGACCGGAGTTTCGCCCGAACATATCGCCTTGAAAGCCTACGATGGCGGTGGTTCGGAACTTTCGACCGTGAACCTCTTGAAACCCCCAGCACAAAAACCCGTCGAAAAACGCACCGATCGCGATCGAGACGAGGAAAGCCAAAGCGGCAACGGGGGGGGCAGTCGAGAAGCTGGCGGACGTGAGGGGGGCAATCGCGGCGACCGTGGCGACCGAGATCGAGGCGGTAATGGGGGGGGCGGAGGTTACAATCAAGGCTCCAACCGAGGCAATGGCGGAGGAGGCGGCCATCGTGGCGGCAATGGTGGGGGAGGCGGCCATCGTGGGGGAGGCGGTCACCGGGGGGG
>JAOAAA010000149.1:0-3696 GCA_026419115.1 Gemmataceae bacterium
CCACCAGCAGGGGTCAGGTTGGCTTGCATGACCGCAGCCGATGTCGAGAAACGAAGGCTTCGGATCGAGCCATCACCAAACAAAGAGATCGTTCCTGCAGCGTAGGTTCCTCCCCAGTTCACGTTACCAAGTGGAACCGTCGGGCCATCACGCACGATGACGGTTCCAGTTCGGATGGTCCCTGGAACATCTCCTCCCCACATAATCGTTTGGTCGCCGTTGCTGCCTCGACGGGTAGGATATTGGGTGTTTGGTTGCAAGGATTTAATGGCAGCGAACATCGTGTTGGAAGACCCGTCTGGGATTGTGGCAATCGCCCAATTGGAGGTAAAAACGTTCAGTTGAGTTTGCGGAGTAAAGATTAAGCCGTTACCCGCGTAGTCGGTGGGTGCCCCCACAGCCATGGTACCAAAACCTCCGGTGAGGGTTGTGGTATCCCCTGTGGTGGCAGCGGTGCTGTTTCCTCGACCCGGATCGAGATAGGTTTTGACCACAGTGTTGGCGTTGAAGGTATTGAACAAGTTATCTTGTTCAATGTAGGGAAGTAAGTGGTACAACCACGAAGCTCCCCGACCGTTAGAGCCTTGCGGGAAAGGCCAAGGACCTAAAGTCCCGTTGTTGGGAAGGGCATTAAAGTTCGACTCGAAGTTATGCAGTGCGGTTCCAATCTGTTTGAGGTTGTTTCCAGAGGTGGAACGGTTTGCAGCTTCGCGAACTTTTTGGACCGCAGGTAAAAGCAGCCCAATGAGGATGGCAATGATCGCAATCACTACCAATAGTTCAATGAGGGTAAAACCCTGAGAGCGAGATTTTGCTCCCTTGAATCGGAAAAACATAAGAGAAACCCGAATAAATTCGGGAGAGGTAATCGTAACGTAACAAGTAAAAAATGAGAGTCAATCTATTTTTGAGAAATCTTTCAAAATCACATAATTCCTGCAAATTTCTTGAACAATTTTTGCTTGAACCTTATGCAGAGAATCTAAAAAATGAGAGAATTGGCGTATTACTCTAGTATAAATTGGAATATCATGAGGCCGCTGAGACGTTGCTCTCTGTGCGTTTGAGAACCCACCTTTCTGGGCGGTGTTTCATCTGCTCTCCAACATTCCAACATTCCAATTCGCGCTTTTAATCCTCATTGAGATTCTCTTGGAGTGAACTCTTGAAAGAGAGGGGCTTGGTCGCAGCGTGGCTGATGCAGAATCTAACTCTCAAACCTGCTTGGCATTGTTGAAAAAAATGGGTCGGTCCCGTTGATGTTTCTTTTGATGTGTCCTTCCTACCCAAAAGAAAAATTTTGGAATGGATATACTGAGCTTTGTGATCGTTACGAAGAATCTTTTTGAGGGCATTGAAATGAAAGTATTCGTTATCAAGTTGATGACATTATTTGTCATCTTCTGCGAGGCTACCTTCCTAATGGCTGAAGAAAAACCCCTACCTCCTCGGCTAATCGTTCGTGGTGATGACATGGGGTTTTCTCATTCGGGGAATCAGGGCATCATGAAATGTGCCCTCGAAGGGATTCAAACTTCGATCGAAGTGATTGTCCCCTCTCCTTGGTTTCCCGAGGCCGTGAAATTACTTAAAGAACATCCCAAGTTAGATGTGGGCATTCACATTGCGTTGAGCAGTGAATGGGATAATCTAAAATGGCGGCCTATCACGAATGCTCCCAGTTTACGCGACCCCGATGGATATTTTTATCCCATGATTTTTCCGAACAAAAATTACCCAAAGCGATCTTTGAAAGAGAATGACTGGAAACTCGAGGATATCGAGAAAGAAGTGCGAGCACAAATCGAGCTGGGCAAAAAACACCTTCCGCAAATCAGTCATATTTCGGCTCATATGGGTTGCGATCGCCTCAGTAACGAGGTGACGCAGTTGTTCAAGAAGTTGGCCAAGGAATATCAACTCGATATTCATCCCGATGAACTCGGGGTCAAATACGTCGGGTATGCGGGGAAGCATGGCACCTTCGCAGAAAAGCAGGAAAGTTTCCTCAAAATGCTCGATACTCTAGAGGCGGGTAAAACGTATTTGTTTGTCGAACATCCCGCAATAGATTCGCCTGAACTTCGGGCAATCCATCATGTGGGTTACGAGAATGTGGCAGCAGATCGTCAGGGGGTGACCGATCTTTGGACCGATCCGCGAATTAAAAAAGCGATCCAAACCAAGGGGATTCAACTGATTAGTTATCGTGATCTCAAACCCCTTTCCAAATCGGCACAACCCCGTTCGACAAATGAGAAGGAGTCTTGCTCCACAGGCGAGCAACGGTATGATTCGACAGCCCTGCTAGAGTTTTGTGCCAAGGAATCGAAAGAGGAAGTTTCCGTCAAATCGCTGCCACGAAGTTCACCCGAATCGCAAGGGGTTTCCTCGAAAGCGATGCGAGAATTTATTGAGGCGCTCGATAGCGAAATCAATACGATGCATAGCCTCATGGTTGTTCGTCATGGGAAGGTTATTACGGAATGTTGGTGGAAACCTGAAAAGCCTGAGGATCGTCATGTGATGTATTCCCTTAGTAAAAGTTTCACATCAACCGCGATCGGCCTACTGATAGAGGAAGAAAAAATCAGTCTGGATGATGAGGTTATCAAATTTTTTCCCGATTCATTGCCAAAAGAACCATCGAATCATCTCAAATCGATGCGAATTCGCGACCTTCTTTCGATGAATACAGGGCACGAGACGGAACCAAAATTTACCGACGATCAATCTTGGGTGCGGACGTTTTTGGCGCATCCGGTGCCTCACAAACCGGGCACCCACTTCAAATATAATTCACCGGCAACGTATATGTGTTCCGCCATTGTGACCAAGGTCACGGGAAAAACCGTGTTGGAGTATTTGAAACCACGATTATTTGATCCCCTAGGAATTGAAAACCCCGAGTGGGGGACCAGCCCCGAGGG
This sequence comes from Gemmataceae bacterium, assembly GCA_026419115.1. Taxonomy (GTDB): domain Bacteria; phylum Planctomycetota; class Planctomycetia; order Gemmatales; family Gemmataceae; genus SKW135. The sequence goes on from JAOAAA010000149.1 coordinate 2,931, forward strand.
TTACAGTCTAGGAGGTTGGGGATTAAAAATTCGTACCGAAGATATTGCGAAGTTTGGTCAACTATATTTGCAAAAGGGTAAATGGAACGGGAAACAGTTGATCCCAGAAAAATGGGTCGAACAAGCAACGAGTCGTCAGGTCTCGAATGGAAGTAATCCCAAAAGTGATTGGGAACAAGGTTATGGCTATCAGTTTTGGCGGTGCCGGAATGGGGCTTATCGCGGTGACGGTGCCTTTGGTCAATTCTGCATCGTGATGCCGGATCAAGATACCGTTGTTGCAATCACGGCGAATTCCAACAATATGCAAGCACAATTGAACGTCGTTTGGAATAAATTGTTACCCTTCCTTAAATCCGAAAAAGCCCTTCCTGAAAATGTGGAGGAACTCGAAAAACTGAAGAAATATACCGAGAGTTTAACGGTCAAACCCAAGAAGTAAAATGGGGGCCTTTGTTCAACTTGATTTCGCTCAGTATTCCGTCTGGTTATATCGATTCAGGTCTTCTTCCTCGGGAGGAATCAATTTTTGGAGTTCCGCCCGAAACACTCCCGTGGTCCAAGCAAAAAGGAAAATGTACATCAGGACCATGACCGTAAAAATGATTTGAAACGTCAATATGACTTGGGGATCAAGCTGCGGTTGACGAGGGATTTCTGCCTCTTCAATGGGGGCATCTTCCTCCTTCGGGGCTAACGGGTTGTCGTTTTCTTTATTTTTCACCGCCGGCGGATTCGGGTTGAGATTCTTCAATTTTTTTTGTTG
>JAOAAA010000149.1:3706-9519 GCA_026419115.1 Gemmataceae bacterium
GCTTGTTGCTTCTTTCGCTCCTGAGCATCGAATTTTTCTTTATGTTCGGCAGCGACCTTAACGGAGTAACCACAAAATCCGAACATAACGAGGCACCCCCCACCAAAGAGCAACACCAAGCCCAACAGATTAAGTCGTGCCCAATAACGGAGCCGATCGTTTTCGAGGCTTCGGGCCATTCCCACAAGAAAAAAGGGCCAAGCAATTTCTTGGATGCAAACCAGAATCATCGAAAAACCGAGCGAGAAAAAGCCCCCCAACATGAGCAAACCCGCAAGGGGATCGGCCGGCCCTTTTTGTTGAATCACCATGATTCCCGAAATCAACATGATTAAACCCGCCGTCACGGCAAAGGCGCTCATCGAACTACAAATGAAACTGGTCATTATCGGAACTCGGGTGAGCCGATCGTTAAACGCTAAACATTTTTTCCGACCAAATGCGAGAAAGAAACTGGCAATCGCGGTCAAACTCGCACTACCAATCGCGATTGCTAATTGTCCAGAATCGACTTCGGCTGCTTTATCAATTCCCTCTTCGGTCCCTTTCACAACTAGGAAAAGAATGCTTAATGATTGACCTAATAGGTACAGCAAGGCAGCGGTGAGAATCATCCCAAAACCGGAGCGAACAACCTGCAACCTCTCGGGAGTATGGGGTGATCCAACTATATCCTCATTCACAAAGTTTCGGGGGGGATCGCTGTGAGAATCGTCTGCGTCGCGACTTAAGAAGGATCGAGTCGGGGCAAAACTTTCTCGTCTCGGCAACGGAGGAATCGCTGGCACTTGAACGAGACCGAAGCATTCGGGGCAACGTCCTTCGGTCCCTGCGAGGTGGTCTTCCACTTGGAATTGGGCGTTGCAATGTCTACAGGTAACAGAGATTGGCATAAAGACAGGTCCAGTTATCCTTTCGGGGTGGGACGTTCCCAATTCGCATCGTAAGGTAAAGAGAAAAGTAATTGCACCTGTTCGGCCCGATTATTCGAGCCTGTGAGCAAGGTTTGAATAGCCTGTTTAATTTGCACTAACCGAGGATCATCGGGGACACCGCCGCCCCGATCGATGCGATCGAGAATCGCGGCCACATCGAGGATTTTGCATCGTGCTTCGAGGAAATATTGTTCTAAAACCCTAATACCTGTAAGGGGGGTCATTTCGCTAGCTCCCTGTTTATCTACCACATTTATTGTAGTGAGTTGGATCAGAAACGAGGGAAAGGATTAACGACGTTTCAGGGCATCGTTAATGGTTCGTTCGAGATCGGCCAATTCCCGATCGCTGGCCCCACCTTCCCACAGGGTATTGCCCTTTCGGTCCAACAGAACGAGTCGAGGGATCGTGTTTACGTTGAACATGCGTTGCACGCCACCCACACGCCCATCCGCTTCGAGATAGGTTTGAAACACGGCGCCTTTATTTTTCCAAACACTTTCGACCTTTTTGACTCGATCTTTCCACGAATCTGCGGGTTCACAGGCGATGCCAACCACTTCAAGATATTCCCCACCGTAATCCTTTGCGAGTCGATTCACTTTCGGGAAGGCCTTAGCACACGGGGCACACGTTGTACTCCAGAAGTGGAGCAAAATCAACTGACCCGATGCCTGATGATAGTTCCAATCGTCGCCATAAAGATTAAGCAAAGAGAAATTCGGAACTTTAGTGCTAGGGGTGGTTCCAAGCGTCGGCGCTACCGGTCCCGTTTTGGGCTGTTTACCTGAATCGAGATCGGAGCCGACTGCCGTAGGGGCAGGGCGGGAAGGTTGATCCGGATTGGGAATACTGGCAACCGGAGGAATAAAGGCATAATTCTCATTGGCCACGTTCTGGGGACGTGGAATGAACGAGTCCGGCTGGGTGGGCTTGTTTGCAGGCGGAGGGGGTGGCAAAGAGGGAAGGTCATCTCTCTTCGGTGGGGAGGTGCCCGGCTCGAAACCCTTTTCTGTGGAGGGAGGGCTTTTCGGTGGATCGGCACTACGTTTTGGCGCTGCAAACGGGCCACTCTCGCCCAAGCCCGGACGGGGACGGGGAGTTACCGAACTGACCTGATCTTCGGAAATGTTAATCACCACATTGGTCGAAGGGGGCCGAGTCGTGACCGAGCCGCCGTAGGTTTTTCCATCTCGAATAAAAACCACATCCAACCAATAAGATTTCTTCGGGTTTAATCCTGTGATCCGAAAAGAACCATTCGAGTCCGTCTCGATAAACTCTTCATCCTTGCTGGAACCATCCGAGGGCTTGATAACAATTTGTGCCCGAGAATAATCTCGATCGGGGTCCAGTGGATCGACAATGCGGCCTGCTAAAACCGAGTCCGAATCCTTGGGGCGATCCTTGCTCCGGCCTGTCTCGTTAAAATCATTCCAGAAAGGGCGAGTACTCGGGTTGCTGGTGCTTCGAGGGGAACTCCGATCCAAGAAGCGGTCGCTGTTATCACGTTTGTCTCGTGACTTATCGAGCGGAGCGCAACCACAAAGAATTGTGATTAACGCAACGGTAAGAAACGACGAACGCATAGAACAACCCTCATCTTGATTTCTATCGGCACATTAGGTGAGGTAAGTTGAATCTGTATCTTAGGGTCAATTTATCCCAACCATTTAAGTGTAACTTGGGATAATCTTTGCCATAAACCAAGCCCGACTCGCTAACTAATCCAAGTTCAATGACTCTGAAAGATCGGAGAATCTGGGTAATTCATGAAATTGAGAAAATAGGTACGGAAGCTATTCTAGATAATTCCGCGCCAGCAAATCAAATGAGTAAAATCAATTCTTGCAATAAACAGGGTAGAATCCGAATAATTTAACAATGTGTTGGGTTCAACCAAAAGGATTTCCATCGATAGGATTGTTAAATTGAACAAATTCGGATTATCTTAATCCACTTTTCGGATCGATTTAATCAAAATGGTTTCAAGAGGGCAGTCTTTGTTAAACATTCCCACACGACCGGTTTTGACTTCTTTGATTTTGTCCACAACGCTCATGCCATCAATGACCTTACCGAAAGGCACAGTATTTATTCTCATCAAGGAAATCGTTATCCTTGACGTTGATGTAGAACTGGCTAGTGGCGGAATTTAGGTCATTCGTCCGAGCCATCGCAATGTAACCCCGTTTGTTGGGAACTTTGTCATCCGATTCATTTTTGATGGGGTCGCGAGTTTTTCGTTGCTCTTGTTTGCTATCGTATCCACCACCTTGAATCATGAAGCCGTCGATCACCCGATGGAAAATGAGTCCATCGTAATGTTTATCCTCGACATATTTGAGAAAGTTTTTCACGGTCTCGGGACGTTCTTTCTCGAATAGCTCGATTTTAATGTTTCCAAGACTCGTCTCGATAATGACCACAGGGTTTGCCGCTTGCACTGAACTTACTCCTAAAGCCAAAATGGCAGCAACGTAGAACATCCGCATGTTAAAAACTCCTTTGGATGTTAGGTTTGAAATACATAGGTATTTTAGGGAACAATCCAATAGGGGCACGACAACCGAGAATTTTCTGTCCAGAAACGGTGAAGATTTTGATTGATGCCCCTACTAGACGATGTCCCGTGACGGTCTGGCGGTAAAGACGCGGTAGCCCAAACCTTTTCGAGCCTTGCTTGGACCTGCTAACGGGGTTGTCCCGTGAAGGTCTCGCGGGGTTCTCCCTTGGGAATCACAACAACTCCTTTCTCGGAAATGGTAAAGCCTCGAAGACGATCCGCTTCAAGATCATGACCGATGACGGTTTCCGGTGGGATGTCAACATTTTTATCGATGATGGCACGTTTAATGCGGCAGTTTCGACCAACTCGAACCCCTTCAAAAAGAATCGATTCCTCGACCACTGCATACGAGTTCACCCGAACATTCGGCGACAAGATACTACGACTGACATGACCTCCGGAGATAATGCAACCGGGGCTAATGATGCTCTCGATGGCTTCTCCGCGACGAGCTTCTCCCGGACGGCCCACCCCATCATGAACAAACTTGGGGGGGGGCCATTGACCATGTAAAGTCCGAATGGGCCAAGTTTCATCATAAAGGTTCAACACGGGGAGAGCTTCAATCAAATCGAGATTGGCCTGATAATAGGCATCGAGTGTGCCGACGTCTCGCCAATAGGGGGCATGTGGACTCTCCGAGCTGTTGCGATCGCGAAACGGGTAAGCATACACCGCCGATTGGTGGGCAATCATCTTGGGGATAATGTCTTTCCCAAAATCGTGAGAAGAGTCAGGATCGTTTCCATCCTCTAACAGAAGATCGAACATGAGATCGGTATTGAAAACATAAATCCCCATCGAGCCGAGACAACGATCAGTGGAGCCGGGCATGGGGCTAGCCGTCTTGGGCTTTTCGAGAAACGAGGTGATTTTATAGTCGGAATCGATGCTCATCACGCCAAATTGATCGCATTCTTCAAGGGGAATAGGAATACATCCCACCGTCAGGCTTGCCTTTTTCTCGATGTGATATTTGACCATTTCGGAGTAATCCATCTTATAAATGTGATCCCCCGCCAGAATCAAGGTGTAATCGCGCGATTCGGCCTCTAACGAGTAAATGTTTTGATAAATGGCATCGGCCGTGCCACGATACCAATAATCGTTTGTTCGTTGTTGAGGGGGAAGAACTTCGATTCCCTCACCGAGTTCCGTGGCTAAAAAATTCCACCCTCGGCGAACATGCTTATCGAGGCTACGGGCTTTATATTGGGTAAGGACAAAAACCCTCCTTAAACCGCTGTTGAGACAATTCGATAAGGTGAAGTCGATAATTCGATAAATCCCTCCAAAAGGAACGGCCGGCTTAGCGCGTTGTCTTGTCAGCGGTTCTAAACGGGTTCCTTTACCCCCAGCGAGGATCACGGCCGTGACGTTGTTCATGGGAATCTCGAAAAATATCTTGAGTTTCGACAAAGAAACGCCCACAATTATCATAAGAGTTAGGAGCTTGCTATGCGAACTTTGTTATCGGGTTCTTTGTGCCTTTTATTCATCACCTTGGGGGCATCTTCAAAAATTCAAGCAGAGGATCAATTAGCGGATCGAGTCCGAAAATCGATTGATAAAGGGGTCGAATATCTCAAATCGATGCAACGCGATCAGGGGAATGGTCGCTGGAATTGGGAAAATTCAAATATCGCTGCCTTACAACCGGGCGGAAATACCTGTTTGGTCACCTTGGCGTTATTGACTGCGGGGGTGCCGGCCAATGACCCCGTGATTAAGCGGGCCTTACCCTATATTCGCGGGATTGCCCCTCAACATGTGTATGTGGTTTCCTTGCAGACGATGGTTTTAGCCGAGTTGAATGATCCCAAAGACCTGAACCAAATTCAAAAAAATGTCGATTGGCTGATTAACGCTGCCGTCACGACGAAAGGAAAACTTGGGGCAGGAGGGCGACTGGAAGGCTGGACCTACACCAGCGGAGTGGAAACCCGTCATGGCGACGGCTCGAATTCGCAGTATGCTATCTTGGGTTTGTATGCAGGGAAAATGGCGGGGGCCAAAATCGATACCAAAGTTTGGGAGGCCATTCGAGAACATTACGTCCGCACACAAGGGGCCAACCAAAAACTTGCTGGGTGGGCTTACGGTCGCGAAGGAGATGCCACCCATACAATGACCTGTGCAGGGGTCTGCGGGTTGTTGATCGCAGCCATGGAACTGACCGACAATGTTCAAGAATTGGATGAAAAAACAGGCATCGCTAAGAAATGTGGCTTTTACCCCGATGATGATGCGCTTGCTCGAGGCCTTCGCTGGTTGGCGGCCAATTTTGTCTTTCGGAATACCCCACATAC
>JAOAAA010000014.1 GCA_026419115.1 Gemmataceae bacterium
GCTGGAAAGGTATTCGCGGAATTTTTCCACCGGCGAAAGATTCACAGGGACAGAAGGCAATGACACGTTTGATCCTCGACAATGTTACTATTAGTGTAGTCGTGTACAGTGAATTAGCCAATCCCAAACGTCACTTTCCCAGCGGAACTTTCGACCTTCAGACCAGAGATACCGAATTGGAACTATCTCCTTAATAAATTGTCCGCCTTCCGTGGGACTTTCCCAGCCTTTAAGTTCTCCCAATTGGGGGATTAAGAAAGATAATGGGAGGGGGAATGCTATTCAGTTCTTCCCCAAAAAGCCTCACTGAGAATACTCGGGGCGAACTTAAAGTGATTCTAAATAGGGAGAAGAGGGATCGAAGTGAGGCGAAATGGCGAGTCAGGCCGATGGCTCAACGTCCCGATCAGTCGGCAATTTCGATCCGGCCGCCGATGTTTCCTTGGATGATAATTCGGCGGTTGATCACCCCTGGAAGCACCACGGGAGCCGATCCGGTGGGACTGGTGCCGCTGCCGGCATCGCTTGCGGGTTTGCCATCGTCTGGCGATAAACGGATACGTTGACCGTTGTAGTTTTGCAGATCGACGGTCCCTTTCTTCCAATCGACGGCAATCATATAGTAGCCCGAGGCTTGCCCGAAATTCTTATCGAATTTAACCTTACCGGTGGCCTTATCGATCACAATCGTCTTCAAGCTGAAGTTCCCGCCATTGGCCGGTGGATTATTCGAGGCCGCAACGATCAAGGGCAGCTCGTTGAACATTTCAACCATGATGTTTTGGTTTAACAACTGGTGGTCGGTGTACCACAAGGTTTTGCCCGAGGTTTTGTCGAGGCAGTACATGTGACCATTCACCCGAGTGCCTTGGAGTTGTTGTTGGAAGGCAGGGCTGAAGCCAAAGCGGTTTTCGCTGGGTCGATTCAACATCAGGAAGAAGCGTTCCCGATCAGACATCAACACCACCTCGTTCACTTTCTCAAAATGTTCTTTGAGTTTCTTGGACTCGAGTTTGGTATTGAGCAATTCCTTACCGGTGACCGTGTTGAACAGGACTACTTCTCCACTTGTGGAAACATAGCCACCGACGGTGCGATTATCGGAACGAAGAATAAAGGCATCGGCCCCGATTTTCTTCGACCAAACATCGGTTCCCTTGACAAGGTCCACCATCCGAATGGTTTGCTCTTTGTCCTTTTTATCCAAGGCTAAAAGGTTACGGCCATAGAGTTGGGCATTTTTGAGATTGGTCAGAAGCCCAGCCGCAGGAGGAACGGCGACTTCAGAACCATCGATGGCATTGTAGATACGCAGCCCGGTGATGGTGCCATCACCTGCGACCTCGCCGGCGATCACATATTCCGCATCACCGAAAACATAGGTTCGTGCCGAGGCCTGTTTCTTCCAAAGGATGGTCCCTTTGGTAGTTTCTCGGGCCACGATTCCTTCCCGATTCGTGTAGCAAACGTAATTCGGTTGAACGACCCATTGTTGACCGATCTTTTGCGACCAGCCATCTTGGTAACTGACTCGGGGACCATCGAATTCATTATCTTGACGAATAACTTGACGGTTCACCCCGACCTTACCATAAAGGGTTTCATTCCAAAGTTCTTTCTTATCCACAAGGTCGTAAGCAAAAATCTTGGACAAGGGCATACCGGTCTGAGGATCACTCATGTGGCTGGTAAAGATGGCAATATGCCCTGTGACTTGAATAGGTCGATAGGGAGTCCCCGATTGTTGGAATAAATAATCGTAGTTAAAGTAGCCTCCCGTGGCTGGGAAAGTGTGATAGGCTTTTTGCTCGTTTTTATCCCAAACCTGCAAGGCCCAACCGGCACCGAAACGGTTCGATTGATCGATCTGCAGGGCATATCGATTGAAGAACGGGAGTTTTTCGGAGGTCGAGAGATCGACCACGCGACCGATGTTGTTGTTGTAGGGAATGCTACCAGCGTAGTCGTTGGCCTTCATCTTGTTGTAGGCCCAAACCTGAGCGTTCGGCTCAAGGAATGGGAGGAAACGGGGATCGACGACCACATCTCCAAACAGATCGGCACCGGTTCGCCCGTCACGCAGTTTCGTCTTGGCAAAACGATCGCCGAGTTCTGCATACATCCCCATGGCATCGTCGAGCAAATTCTTCTTGGCGTACAAACGGGCCAGCACTTCCACCGATCGAGCGGCGAGAGATTGATCTTCCCCAGCCCGAGCGGCTAAGAGCATGTATTCGGCTTCACGGCTTTCCTCTTCGGTGCCGTTCATGAGCTTATCGCACAGGAACATCTTGGCATCGTTACCGACTTCAAACATGCCGCTGAAGATGCGCACGAAATCCCGAATCTTGATAATGTCATCATTCTTCACTTCTTCCCAACGCTTCAGGACGCTTTGTTCGATCGGTTTGATTTGCTCGGGCTTGGCTCCTTTGATCATCGACAGGATGCGGGCTCGTGCCCATGTGGCCGGTCGCACTTGGATGCCGGCTTCTCCTAGAACCGTAACCATTTCATCGGTGCCGCCGAGCGTTCCGAAGGTCATATAGCTCTCGAAGGCTTCAAACAGTTTGCCTTGTTTTTCCTTCCCTTTGCCCACTAAGCAATGGTAATCTCGTTTGCGGCGAATTTCTTCGTTCTTGAGAGTGTCCTTAACAGCCTGAGGGGCCGTCGGGGGGATTTCCACGGTGCAAAGTTCTTTGTACTCGGCGAGGTACTTCTCACCGTTGTCGTAATCTTCGAGAAGGGTTTCCGTGAGCGTTTCAAAGAGTTTTTCACGGGCTTTGGAACGAATCACATCATCGGGATTGTTGGCCAGCACATTTCGGAACGAATCGGCTGCCTCTTGTCGTTTCCCTTCATCGAGTTTGATGAGTCCCAAATCCAGTAAACCTGCGGGGTCTTTGGGGTTGGCGGCGAGCCGTTTTTCCATCTCGGCGCGTTTGACATCGAGTTGAGGATAGGCCGTTAGGGTCGTGATGCTTTGGCTATAAACATCGCCATCGTAGAACAAGAGGTTACCAGGCGCATCGTTTTTACGCGAACGGACCAAGCTCCCGAGTTTCATTTCTTTCAGGTCAATCAGTTGAACGCCGCTGCGTCCATCTTTATCACTGCCACGAACGGGAACGTAGTAAATTCCATCGCTGGCAGCACCGATACCGGTCACACCGGTCAAACCCAAACGGGTTTTATCGGTACCATTGGTTTGAACTTCGAGTCGGGCACCATCACTGAGACGATAGAATTTCACGAAGGCTCGGTTGACGACCATGATCTTGTCACCGAAGACCCCTGCGACATACAGGTCCCCCTCTTCGCGAGGAATGGGGTTCGTCCACATGGGGCGACCTTCTTGCAGGCTCACACATTCGATTGTGTCGGAATCCCAAGCGGTGAACACCACCTTTCCATCGGCAATGATCGGAGCACTTCGACGCCAACGATCTTTCCCGTTGTCCACCGAGTTATTGGGGTTCGGAATTCCAGGACGGGGGAAGCCGATGTTGCCTCCCATGTTTTCTTGCCCTTGAGAACCCCGATTCGACCGATAGGCCGACGCCCACAGGATACTATGGGTCAACACATCCACGCCGATGACCGCACCCGTATTGGTTGGGCAAACCAACACGCCGTCGGCATAGGCCAAGTGCAAGGCCTGTGTTCGGCGGGGATTATCCATGAAGATGGGGGTATTGGGAGTCCCGAGCAATTGGCTCCAGAGAATCTGGGGATGCCGATCGGAGTGCTGCAGATTCGGATCAATACAGATCAGATACAAACCACTATCGCGGCCCCCATCTTTCTCGACGATGGCGTAAATTTTGCCGTTCAGGGGAAGCGGAGCGCCCAAGAAGACGGCGTCACTAAGGAATTTCGCCGAGGGGGATACTTCGATGGGGGCATTGGTTTTATCGGCCCCGCCTTGGCTGCTGATCGATTTTCCTGCCGTCCAAACCAGTTTCCCTGTTTCGATCTGCACGGCGGACAATCGGCTGGAACGAATCATCGGTTCCAACGGACCCGTGTTATTGGTGTAGGGGCGCCCCGTGAAAGGATCGATGGCACCGAACTGGCCGGGCGAAGGCATCGGCGGAAGGGCAATATCGTCCACCAAGTAGCAATACTGACCGTCGTGAGATAACGTCCCAATGTTCGAGTTTTCGTACAACAAACCGAACATGTTGTTATTCTTGAGGAGGTCGTATTGGGTATTGGTCGAAGTTCGGCGGTTTGGCTCTTCAACTTGTTGGAACAAGCCCGCTTGAGCTTTTGAGAACCAAACCAGATCGCCCGCTTTGGTTTCGGTTCGGGCATCGTCGCGGGTAGCGAAGCAATACACGCCATCGTAGCTTCGGAATATGATCTTGCCCGAAGCGGCAATGGCTTGAGCGCCGGGGATGGCAGCTCGTTTCAAGCGTTCGGCATTTTCAAGGGCATCTTTGAGTTTGCCTTCGATCCATTTGAAGTTTTCGGTGGCCTTGGCGCGAAGATCGTCGGGGCTGGTGACCCCAGCCGGAGTTTTATCGGGCACGGCCAAGAAATAATTCGGCTTGAGAAGATCGATCACGAATCGATTATCGAGGAAGGGGCGTCCCCCCTTACCTTGACCGTTATTGTCGGGGGTAATTCCCGAGCGGGTAATATCGGTCGCGGCGGTCGTGGGTTTGTTGGTGGCCGTCACTTTATCGAATGTGCGGCGCAGGTCTTCTACGGTGAATTCCTTGTTCCCAAGTGTGACCTTGTTTTTGCCGGCCGCTTTTTCAAACAGGTCCCAATACTTTTGGGCACTCTTAGCAAAGTCCGGATCGTTGGATTGACGTTTGAAGGCCAAGGCCGCTTTGAACAGCACGCTGGGGGGGAGTTCCTCACCGGCAGGGCGGGTCGCTAAGAAGTCACGGAATCGTAAGGCCGCATCGGTATATTTGCCCCGATCCAAGAAGTAAGTGCCAATCAGGATGTTCGCTTCGGCGCCGGCTTTGGTGTGCAGGTATCGTTGAGCGACATGACCCACGACTTCCCAGTTATTTTCTTCAATGGCCTTGTTCAGTGTTTCGCGAGCATCAGGCCCTTTGATTCGTTCGTAAAATTGTTTTCCTTCGGGAGGAAACAGCCCGATGATCCGGTTGGCTTCCCGCCGGATCGAGGGCATGGCGCCGGATTTATCGGGAGGCAGGATACGGTCCTGCTCATTATCGAGCATGGTTTGCAGCACGCCGATAATGTCTTCCCAAGTTCGGGCGTTGATGGGGTCTTTCCCATTGAGGTAGGAAAGAACTGCATCGAAGCGGGCCCGTGCTTTCTCGTCGATCGGTAAATCAATCCCAGCGGGCCCGTCTTTGGGTTTATCCTTAGGAGGATTCATCGGATTAGACGGATCGACCGGAACGGGTATTCCGGGACCGGGTTTGATAATAACTTGTGCAAAAGTGGGAAAAGCGGCTGAGAGGGTCAACGCAGCAACCCCAAGCCCTGCGAACATTCGTGCGCGTAGTAGTGACATTCGGCGATCCTCAGTTAGCGGGTGGAGCAACCCCTAGAATCTTTATTTTGGCAACCGCCCAACCGGTCTGCAAGGGAAAATCGTTTCACCTTCTCTACCATTTTCCGCTGAAACCGGCAAGGTTTACCCTATCAGATCAGTCGGGGCAGAATGGGATGTTACACATTTAGACGATGCAACCGTTCCAGAGATAACCCAACTCGTTCACTTTCTTGACAAGTTCGTTACAGCAGCGGTTTCTCACCTGTGACAAAGCTAAATCGAGAAGAGCAGACTCCCTGTGTTGAGAAGTTCGTTACCACACGGGTTATTCAAGTCGATACGGGAGCGAAAAAAACTTCTGCGTGTCTTGGAAGTTTGGGGGCCAATTCCAGCAAAAAATGGGTTGCAGAACCTAGCGGAATCTCTCGTTAAATTGCGCAAAAACCCCAACTACCAAGCGTAAGAATAATGAGCCTGAAACGAACAACCTTATGTAAGCCATTTCGATTACTCTTCCAAGGACAAGGTTGCCGATACTCAGGATAAGGACTATCAGTTAGGGATTCGACTCGAAGCGGTTGAAATGGACTTTGGTTGTTCCGACCCTGAGTGGGTCAAGGTCAGGGCGGAAATTTATTGGTAAGGTGGCAAAAAAAGATCAATTTTTGCTGTCGTGTGAACCGTACCGATAAACTCGGCATCAACTTAGATAGAACCAACAGGATATTTTTTGATAACTTTGTTGATGTTCTATGATGAATTAACTGGAGTTTGGTTGTTAACCTAATAATGTAGTTGGGAGACTACCTATGAGCGAATCAAACAAACGACAATTTGGATCGATGGGTCAAAGTAGCCTGCGTGAAAGAACCCTCGATTTACCCGCAGCCCGAAGAATGTTGCCTTTGGTGAAAGCCATCGTGCGAGACATCGTGGACTGCACCGAGAAAATCACCAAACTAACCCCGATCGAAGAGCGGTTAGAACGGTACCGAAAAAACCTTAATTGGCAACAACGTCAAGAACGCTATCAACTGCAAGATGAGTTGAGCAAAGCAAAGGGAGAGTTGAAAAAGGCCGTCAGTGAGCTGAAAGAACTCGGCTTAGCCTTGGTGGATGAAGATAAAGTGTGTGTGGCGTTTCCGACCCGAATCAATGGAAGGCCCGCCGTGTTCACTTGGCAACCCGGTGAAGAGAATGTGCAGTTTTGGAGCTACGAAGGGGAAGAAATGAGACGTCCTATCTCGACGGAAGTTTCTGCGAAATAACCGAACCCAAAACGAAATTCTCTGCATCTTTTACTCTCTCCCAACTATCAAAATAATGGGGTGGGTTTCGACAATTGTTCGGAACTCACCCCTTGTGTGTTTTGGAATCACGCAACCTACGGATATCGAATGGCTTCTTTTAGTCCTGCGGAAGAATCAAACTCCCATCTGCCGAGTGTCTCGTCAAGTGTTTCGCAATCCGAAGCTGTATCAAATCAAGGCCGTTCCGATTCTTCTCCCAAGAAGAAATCGTTGTTTTCTGCTCAAGAATGGATAATCCTCGTGGTTCTATTCTTCGTGCAGTTCAGCAATATCTTGGATTTTGTCCTAATGATGCCGTTGGCTCCGCTGACCCGTGAGGAGCTGAACCTATCGACCGAACAATTCGGCTTGGCCCTGTCTGCGTATGGTTTCACTGCGATTTTGGGAAGCCTGTTTGGGGCGTTGTGGCTGGATCGATTCGATCGGAAGCGGTCGATGCTAGTGATGTTCACAGGTTTTATTGCTGGGACCTTTTTATGTGGTTTTGCTTCACGCTTCGAGATTCTCGTTGCCGGTCGGGCCGTGGCGGGGTTATTCGGCGGGGTATTAGGATCGTCGGTGTTAGCGATCGTCGGGGATTTATTTCAGGCAGAACGTCGTGGCCGTGCCATGGGGGTGGTGATGTCGGGTTTTGCGGTGGCCTCGGTGGTGGGGGTTCCTTTAGGTTTGGGGATTGCCGAATCGACCGGAACGATCGGTTCGCCGTTTTTGGCCTTGGCGGGTTTTGCAGTTCTCATTTGCATCGCGGCGTTACTGACCCTTCCCCAAATTCGTGTGCACATGCAGCAAGGAACCCCGAAAACTTCGGTGGTAACGATTCTCAAACGTCCTGCGGTGTTATGGGCGTTCCTCTTTATGAGTTTGATTGTGTTCTCAGGGTTTTCGGTGATCCCCTTTATTGCGGATTACATGGTGAAAAATGGGGGCCAAAAACCCGAACATATTAAATGGGTCTACCTCATTGCAGGAATGGTGACGTTTGTTTCGACCAATTTTATGGGGTGGGCCACCGATAAGCTCGGCCGCTTACGGGTCTTCCGAATGGTGGCAACCACGGCGGCGATTGTGGCAGTGGTGTTCACGAATCTGCCTGAAATTCCGTTCGGGATCGCCCTCGTGGCAGCCACGTTCTACATGGTGTTTACGTCGGCCCGAATGGTCCCGTCGCAGGCTTTGATTAGTGAGGCCGTTCCCCCGCAAGAACGGGGACGATTTTTCAGCCTAATGAATGCGGTCACCCATGGAGTGATGGCGATCGCAGCCTTAATTGCAGGGCTTGTGGTCGGGACCGATGAACAAGGTCATTTAACTCGCTACTGGCTTACGGGTGTTCTCGCCTTGTTCGCGGGATTGTTCAGTGTAGTCGTAGCGGGTTATCTCTTCCACAGCATCCATTCCCGAGCCGTCCTTGAGACGGGAACCCCCCGAGGAAGCTGAGTCGGTTTCCGAGGAAGTTGAGTCGGTTTCCGAATCGTGTTCTTCTGCTCGGCGAGCTTTTCTTCGTTCCCGCCAAGCCACAAAACTTTCGAGAATGGAATAGGTCACGGGGGTGATGATTAAGGTCAACAAGAGTGAAAGGATTTGGCCGCCGAATACGACCTTGGCCAAACTGGCCCGAGTGTTCGCACCGGGGCCATTACTCATGGCCATGGGGATCATGGCAGCGACTAACATAACGGTGGTCATGAGAATGGGGCGAAGTCGCGCTCGGTTCGCTTCCAAAATCGCTGTTCGCATATCCATCCCTTGTTGGCGAAGTTGGTTGGTATAATCCACCTGCAGAATCCCGTTCTTCTTGACAATCCCGAAGAGCATAAAGACCCCGAGCATGCCGAACAGGTCCAAATTCGTCTGCAAGAAAATCAGCGATAACACGGCAAAGGGAACGGTCAAAGGAAGAGCCGACAAAATCGCGACCGGTTGGAGGAAACTCTCGAATTGAGCGGCCAAGATCATGTACATGAAGATAAAGGCCAACAGGAACCCGACGGCGAAATTATCATTCGATTCCTGCTGCAGTTTCGCGTTCCCCTCGAAGGAGTAGCGATACTCGCTGGACATGTTCAGGGCTTGGAGTTCTTCCTCTAATTCTTTTCGGGCCGTGGCGGCATCTTTCCCTTCGAGGTTACAGGTGATTTCGACCATCCGTTGGCGACCGAAACGGGTGATGGTGCTGGGGCCTACCGCTTCGACCAAGTCGGCAACGGCATCTAAACGGATCACTTTGTCGGCCGATTTGGAAGAAGGGACCGACATTTGTCCAATCACTTCCGGCGACGAGCGATATTTTTCTTCGGCCCGAAGCCAAATATCGTATTGTTCATCCTCGACTTTGAATTTACCGATGGGTTCTCCGCCGACGAGGACATTCGCCATCGTGGCGATACTGTTGAGGGAAACCCCTAGGTCCGAAAGGGCCTCGCGTTTGGGAAGGACGCGCAGCTCGGGTTTGCGCATCGAGAGGTTGGTATCGACATCGACAAAGCCTCCGCGTTCTTTCATGCGTTTGGTCAGTTGGTCGGAGTATTTTTTGAGTTGGTTGATGTCGGGGCCGTTGATGACCAATTCGATGGCCAATTGCCGTTGACCCGAGGTATCGACGCTTTGGACGGAACTGCGATAATCGGGGAAATCCTGCATGATTTCCCGAGCTTGTCGCATGACATCGAATTGGGTGTAGTTTCGTTGATCGTGCGGAATAAGGCGGATATATATGTTGCCGACGTTAACGGCCCCTCCGGCTTTACCCGTTCGGCCGGTCGCCTCGCCGATGACCGAGTAGGTGTAAGCTACCCCCGGAAGTTTGCGCAAGCGGTGCTCGGCTTGGGCAATCATGGCATCGGCCTTGGAAAGGGAGGTTCCTTCGGGGAGGGTCATCACCACTTGGAGTTCGCTTTGGTCATCTTTGGCGACGAATTCTTTCCCGACGATCATGAATAAAACCGGTGTGGAAAGAAATATCCCGATCGCAAGTACCACGACCAACCACCGGTTCCGTAAAGACCAAGCCAAGATGCGGACATAGGTTCCTTCCACCATTCGCCAGACCAGACCGGACTTACTGCTATGGCCCGGAATGTGCTTCAGAAAGCGCGAGCAGAGCATGGGGGTCATCGTAAACGAGACCAGCATACTCATGATGACCGCAAAACCAACCACCCAGCCAAAACAGGAAAGGAATCGGCCGACTAATCCGCCCATAAAGGCAATTGGTGCGAAAATCACAGCCAGCGAAAAGGTCGTGGCCACCACGGCTAGGGCGATTTCTTTCGTTGCGGTCCCCGCTGCTTTCCATGCGGAGTAGCCTTTTTCTTCCATGTGGCGAAAGATATTTTCGTGAATCACCACCGCATCATCGACCACAATACCAACAGCAAGGATTAGACCCAACATCGTGAAGGTATTGATCGAAAATCCCATGAAGTCCATGAAGGCAAACGTGGCGATAATCGAAGTCGGAATCGACAAGGTTGCAATCACCGTTGTCCGCCAATCCCGAAGGAAAAACAAAATGGATAAGCTCACTAAAACGACGGCGAGAAGAAGGTGAACTTTCACTTCTTCGATCGAGGTTTGCACGAAGCGGGCCTGATCGCGGATGATCTCGACTTTCACATCTTCGGGTAAGGTGGGAATGATTTCTTTCAGACGTTTCTTGATGGAGTTCACCACTTCGACGGTATTCGCCCCCGAGCGTTTTTGGATAATCACCGAAACGGCATTGTCGGCGGGGGCATCTCCGGTGGGGTCTTTGCTGGCCACCCATAAGCGTGACATGTTACGGGGTTCTTCGTTGGTGTCTTCGACCCGTCCGACATCGGAGATGTACAACGGGCGGCCATTCCGATTCGCAACGATGAGTTTCTCAATATCCTTGACGTTCACCGCCCGAGCCATGAAGCGCAAGGTAAGTTCCCCTTGCCCCTGATCGACGCGCCCCCCCGGAATTTCTTGATTTTCCTTCAACAAGGTTTGGCGAATTTCGTCGATGGTAAGGCCTTCAAAGCCGGCAATTTTTTGCGGATCGAGAACGATATTGATCGCGCGGGTTCGCCCACCGACCAAAAACACGGTGCCCACGCCGTTGAGCGTTTCGAGGTCTTCTTTGATTCGTTTTTTGGCAATTTCGGTGACTTCGCGAACATCTCGTTTTCCGGACACGGCCAAGGTGCAAACGGGGAAGGCATCGATGGCGACTTTATCGATAACGGGTTGAGTGGTTCCTTCGGGTAACTGTAAAAGGATCGTCCGAATTTTGGCATCGACCTCTTGGCCGGCAAGGTCCCCATTTTTTTCTATCTTGAAGGCAATATCGACTTGCGAGTATCCCTCCTTGGAGGTCGAGCGGATCGTGTCGATCCCCGACACGGTATTGGCGGCTTCTTCCAACACTTTGGTCACACTCGTTTCCATTTCTTCGGCGCTGGCGCCCCGTTGCGTGGCGGTGATGATTACCCAAGGAATATCCGCGTTTGGGAAGAGTTCCACGCCCAGACGTCCCAGAGAGGCTAACCCCAACACGATGGGCGCCACCACTAACATGGTGGTGAAAACGGGACGACGAATACATATTTCCCAAATACTCATTTCGACTCCTTCGCAGCGGGAATCTCTGTCTTTTTGACCTGTTGCACGGTAATGGGGGCACTATCGTACAGTTGGCTTTGCCCTGCAATGACGACCTGATCTTCTGCCTTCAAATTCCCTTCGACTTCGACCCAAGTTTGTCGCGAATCCCCTTCACCGATGACGAGGGTGGTTCCGATTTTTACTTGCACTTCGGCAGCCCGATTCTCTCGAACCACGAAGATTTTGTTTACCCCTGCAAAGGAGACAACCGAATCCTTCGGGACCGTTTTGACTTTGCTAGGGGTATCGGACAGGAGATTGACACGGCAAAAATTTCCCGGACTCAGGCGACGATCGCTGTTGTCCACCCAAATTTCGGCCGTGAAGGTTCGGCTGAGTTTATCCACGTTCGGAGAGATACGCACCACAGTCCCGAAGAAATTTTCCTCGGGGTAGGCCTCGATATTCAGTTGAGCGATCTGATCCATCTGAATCGCAGGCTTGTAGCGTTCGGGGATTTGAACCATGAGCTTCAACGGATTGTTGATGCTCAAAGTGAAAAGAGAATTATTTTCACCGGGCATGATCCGGAGCATTTCACCGGGTTTGACATTCCGATGTGCGACAACAAACTCGGGTTTTTCGCTCAAGTGAATCGGATTTTTGGCTCCCAATTTGGGGATCGGAGTTTGGGCTTCGGGAACGTAAATTTTCGTATCGGCAAGGCGTTGCTTGGCCGTTTGAAGAATCGCATAGCGGTATCGGGCGGCGGCGAGCATGGTCTCGGCATCGATTACCGCTTGTCGATAAGCGGCTTGGGCGGTCTCGTACTCGGTTTCCCGTTGCCTTAATTCCTCTGCGGGAAAGGCCACCCCTGCCGATCTAGCGGTTTCTAATCGTCGTTGCGCATTTTTCACCTCGGCCTCGGTCTTCATGACCATCGGCATCTTAGCCACATCGAGACCATCATCGGGCAGTTCTTGGAGTTTCAGTTTGGCCAACTCACTGCGAAAGGCCGATTCGGCCTCCTTGACCGCCAATTCGTAGTCACGCGGTTCTAGTTCGAGAAGCAAATCTCCCGGCTTCACTTGATCCCCAACATCTTTATAAATTCGGCGGACGCGCCCCTCGACCTTGGTATAGATGGGGATTTCTTCGCGGCCGTAGAGTGTGCCCACGGCAAAAATACTTCTCCGGATCGATTGCATTTGCACAGCGGTCACCGTCACGGGAACCGCAGCGGGGGTGGGGCGATTATCTAAAGCAATAGGACCGGTGGCCCCTTTTTGGGTGGCGCCACCAAGCGAACCTTTGGAAACCAAGATAATTGTCCCAATACCTCCGGCGAGAAGGACTCCCCAAAGGAAAAACTTCCAGATTCGTTTCATCGCTTTTTACCTAGATTGTGCGGGGCTTTCTTCTGAATTTTTTTGACTTTCTTGGTTGGTCGAACCATCGGTGATTTGGCCGGGTAGGTCCGCTCTTCCAATCGTTTGAGAATCTGACTTTGCAGAACTTCAGGAAGGGACATACCCATCATCTTGCGAAAACAAAGACCATCGCGAGCCAAAATGGTGATATGATGCTCAACAGGGTCAATTCCATCCGCGGCAATTTTCTGTTCCCATTCCTGACCCCATTTCGAGTGTTGGAGCAGGTGAGGATTGGCCGCAATCGAAGCAAATAAGGCAGAAAAAAGCCGATCTAATTCGGATTGTCCACGAACCGAAGGTAACGGAGAATCCGAAGCCTTGAGGAAGCATCGAACCCATCGCCCAACGGGTTCGGGGTCTTCGGCTGCAAGAGAATTGATTTTCGAGAAAAATGAGTCAACCGTGTAAGTCACTAAATCCGAAAGGAGCTCATCCTTCGATTTGTAACGATACAGGACCCCACCTTTGCTGATTTTAGCTTCCTTCGCAACGGCATCGAGTGTCAAACCTGCCAATCCGGATTGGATGATCACCTGCATGGCGGCCGTGAGGATTTCCTCACGAGTGTATTGAATCGTTCGGCTCATGGATTTATTTATAACCGTCCAGTCGGTCAGAATCAAGATCAAAACCGTCCGGACGGTCAGGAATTTTCCTTTTGAGATTTTCTTTCGTTTCACACTATCTTATCTTCGTCATCTTTAGTCATTTTGCAGTCGGTGTTTCGCCCAGCTTAGCGGTCGGATTTCACACTATCTTGTCTTCGTTATCTTTAGTCATGCAAGCAATCCCTATCTTTAGTCATGCAAGTGATCCCTAGGCCATGTTTGTGATGTTTCGATGATGAGTGTGGGAATGTCTTAGTAAAAACGAGACGGGCTATGCACTGACATGGTTCCATAAACAGCCCACGTTGGCAAATCGATTCTTTTGCCGAAGTTGCGTTGATTTCGTACTGTAACAATTTGAAATTTTCTTTGAGAATAACGCGATGCCAATACAAACCAGTGCTGTCCCGGACCCTTGGTTTCAGACCCTCTTTGCCGAGCGGATCGGCGGAGCCAACTATGGAAAAGGAACCGAGATTTATAAATTCGAGAAGATCAAGCGAGCTAAAAGGAAGGCCCTTGCGGACCATCCCGAACGACGGTTGCTCGATTTTGGTATCGGGGAAAACGATGATATGGCACCGGCTCACGTTCGGGAAACGATGAAGGCCGAAGTCGATAAGCTCGAAAATCGGGGCTATGCCGATAATGGGATTGCCAATTACAAAGAAGCGGCTGCCGAGTTTATGGAGCGACAATTCGGGGTTAAGCTCGATCCGGTGACCGAAATTTGTCACGCGATNGGTTCCAAGCCTGCCTATGCCATGTTACCGGCTGTGTTCATTAATCCGGGGGACATCACGTTAATGACGGTTCCGGGTTATCCCGTGGCAGGGACCCACACCAAATACTATGGCGGGGTGGTGCATCGGTTACCTTTGTTAGAAAAGAATGGCTTTTTCCCAGACCTTGATGGAATTCCTGAAGATATTCGCCAGCGGGCCAAACTGTTGGTTATCAACTATCCGAATAGCCCAACCGGAGCGGTGGCGACCAAAGATTTTTATAAACGGGTGATTGATTTTGCCCTCAAAAACCGCATCGTGGTGGTTCAAGATGCGGCTCATATTTTGTTGACATATTCGGGCGAACCGTTGAGCTTCCTTCAAGTCGAGGGGGCCAAAGAAGTCGGGGTCGAAGTGCATTCGATGTCCAAAGGTTTCAACATGATTGGTTGGCGGATGGGCTTCGTTTGTGGGCATCCTCGGATTGTTCAAGCCTTTGCCGATGTCAAGGATAATTCTGATTCGGGTCAGTTCATGGCAATCCAGAATGCGGCAGCGGCGGCCTTGCGGGATCCCAAAATTCCGCAACAAATTCGGGAGAAATATCGTCGGCGATTAGCAAAATTAGTGGAGGCATTAACTCAAGTGGGTTTCCCCTGCAAAATGCCCGGTGGGACCTATTTCTTGTATGCGAAAGCTCCGGTGGCCACTGCAGATCGAGAATTCAAAACGGCCGAAGATGCCTCGCAATTTCTCATTCATGAACAGTCTGTGTGCACAGTTCCTTGGGATGATGCCGGGGCATTTCTTCGCTTCTCAGCCACGTATCTAGCACAAACGGAGAGTGAAGAAGATGAGCTGATGCGTGAAACCGTGGAACGCTTGAGCAAACTCAAACTTCGATGGTAATCCCCTGAACGACGGTTTGTTGTTTCAAGATGGGCAAGATATTCCACACCAATGATCCAAAAAGAGGCGACCTATGTTGCCTTACCAGTTTCAAACTAAACACCACCCTAGAATCTACTAACTCAAAGGAATCTCATGCGAATTCTTTTCTGTTTACTTTTCGTGACGGGTTTTAGTAGCTTGTTGATCGCCGATGAAAAACTCAAAGGGATCGCTTGCCGATCGGTCCATTTGGGCTACTCTGCCGAGCCGGGGAAAGCTTTCTATGTCGAAACCCAAGTGAAAAAATCGGCTGACGGTACCTACTTTTGTGCCATCGGTTTTAACTCAGGCTATTTCGGGATTCAAGAACTGGCTAATGGGAAAAAACTGGTGATCTTTAGCGTGTGGGATCCCACCAGCGGCGATGATCCCAAAGCAGTGCCCGAAGAAAAAAAGGTCAAATTACTCCACAAGGACGAAGCGGTACGGGTCGGGCGGTTTGGTGGCGAGGGGACCGGAGGCCAATCGTTTTTTGATTATGATTGGAAAATAGGCGAGACCTACCGGTTCCTTGTCAAGGCAGAACCGCTAGAGAAAGAACCTGATCGGGTGGCTTTTTCCGGATATTTTTATCTCCCTGAAAAGAAACAATGGAAGCACTTGGTGACCTTTTCGACGATTACTCCGAAGAAGACCCTAGGAGGATATTATTCCTTTGTGGAGGATTTTCGCCGCAACAAGGTTTCTACCACGAAAACCCGTGAAGCCGAGTTCGGAAATGCTTGGGTTCTTTCTACCAAAAATGAATGGAAACCCGTTCTGGAAGCACGATTCACTGCCGACAGCAACCCTGTTCTTAATATCGATGCGGGGTTGACCAAAAATCAGGAGCGATTTTTCTTGATGACCGGCGGCGAAATTGAGAATAAGACCACGAAACTAAAAGAGAAAATCGTTCTTCCTAAAGAAGTGAAACTCACGCAACCGGCTGATCTGCCGATCAAGTGAGTTTGCTATACGTTGTAAATCCAGTGAGTCTTTGGTCTTTTTAGAAGTTATTGTTTGAACGACCGTTAATTATTTCTTTTCGTAGTCGCCTTCGAGAACGCTTTTCACTTCGCCAGAGATGTCCTCGCCATCGAGGTCCGATAAGGTCACTTTCTTCTCAGCGGTTTTGAGTTTGAACGAGAACTTGTAACCTTTGGGTTTCACACCGATCCCGTCGTTATCTTCCACGTTGGTGAT
Organism: Gemmataceae bacterium; assembly: GCA_026419115.1. GTDB lineage: Bacteria > Planctomycetota > Planctomycetia > Gemmatales > Gemmataceae > SKW135. The sequence continues at coordinate 16,267 of JAOAAA010000014.1, forward strand.
TTCACATTGGTAGGTTCCGTCTTTTTCGGTGTATTTGACGTCGATCTTGGCAGTTTTCCCGTCGCCTTTGAGGGTCATAACCATGAGGTTATCCTTGGCAAAATCGAGAACGAGTTCGATACCGCTGATACTTCTCTCGTAGACTCCTTTGGGTTTGAGAGCTTTCTCTTCGCTCATGGCCCAAGTTGTGCAAAGTAGGGTCAGGGTGATTGCCAGTAAACGCATTTTGAAAATCCTCTAACAGGGTTAAACGTGCAACACCCATTTTAGGAATTCATTTTTACAGAAGGAAGGGGGCCGCCGAGAAGATCCGATGAAACCAGAGTTGGGTTATGGTTTCCTTTTTTGGTGAGAGGTCCCTACTCGGAATTTTCTTCCTGTGCTTAGTCTGAATGATTTCGGCTCCAAAACGATTATTCCCATTCTTGAAGTTCTTCGAATAGTCTGGCCACAATCGAGTTCTTCCTGAAAGCAGAACCAATTGGGGAAGGGATCTAGAGAACAGAATGGGGGCGAACCATAAGCAGGCCCCGATGAATGGGATTGTTTTGGAAAAGAAGGGGGGATTTCAAGGCTGTCGCTTTTGGGCGAAGAGCCAAGCAAAAAAATCCGGATCGGAATAGGCCTTGACCCAAGAATTATGTCCGACCCCTTTATATTCGGTGTACTTCGGATTGCCACCGGCCTTTTTGATGGCCTCGACCATATTCTGCGATCGTTCCGGAAGCACAACGGTATCTTTGTCACCATGGAAGACCCATAAAGGAATGTGCTTAATTTTCGGGGCCGTGGCTTCGTCGCCCCCCCCACAGACGGGAGCCGCTGCAGCAAACAGGTCGGGTTTCCGAGCGATTAAATCCCACGTTCCATATCCCCCCATCGAAAGCCCCGTGAGGTATATTCGATTGGTGTCCACAGGCTTTTCTTTGATAAAGGTTTCCAAAAGTGCCAACAGAAGTTTAGCCGGTGCGCTGGGTTCCTTCGGGAGAGTGTGAGTTTTTGCAGTCCAATCTACGTCGGCCCATTTTTGGTTTTCGGGACATTGAGGAACAATCACAAAAGCGGGGTACTTGTCGCGATTTTTCACAAAATCGGGAATGCCATGCACCAGCTGCTTTTCGTTATCGGTGCCTCGTTCGCCGGCCCCGTGAAGGAATATCACGAGGGGATATTTCTTTCCTTCTTCGATTTTGCTCGGGGTCAAAAGTCGATAGGGAAGCGAGGCCCCTTCCTGTTTGAAGACGAGTTTTTCCAAGGGGAGTTCTTCCTTGGCATGGATTTGGTTCACGAGTAAAAACATCACAGCCACGATGACTGTCAGCAGGAGCAGTTTGGTCATAAGTTCCTCACCATTGAGAACGAGGGAATGCTTGGACATTGGCCCTTATGGGTATCGTGTCAGCATCGGATTGGGCACATCAGGCATTGGCCACAGCAGGGATGATCCTCATCAGGCGTTGGCCCGAATGTGCATAATATCTGCATCTTGAACGACGTAATCCTTCGATTCTAATCGGAAGGTACCGGCGGCCTTGGCGTTCTTCTCTTCGTAGTTGGCTTTCACAAAATCTTCGTAGCCGATGACCTCGGCACGGATAAAGTTCTTAGATAAATCGGTATGAATCACACCGGCTCCTTCGATGGCGGTGGCTCCCTTATCGATGGCCCAAGAACGGCACTCATCATGACCCACCGTGAAGAAGACAATTCGCCCCATCCCATAAAACAGGTTGCGAATCACTTCATCCCGCTTCGAGCCTGAAATTCCCAAGTCGGCCATAAAGACGGCTCGGCTTTCCTCATCGAGTTCGGCCAATTCCCGTTCGAGCTTCACGGGGGCTGCCATGGCATGGGGGGCTAATTTCAACAGATCGTCTGGCAGCGGAGCTTTGGGATCATCGCCTTGGGAGACGAAAACCATTTCGGGTTTAAGCGTCAGAAGTTGGAATTGGCGAATCGTTTTTTCTTCCTCGGGCCGAATGTGTAATTCACGCGGGGATTTCCCTGCCTCGAGCGTTTCCATGATTCGTTTCACAAGGTCCGCTTCGGCTTGATCGAGTTCTTTTTCTTTCTGAGGTTTGTTTCGTTTCAGTTGGGCCGCTAATTTTTCGGATCGATTGGTCAAAAGGTCCAAATCCGCGAACAAAAGCTCTTCACGGAATTTGGTCAACTGCTCGGCCAAGGGGGCACCACTAAAGCCATCTAAAACGATGACGAGGCCGTTTCCTTCTCTGAGAATACCCAATCGGCGGGGATTATCTTTCCGTTCCGAAAGGCTCAAGCCGGGGGTATCAAGAAAGGCAATTTCTGCATATCGGTGCTTCTTGGGTTTGAAATGCTCGATGATCTTCGCCAAACGGGGATCGGGAACATGGGCCATACCCATTTGCCCTTGTTGGATTTTGCTCGGGTCAGGTTCTACCCCTGTTAACCATTGGAACGTCGTGCTTTTTCCAGAACCGGCAAAACCAACCAAGCCAACCTTCATGTGCAATACCTCGAATATCCTCAAAACGAGATTATAGGAAGAGGAGCCGTTCTCAGGGGAGAGAACTGGGAAACCAAGTGGAGAATCCTACGAAATGAGTGGATAAGATGAAGGGGAATCGAGGGGAGATAGGAAGAGCAGAGGGCATGAAGGGGAATCGAGGGGAGATAGGAAGAGCAGAGAGAGTCACGGGAAATGTCGTGACGAAACCGTTACAGATGTCCCCCTCGTCGGGGGGGAATATCAGGTCCGTTAGGGATTGTTCGGATATTCGGGAAAATCTGATCAAGATTGGAAAAATTCTCTTGGCAGGAAGAATCTCTTCAGATAAGATTCAGAAACAATACGGGCGCTCTTTGGAGATAGTCCCTAGCTGTGGATAGTGCATCTTGGCGAAATGTTTGTCTGGTGTGCCACTCGGCGAATGATGAATTGAGGATGGTAAGTGACGGTCTGATGTTATGGCTGGAAGGCGACGTTGAGTGAGTGGAAGCGAAAGTCGAAGGTTGTAAATCCTGCGAAAAGTCTTGTCTCAATAGTTGGTCGGGCATCATCAAGAAGGCTCTTATCTTTCTCTCTCCTAAAATAAATGATGGTGGTTCGTTGTTGTTGCCATCATCTTTCTTTAAAGAGAGCCAGTATCAAACTAATCGGTTTCGATTAGTCTTCTTGATTCTTTCGTTTGGATGATGCCCGACACGTCCAAATGAGTATTGTTCGTCGGGTTAAGGTGGTCTGTTTCCCACCTAGGAAAGGTTAGTGATGGTTAACATTTATGTGGGCAATCTCGCTTGGAGCTGCACCAACGACGATTTGGCCCAACTGTTCTCGCAGTATGGAACAGTCGGCAAGGCTCAAGTTATCCTCGATCGAGAAACGAACAGAAGTCGAGGCTTCGGGTTTGTTGAAATGCCGAACCCCGAAGAGGCCAAAGCCGCTGTCGAGGCCCTGAACAATCAGATGTTCCAAGGCCGACCTCTCACCGTGAATGAAGCCCGTCCCCGCGAGCCTCGTCAAGGTGGTGGCGGCTACGGTGGTGGTGGCTATGGTGGCGGTGGCGGCTACGGTGGTGGTGGTGGCTACGGTGGTGGCCGGCGCGGTGGCGGCGGTGGCGGTCGTCGTGGCGGTAGCTATTAAGCACTAAGCCCGCACCTTTCTTTGGACAGTAACGGACACTCAACCCGGTTTCCCCTATGGATTCCGGGTTTTCTTTTTGGTTTTTGGGAGTCGTTTTTATGGCAAAAGAAGAATCGATCGAAGTGGAAGGACGAGTGACAGAAGCTCTTGCTAATACTCAATTTCGTGTGGAACTGGATATTGGCGGTGAGGTGATTGCCCATGTCGCGGGCAAAATGCGAAAAAACTTCATTCGGATTATTCCCGGCGATCGGGTCAAAGTGGAAATTTCTCCCTATGACCTCACTCGGGGACGCATTGTCTACCGCGCTCGGTAATCTTTTTTAGCTCGTTTTCCTTGGGATGCGCCGAACAGAGTGCGAGCGATTTCGCCGTCCATGAAGGTGTTTCTACGTCTTTGGGAAACCGAAACTTCGATCGATTCCTCGCTCACTCGTTGAGTATTTCCCCGCCTTGTTGGGGACCTCACTGATCTATATTCAGAAAGGTAGTTCGTTTTGATAATCTCGAAATGGACTCCGTTGTTCCATTCCTAAAATCTACTTCCACTCCCCACCTCATGTGTCTATTCCCAATGGACCCCGAACGATTTCATTTGTGCCATCGCTGACTCATGATTCTGATAATGGATGGTGTGCCAACCTTGCTGGCGGCCACCTTCCACGTTTTCCAAAATATCGTCGAGGAACAGGCATTCCGAGGGTGCCGAATCGGTGAGTGATTGAATCCCTTCGTAAAATTCTCGTTTGGGTTTTCGGGCGCCCAAAGTGTGGGACGTTCCCAGTGCATGAAAAAGGTCGAGGATCGGGGCAAACGATTCGCGAAATTTTTCGTAATGAGCCTGATTTGTGTTGCTGGCCAATATCAGTTGATATTTTTTCGCCAGTCGAGGAATCAATTCACAGATCGCGGGATTCGGAGAAAAAATATCTTGAAATGCTCGTTTGAACGTATCGGCATCACATTGCAAATGACCTAACCGCAGACATTCTTGGATAAACGTTTCGGTTGACATGAGTCCCTTTTCATAAGCCTCTTCCATATCCGCCCGATAGTAGACCGCGCGAAGTTGCTGTTCATTCAGATGGGTATAGGCAACTAATTGTTTGAGTGTCCGAGAATGATCGAAAAAACCAATCACATTCCCAAAGTCGAAAATAATCGTTCGGATTGACAAGTCTGGAATCCTCTGCGTTTCGTTTGCCGTTCAGAATGATGAATAGGTTCACGGGTTGATCTTCACCTGATTATTTTGCATCACTCATCTTCGTTTACCGATATTGCCGTTCCGAGTGATGACTAGGTTCATTACAGCCCTGCAACAATCAGGTGACTCACACTAAAATAGCAGAAAGATCGAAGAGGGCTATCCTTGGCTATTCATCACACACCGATTCTGAGTTTCCACAAAGGCGAAATTTTGCCTCGCCGAGATAGCCTCGCCATTGAAGAACCTTTGGAAATCGTTCTGGTCTCGGGGCCAAGGTCTGCGAGACGAACCGAAGTCTTTGGCATTACCATGCGAACCCCCGGCCACGATGCAGAACTGGCAGCCGGTTTACTTTTTGCCGAGGGGATCATCACCGATCGCGATCAGGTCGAAGGGATTGTTGCTTGTGAAAGCAGTAATCCCAAGGGGTATCGGCTTCGGGTGGAATTATCCCCCTCGTGGGTACCCCCCCCCCATGCCTATTCCACGCGAAATATCTCCTCGGCGTGTGGGGTCTGTGGCCGACAGACGATTGATGATTTATTGCAACGGATTCGCCTGATCCCGAAAAATCACCTCGAACTTTCAGGGGAATTGATCACCACTTTGCCCGATCGGCTTCGGGCAGCCCAAAAAGATTTTGCGCGTACGGGGGGGCTGCATGCTTGTGGATTATTCACGGCTCAAGGTCAATTTCTCGATTCTCATGAGGATGTGGGGCGTCATAATGCGGTGGATAAAATTGTTGGGTCTCAGTTTTTGCAAGATCAACTTCCCCTTCAAGAGGGGCTGTTCGTTGTCAGTGGTCGAGCGAGTTTTGAATTGGTCCAAAAATCGGTTGTTGCGGGGGCAAATGCCCTCATCGCTGTGGGGGCTCCTTCAAGTTTGGCTGTGGAACTCGCTCAAAGTGTGGATTTGATTTTGATCGGCTTTGCCCGTGAGGGACGTTTCAATATCTATTCAGGTTTTGATCGTATCACGATTCGATCCTAAATTAGAGCCTATCTTGGAACATTTGCTTTGAGAGTGTCGAACAATCTGCAAAGGACACGGTTTCAACGCGGATTCGGAGCAGAATCGATCGGGGTTGAATCGACCTTCGGAAGTGATCTCAATATGATGGGCATAAGAATCACCCATCTGAGGACAACATGGCACACGAGGACCGATCGCTTTTCCAAAAACTCCATCAAATTGAACCACAGGCGCATCTTGTTCCCGGACGTGTTCTTCGACGCATGATTCGTCAAAAACTCGATATGGATCATACCGGTTGGCGTGCCCCTCATGATTTGGTGAAGGAATTCTCGAAAAAAGAAATTCTCAGCCTAGTTGCTCCGATTGAACTCGAACTTCATGAATCGGACCTGACCGAAACGAATATCCTGATCCCGTATCCCAAGGAGGATTCCGAAGAATCGGCAGAAGAACAGATTCAACGGCTGTTATTCCATGCCAAGCTCGATCGAATTCTTTCCCGAGAAAATCTCGATCGTTACCCCAAAGAGTGGGGGGAATTATTTATATCGGAAGCGCAACTCATCTTGGAAGAGGAGTACCGGATTCCCGAAGGGGCAGATCAAAAAACAATCGTCCAAGAAACGATTGCTTATATGTTAGAGATTTACTTTGCTCGTCCTATGCAAACGGCCAAGTTTTTTCCCGGCTTGGCAGAGCTTTCCGAACAAATCACTCACTGGGTCGAGAAATGGAATCTGCACGAGCTTTGGAGTAACTCGGCATTAAGCCAACCCCGTCCAGAAGCGATCGAAGTGTTGCAATCGCTCGCGGTGGCACCGATCCCCGAACCGGCACAGTCCGCCCATGATGGCAACGATGTGCGACGGCTCGTTGAGTTGATGATGGCCGGTCAGGTGGCAGAATCGGAACGGCAATTACGGACTTTGGCGGATCGGTTAGTCGCAGCGACGGGATATTCCGATAGCACGGAGTGGTATTGGGCATTGAGGCCCTTTGTGGAATTGGCCTCGGCTGGGGGTTGGGTCGTGGGTCGGCGATTGTTGTACGATCTCCAGAAAGTTTGTGTGGATACAGAAAGACGATTGTTTGCCGTCGATCTGGTCGAATTCCTCATTACTCTTGGCAAGCAACCCATCAAGCGAGAATTAACCCACCCGAGGTTATTCGATGCGGTCCGTCATCTTCAAGCCGCTGCCAATAAATTGGATGTACTTGAGGTGAAACAAACGGATGAGGCTCGATTAGCCGATCTTCTTTATCGGGCAAGGCAACATCTCGAAAACCAAGCACGTCAGAAGTGCCGTCCCATTTTGCTGGCCACTCTCGATCAGGCGGGCATCGTTCCCCAAAATACAGTCGAAGAAGTAGCCCGAGATCGCATCGTAGAAGAATTACTCGATGTGGCTTGTGAAAAGGGAGTTATTCGCCTTGGGGACCTTCGCGATGCGATTGCCCGAAATCGGTTGAAGCTGAATGATTTGAAAAATCCCGTGGAATGGCTCGCGGGTGATGCCCTTCTGAGAACCAATCGCCGCTTGGCACTTTCTTTAGATGGGGTGTATCGCCGTGGTGAAATCTACATGCGCTGGTTACATCGGGGTTGTTCGATATTCTTTGGCACACGGACGGGACGATTCTTATCACAATATCTGTTGGCCCCGCTCATATTTTCTTACATATTTGTGGAAGGGGTCGGTCATGCAAGTGAGGCGTTTGTCAGTGCCGTCAAACTTTTTAGCGGGGAAGCCAAAGTCGAAAAGGCCTTGGCCCTCACCCCGATTTATGGGGCCATTCAAGAAAGTCAAAAAAAGGTAGACCCCTTCCCTTGGGTTTCTTTTGTTGCCATTGCTGTTTATATTTTCATGCTTTTGCATTGGAAGAAGTTTCGGGAACAGAATATCAGCTTGGGGAAATATCTATTATTCGATTTACCCAAAATGATTATCAATTCGGAGATCGTCCGTCTGATCTATCAGAATCGAATTGTTAAAATTTTTAGACGGTATTTATTAGTACCTATTTTAGTGGGTTTCGGGGTCATCATTTTAGTGCGAATCATTGATATTATTTTTGATGTGGTTGAGGTCGATTGGAATTATTTGTTTCTCCTCGGTTCAGCAACCACATTCGTTACGTTTGTGGCCATTCGCACCACCTTGGGCCGAATGTTAGAAGATCGAGTGAACGAAGCGATCGCCCGAGCATGGCGAATTTTTTCCGTCAACTTTGTGTTAGGATTATTTAATACCCTGATGAATTTTTTCCGGATTGTTCTCGAACGAATCGATCGGGCCTTTTATATTGTTGATGAATGGTTACGTTTTCGCGAAGGGGATGCCAAAAAAGGGATCGTCCTGAAGGGAATCATTAGTGTGATTTGGTTTCTTTTTACATATTTATTTCGTTTTGCATGGAATTTGTTAGTTGAGCCTCAAATCAATCCGATTAAACATTTCCCTGTGGTGACGGTCTCTCATAAGATGCTGCTACCATTAATTCCTTCTTTCTCGAAACAATTCAATGTATCCGAAGGGGTGGTTACTACGGTCGTCAGTGGAATTCCAGGGATATTTGGATTTTTAGCATGGGAACTTAAAGAGAATTGGCGATTGTATCGGGCGAATGATGCTACTCATCTGAGACCGGTTGCCATCGGTTCACATGGTGAAACGACACGCGGACTTTTAAGACCCGGTTTTCATTCGGGGACGGTACCAAAAACTTATGCGAAACTCAGGCGCGCTATCTGGCAGAAAAAATACCTCAAAGCGAAAAAAATCGAACATCATCTTCACCATACCGAAGAAGCGATTGAACGCTTGACGAATCGAGAATTGTGTGCCTTGTTAGCGAAATCCCCCTATTGGACATTCCCTTTGAAGGTGCATCATGTTCATTTGGCAACCAATTGGCTTTCTATTTCATTGATGGCTGAGGGCGTTTCGGGTGAATTTAAGATTGTTTATCAGTTAATCGACGATCAAATCTATGCTCAATTCGAAAATATCGCATGGTTGGATCAAATTCCTTCGCTACAACGAGATTTATTTCATCGGGCTTTGTTAGGGTTTCATCATCTTGCAAGGGTCGATCGATTGAAAGGAGACGAAAAGCATGAACTCGAATTAATCGATTGGCAATTATGGAGTGAATTTTGGGAAAAAGCCTGTCAAAAACCGAATCATATTCATGAATCTAAAACGCCATGAAAATGAAATCACTATTTACTCATCTCCCTTCACGTTTGTATGTAGCTATTGCGGTTCCAATTCTTCTTACGGGCTTTGGGACGGTGGGATATAAATTGATTGGCGGTGACGAATGGGATTGGTTCGATGCCCTCTATATGTCTGCCATTACCTTAACAACGGTGGGATATGGCGAGACTCATCCTTTGTCACCAATAGGGCGAGCATTTACCATTTTTTTTCTTTATATTGGTGTTTTCACTCTTTTTTATACAGCATCCGAAATTATTCGGGCCGTTGTGAGTGGCGAAATTCGAGTGAGCCTAGGAAAAACCCGTATGTTGCAGAAATTAGCTTCTATGAATTCCCACGTGATTATTTGTGGCCTAGGTCGCATGGGGCGATTAATTTGTTGTGAATTTGAGCGAAATGGCGTCCCCTTTGTGATTATTGATGTGAATGAATCTCGATTCAATCTGAGAGAATATCAACATGGGGTACCCTTAGTCGGCAATGCTACCGACGACGAGATATTGATCAAAGCAGGGGTTCAACGAGCGAAGACCTTGGTCACCGTGTTACCTTCCGATGCCGATAACTTGTATATCACGCTTTCCGCTCATGTGCTGAACGACAAATTGACCATCATCTCTCGTGCGGAGGATGAATCGGCCGAGGCAAAACTTCGACGGGTGGGGGCAGACATTGTGATTTCGCCGTACCTAATCGGCGGTCACCGTGTGGCAGAAGCTGTGCTTCGTCCCACGGTAGGACATTTTATCGATCAAGCAACGAGCCGTTCGATGAGTGATTATCAAATCGAAGAAATCACTTTGCATGAAAATTCATCGTTGCTTGGGCAAACTTTGGCCAGTGCCGATATTACTCAGAAACTGGGGGTCGTGATTGTGGCCTTGAAACATCAAAACGCCAGTATGATCTTCAATCCTCGTCAAGATCATGAACTGTATTTGGGCACTACCCTTGTTGCGGTGGGGAATCGCGAATCGCTGGACAAACTCGAAAATCTGGCCAATCACGTTAAAAGGCGTCGCTGAGCAGGGGCTTTTTTTCAATCGAGTGTGGCATTTCTCATCTCGGTAGTTAAAATAAATATAACCCACAGGTTTTATTATTCCTCCCTAACCCCGAAGGATTTCGCGATGCGATTCCTGCCAATTTTCTTTGTATTCTTGACCCCGTCGATTCAGCCGATTTTTGCCGAACCGGGGTCCCCTTCCAAAACCCCTCAGAAGCTCGACTATACCCGTGACGTCAAACCGATTTTAGCCAACACTTGTTTTGCTTGTCACGGACCGGATGAAAAAAGTCTCAAGGGGAAATTGCGACTCGACTCGCGCGAGGCGGCCCTGAAAGGAGGCAAGTCGGGGGAACCGGCGATTGTGCCCAACAAGCCCGACCAAAGCGAGCTGATTCATAGAATTTTCTCGAAAGAAAAGACCGAGGTAATGCCCCCACCTCATGCCAACAAATCACTTAAACCAGAAGAAAAGGAAATTCTCAAACGCTGGATACTCGAAGGGGCCGATTATCAAACACATTGGGCCTTCACGAAACCGAACAAAGCTCCTGTGCCGGTATTTAATGATCCTAAGGACAAGGCTTGGGTGATGAACCCTATTGATGCGTTTGTGTTGGCCAAATTAAAACAAGCCAAACTCCAACCGAGTTCCCCCGCAGATAAAGTGACCCTGATCCGTCGCGTTTCCTTAGACCTTCGCGGATTTTCCCCCAGCTTGGAAGAGATCGATCAATTCCTTCAAGATATATCTCCCAAGGCTTACGAGAATATGGTTGATCGCATGTTAGCTTCCAACCGCTATGGCGAAAAGATGGCGGCCCAATGGCTGGATTTGGCCCGTTTTGGCGATACCTCCGGATACCATTACGATAGTACCCGGCAGATGTGGCTTTATCGAGATTGGTTGATTCGTGCCTTCAACGAGAATAAACCCTTTGACCAATTCACGATTGAGGAACTCGCTGGAGATTTGCTGCCCAATCCGACCTTGGATCAAAAAGTCGCTAGTGGCTTCAATCGCAATACTCGATTCAACGAAGAGGGAGGCGCCGACCCCGAAGAATTTGTGATTCGTTACGGCGTGGATCGGACCAATACTCTTGGCCAAGTTTGGTTAGGCATGACCCTGCAATGTGCCGAGTGCCACACCCACAAATACGATCCGATTACCCAGAAGGAATACTACCAACTCTATGCCTTCTTCACCGGAATCAAAGAACCCATGACCAGCGGGAATCACGGTCAACCCCTTCCACCGCTTTTGAAAATCCCGACTCCCGAACAAGAGAAGATTTTGGCCCAAGCCAAGAAACAACGGGAAGAGGTTTTGGCTCAGATCAATCAGAAACTCCAAACCACGAAATATCAGGAACCGCCGCTCGATAACCTCCCCAAGCCGGAGCCTAAGGAGATCGTTTGGGTGGATGATACCCTTCCGAAGGGGGCAATACCCCAAGGGGATGGTGAAAAATTCAAATTTGTCGAAGCACCGGCACCGGTCTTGAGTGGGAAGAAATCGGTCTTCCGCACGGCAATGGGACTGCAACAGGCGTTCTTCACAGGGGCTACCGAAACCCTGACGATCAACAGCCCCGCCGATGTTCTTTTTGCCTATGTTTACCTCGATCCCAAAAATCCCCCGAAAACCATCATGCTCCAGTTCAATAATGGTAATTGGGAACATCGTGCTTATTGGGGGGAAGACAAGGCCTATTTAGCGGGTTCGCCCGACGGGCCGAATCATCGTAAGATGGGACCATTACCGAAAACGGGTGAGTGGGTCCGTTTGGAGGTTACAGCCAGCCAAGTGGGATTAAACCAAAATGATAAGCTCAACGGCTTGGCTTTCACGCAGGTCGATGGGGTGATCCATTGGGATAAAGCCGGTATCAAACAACTCCCGCCTGATACCAAGAGCCTCTTCTCGCTGGCGGCATGGGAAGTGAATGCCAAGAAAGATAACAAACTCCCCCCCGAGGTGCAAAATGCCCTCAAGGTGGAAGCCAGCAAACGCAACGACGCCCAGAAGAAAACCATTTTGGATTACTACTTACGAAATGTCTACCAGAACACCCGTGCGGTGTTTGAGCCACTGAACAAACAACTCGCCGAACTCGACGCTCAGATCAAACAGACCGAAGAGGCGGTTCCCACAACCCTTATCAGCGAAGAGATGGAAAAACCCCGCGATGCCTATGTTCTGATTCGCGGCGATTTCCTTCAAAAAGGAGAAAAGGTCTCACGCGGATTACCCCAAATCTTCCCCCCCATGCCCAAAGATGCTCCGCTCAATCGTCTCGGCTTGGCCAAGTGGTTGACCTCTCCGGAACATCCGTTAACTGCGCGGGTGGCTGTGAATCGTCTTTGGGGCCAGTTGTTTGGCAATGGATTGGTTCGCACACAGGGAGATTTCGGAACGCAGGGGGAACTTCCTTCTCATCCCGAATTGCTCGATTATTTGGCCGTTGAGTTTGTCGAATCGGGTTGGGATATTAAAAAGCTCCTTAAAATGATGCTGATGTCGAATACCTATCAACAGACCTCGGCCTTTGAAGGTAACATCCCGGATGTCGATCCGAGCAACCGCCTGCTCTACAAGGCACCCCGATTCCGCATCACCGCCGAAGAAATTCGGGATAATGCCCTTGCGATTTCCGGCTTGTTGAGCAATAAAATTGGTGGTCCTTCGGTGATGCCCTATCAACCCCCCGATTTTTACAAAGGTAAACACGAAGGTTGGCAATGGAAACCTGCAGAAGGGGAAGATCAATACCGTAGAGGTTTGTATACCTTCTGGCGACGGACCTCATTGCACCCGATGTTTGCCTTGTTCGATGCCCCCAGCCGAGAAGAATGCACCACACAACGAGCACGCACCAATACCCCGTTGCAAGCCTTGGTTACGATGAACGATCCGACCTTCGTGGAAGCCAGCCGTGTCTTTGCTCAGAATGTTTTGACCCAAGGCCCCGCCACTTTGGAAGAGAAGGTCGAATGGGCCTTCCGAAGAGCATTGTCTCGCAAACCTTCTGCTGCGGAACGAGCGGTCTTGCTCAAACGATACGAAATTCTCTTGGATCGGTATCGTAAGGAGCCAGCCCTTGCACAATTGGCCGTGAAAGTGGGACAGTATCCTCAACCGCAAAAGGTCGATGTTGCGGAACATGCTGCATGGATGGGCATCTGCAATATCCTGTTGAATTTGGATGAAACCATCACCCGTGAATAAGCGGACGATCGTCCGTGAATTAGAGCATGTCTTCTCGTGAATCAGTGGACGATCGTTAGTGAATAAAGCGACAGAATCGACACACAATCGATTATTGCAAGACCAATCGAACGAAACATCATTTACGAATCACGGGATCGAGTTGCTTCGTAAAGGTTTGTTTCTTCCTATCCCAACCGTGCCCGTCCCATGATCGTATAAAAATGCCCCTCGCGGCGAGCTTCGCTGGCCATGACTAGAACCTCAGAGATAGTGAATCCGCCTGCTTGCCAGTCGGCATGTTTCTGCAAAAGTTTTCCCCAAGCCTGTTCATCAGCATCGGGGTTGAGTCTCCCTAGGGTAATATGAGGGGTATAAACACGTTCTTCTCGACGGTAGCGCCCCAGATCGCTCAAGGCTTCACCCGTGACGCGATGAAGCTCGGCCAATTCCTCGGTGCCAGACCCCACCCCAACCCAAAGCACCTTGGGCCGACGGAGATTGGGGAAGCCGCCGACTCCTTCGATTGTGATGGGGAATCTTTTTATCTTGGCGGTCACTTTTTGCAGGCTTCGACAAATGGCCACCATTTCTAATTCGGGAACATCTCCCAGAAAGTGCAAGGTCAAATGGTAGCCATTCTCTTCGGCATTCACCCAACGAACTTGCTCCGCAGGGAGACCGAATTGAGATTGCAGTTGCACGATCGCCTGTTGAATTGCGGGAGGAATATCGATCGCGACAAACAAACGAAGTTTGGCCATAAAGGTTCAGGAGTTAATGATCTCGTTCCAGTAATCGTTAGCCCCCGAATGAAGTCGCGCCCCCACTTGGGTAATGACCTTCATGGCCAAGTAATTGGCGGCCTTGGCGGCCTTTTCGGGAGAAATTCCGTGCGTAATGCCATATAAAAACGCACCAGCAAACATATCGCCTGCCCCCGTCAAATCACGCGGTTCACAGGGAAACGCAGGCACATGAGCCTCTAATCCTTGATAGCGAATAAAAGCTCCATTGGGACCATCGGTCACCACACAATGAGGAACGACCGATTTGAGACGATGAAAAGCCTCCATAGGCTGATCGACCCCCGCAAGGGCTTGCGCCTCACTCGCATTGCAGAAGACCAAATCCGCTTGGTCCAAGGCCTGCCGAAAGGCTTCGCCAAACACCTGCACCACAAAGGCATCCGATACAGTTAAGGCTACTTTCGTGCCATGTTTTTTCGCTATTTCCAGCGCCCGCCGAATCGCACTTTGACCCGTTTCGGGATTGGCAAACACATACCCTTCGATGAATAACCAATCCGACTCCGCAATCAATCTTTCATCAACATGTCTTTCAGACAAATGGCTTGAGACGGCCAAACAAGTGCGCATCGTTCGTTCAGCATCGGGGGTGATGATCGCCACGCAAGTTCCGGTGGTTTCTCCCATGAGAATCGGGTTACCAATATCAATGCCTAATTCCTCGAACTCACTGGCATAGTGCAAACCGTAACGATCATCTCCCACACAGCCGATAAAGGCCCCCTTGCCACCTAACTGCGAAAGACCAATGATCGAATTCGCAACCGAACCACCGCTGACTAATCGAAGGTCGTGTTTATTGTCGTGAAATTTTTGGAAAAGGGCTTGTTGATCGGGCTTCTCGACCAAACGCATGGTCCCCTTTTCAAAACCCAGTGAAGAGAATTCCGCCTCGGAGAGTTCCAAAAAAATATCGACGATGGCGTTGCCCAATCCACAAACGTGATACCGTTTCATTTTTATTCTCAGGGTCAATAGAGTTTAGCACAAATGTTGCAAGGCATGATCCAAACGAGCTAGGGTCTTTTCTTTCCCCAATATCGCCAGAGTTTCAAATAAGCCAAAACCGACTTGCATCCCCGTGACCGCTACCCGAACGGGATTGACAATATCCCCCGGTTTAATTTTGTGGTTTTCGGCGAACTCGTGCAGGATTTTATCAAGGGTCGCGACCTCCCAAGGTTCGACATTCTCCAAAGTCTGGCGGAACTTCTGCAAGGTCTCGCCTTGACCTTTGAGACGTTTTTCTACCCCTTTGGAATCGTATTCGATCTGATCTTTCAAGATCGGGGTGGCAAACATCAAAATATCTGAAAAGAGTTTGATCCGATCGCCACTTGCATCAATAATCTGCGTCAGAATCGTTTTGGTTTTTTCGTCCAAGGTTTCCCCAATCAGTTTGGCCTTGCGAAGGTAGGGGATACAACGCTGCAACTTTTTCTCGGTGGGGACGAGTTTCATGTATTCCCCCTGCAACCAGAAGAGCTTTTTGCTGTCGAAATTGGCCGGTGCCGAAGTAATTCGATCCAAGGAGAAGTTAGCAATCATCTGATCCAAGGGAATAAATTCACTGTGATCATCCAAGGACCAACCCAGCCTTCCAAGGTAGTTGATGATAGCCTCGGGGAGATACCCCATTTCTCGATAATAGGCGACCGTACACAAATTCAAATCATCGCGGCCCTGAATTTCTTCCGAGGTCCAGCCGCAGGCCTTGAGTTTGGAAATTTCTTCGGCAGAAAGCGGAGGCAAGGCCCGTTTCGACATCTTCTTGCCGTTGTAATTCACCAACGGGATATGAGCAAATTCAGGGATCGGAGCATTTAATGCTTGCCAGATCAGAACCTGAACCGGTGTGTTGGACAGGTGCTCAATCGCACGAATCACATGAGTGACTCGAAAATCGATGTCATCAATCACCGAAGCAAAATTGTATAAAGGCCGTGGGCGGGACCCGTTGCTATCGGGGGCGCGCATTACCACAGGGTCCGCAATGGTGTTCGATTGAACCTCGACTAACCCTCGGACGTGATCTTGAATTTGAATTGTCTGATTTTCCGGAACCTTCAAACGTAAGATGGTGGGTTGGGCCTGATACTTGGCGAGATTTTCCTCGGGCGATTGGTGGCGATCTTTGCCGCGATGCACATACGGTTTTTTGGCTAACTCGGCGGCTTTTCGGGCGGCTTCCATCTCGTCGGCCGGCGTGTAATCGGGATAAAGTTTCCCTTCAGCCAAAAGTTTCATGGCCACTTCAAAATAGCGTTCGGTTCGTTGCCCTTGAAAATACGGGGCATAAGGACCGATACTGGAAAGTCCATCAGGGGTAGGACCCTCATTCCAATCCATGCCTAACCACTGGAATCCTTCAATGATAGGCAAAAGGGCCTCGGCCTTGTTCCGTTCTGTATCCGTGTCATCAATGCGGAGAATCCATTGTCCCCCGTGACGTTTGCTCAAAAGCCAATTGAACAGGGCGGTGCGAACCCCTCCGATATGCAAATATCCCGTGGGGCTTGGCGCAAAACGAGTCCGAATCGTCATAACTCATCTCTCTCTGCTTCGGGATGGGGCCTAGGCGTATCGGTGCCCCTGAAGCTAACGAAACACAAATTATAGTTTTCAGACAACCTCTTGAGTAGTGGCGAACTCTTGACCGTTTCATTCCGGAAGAAATAGAGAATAAAACCGATCAAATAAAAGGTGAGTCATTCCATTGGGCGGAAAAGTCGAGCGTCAGCCTTTCTGCCATCTCAGGATAGATCACTGACACATGTTCAAGCTCAAGATTGGTGTTGTGCTTTTTTTTCCTTTGGGGGGGCGCTTACAAATCCCAAAGTTCGGAGTCGGGGCGATTTTTTCCTTTCGGGGTGCGCTTCGGTTTGGGAATCGCTGGCTTTTCCGGTTCTCCTTCGGGGCGACTTAACAAATCGGGTTCTTCTGCAGCCCCTTTTCGCATATCCCTTCGATGGCGAATGTCGAGTTTTATGGCCACCTCGGGAAATGGCAGTTCACGCCGGAAGACATTCAGCAGATAACGTCGATAAACATCATCGAATAGCTCGGGGCCATTCGTGAACAGAACAATCGTGGGGGGGGAACTCGCGACTTGGGCACCATAATAGATTTTGGGCATCCGCGTTCCTTTTTGCACAGGGGGATTCGCTAGCAGGGCGTTTCGCAAAACCCGATTCAGTTCCCCCGTACCGACTCGCAGTGAGGCTTGCTTGGCAAGGTGTTGCGCTAAGTTCAACACTTTGAAGACGTTTTTTCCTTCTTTAGCGGTGATAAATGCCACCGGAACATGATCTAACATCGGGTAAACTTTGGCTAGATACTCGCCGAATTCTTCCGTGCTGACCTGATCCTTGAGCAGGTCCCATTTATTTACCACAAAAATTGCGGGCTTATGGTTCTCCACGATGTACTCGGTCAATTGTTTATCGACCCGACTCACCGGATTCATGCCATCGAAAAACATCAAGACCACATCGGCACGGCGGATCGATCGTTCAGCTCGGTGCAAACTGTAGTATTCAATATCATTCGCCAAGCTGGCTCGTTTGCGGACCCCTGCCGTGTCAATGGCAACGAAAACTTTTCCATCGCGAGTAAATCGAACATCGACACTATCGCGGGTAGTGCCCGGTACTTCCGAGACTATGACTCGTTCGGCTTGAGCTAACGAGTTAATGAAAGTACTTTTCCCCACGTTCCGCCGTCCCACGATCGCCAAGAGCAACTCGACCTTTTCGGGGGGGCCTTCATCGGGTTCGGGGGGGGGGAGACGTTTGACAATCTCGGTCAGAAGCTCATCTTTCCCACGCAGTTGTTCGGCACTCACCGGAATTACGGGTTGATAACCAAAATGATGAAACTGCGATGCTTCCAAGGCGAGATTTTGCGTATCGCATTTGTTCACCACCAACAGCACTGGTTTCCCCAAAGTCCGTAGTCGTGTGGCGACCACTTCATCTAGGGCCATCGGACCGGTTCGAGCATCGGTAACGAACAGTATCACGTCGGCTTGATCGATGGCCGCTTGAATTTGGCGTTCCACATCGTCCGTTAGATCATCGGAATCGACAATGCCGATTCCGCCCGTGTCGGTCAATTCAAAAAAACGTCCTTGTTCCTCAACGATGCTGGAAATTCGGTCGCGGGTAACCCCAGCCGTGGGGTCTACAATCGAGATGCGTAAACCGACCAACCAATTAAAAAGGGACGACTTCCCAACGTTCGGTCGTCCCACAATGGCAACCACTGGCAATGGCATATCCCATCCTCACAACTCAAACCTATACTATATCGCTTTGCCGGATAATTTGCGAAGATTTTGGAACCCCTTTGGGGATTTCTTTTCTGCGATAGGTTTAGTCCTCGAAATCATTGTGGCGTTCTGTGGTATTTCGGAATTTCTTTAGGGATTTCCTTTCTGCGAGGGGGGGGCTTTTCACAAACGGGTTCCAACAACGGCTCGTTCTGTTGGGAAAATCAATCAACCATTTGATGAGGGATAAATCGACTGGTATTGGTTGTGACCATAGTATCATCTTCTCGGATACCTAAGCCACAGGCCACCCCATTCACGATCCAAACTCCAAAAACGGGATACTTGCCATCGTGAGGTTTCATCGGCCCCAAGGTTTGATAAATGCTGGGAATATCGCTGTAAAATCCGGTGGTGGCAATATGGGTTTGGCCATTGCGGACCACCGTGATATTGGCCCCTTCCCGAGCATGGATCGGTTTCCGCACATAATCCCCTGCCAGCGGTTCAAATGAAGCTGGGAGCAGGTACGGGCATTCTGGGTAACGCTCCCACAACAGGGGGAGAATCGACTTACAAGAGAGGATCGCTTTCCAAGGGGGTTCCAGCCAAGCCATTTGAGTTTGAAGAATGTGTTGGCCAAATTCTTCGCGGAATAACCATTCCCAAGGATACAGTTTGAAAAGGCGCCGAATGGGACGTGCCTTCAGATCATCAAAGGTCTGTCGCCGACCATCCCACGCGATCGATTCAATATCAAGATAATCGGTCTGGAAACCCGCTTGGATGGCCGTATCGCGAAGATATTCTACGGTGATATAATCCTCAACGATGCCGGCCAAGGCAGTGAAATGAATCGGTGAGGGATCGCGTGCATAAAGGGCCTGCCAGCTTTCTAGCAGCCTTTCATGGATGCTGTTGAATTGATCCCCTCGCTCGTCCATATCCTTCAACCAAGTCCATTGGATGATCGAGGCTTCGAGTAGCGCCGTCGGGGTGTCGGCATTGTATTCGAGAAGTTTGGGGGCCCCCACTCCATCGTAGGCAAAATCAAATCGCCCATACAGGGAATGGTCTTCGTTCTCCCACGATTGGGAAATAAAATCCTCAAAGGCTTCTGGAATGCGAAATAGGCCGAACATACGTTCGTCGATCACTTCTTGAACGAGGTCCAAACACATGCGATGCAGGGTGTTACCGGCCTCTTCGAGAACATCCACCTCGTAAGAAGACAGTTGATAGGCTACGGATTCATCCCAATAGGGGACGTTACCCAAGGTATGAAAGTGAAGGCCATGCTCTTCAACCCGCTTTTGCCAATTACGGCGGGGTTGGGAAGGAACACGAAACACCGGCTCAGCTCCCTGCGGAAGCTCGACCTAATGAACCAAAGCCACCCGTTCGTCCGGCACTGGCCGTGGCGGGGCCACGGACGCTGGAACTACCTCCTGTTCCCCAACCACCGGTGTGGAGGAAAAGGAAGCCCCCGCCCGTTCGCCGGTAGCTACTGTTGTTGTTTTGGCCAGCGACTTGGTTGTTAATCGCTTCGTCTTCTTTCGCTTGGACGTCGTCGGGATAAAGGAAGTATCCAGCCGTGAGGATACCCGAGCCAACAAGGACGAGCGAAAATTCTCGGGTCATTCGGGTCATGGAATGATCTCAATGGGATTAGATGAATCGCAATCAGCTATCTTATTTCTATCAGATAATTCCAAACAATGCTAGCAAATTTTACCTATTTCAGAAACTCCTCGAACTCCTCAAATTCCTCTGACTCCCTACCTCTGAGGAATGAAAGGCCCGATTCGGGATGTGGTGGCGGATTCGGGGTATTCTCGTGCATGTCATCCACTCACACACACAATTCTCACGGACCGTACCCGCTTCGGTTCCCTTCGATCTGGATCGCTTCGCTGCGGTTCTATTCGGTCTAATGCAATCGACAAAACATAACTGGTCGGCTTACCTTTGTCACGCTTGGTCGCTCACTCCCGATCCTTTGCTTGTTCGCATTAATCTGAGCGAAATTGGAAAACTTACTGCCCCTGTGAGAATTTTCCGAAGCTCAATCCCTGCGGACCCCTTTGCTTTTTTCTTAATCTTGACCAAAATAGTGAGAGTTAAAGAGGGTAGAATATGTTGGTGACGGCTCGAACAGAATACGCCTGTCTGGCTATGATCGAACTGGCTTTGCATTATCCAGACCCGAAGCCGATTCCTTTGAACCTTTTGACCCAAAAACAGCAAATTCCCTCTCGCTTTCTGGTGCAGATATTGTTGGACCTTAAAACCGCAGGGTTGGTGCATACGACTCGGGGTTCTTCCGGAGGATATAAACTCGCCAAACCCCCCGACCAAATCACTTTGGCAGACATTGTGAATAGCTTGGATCGGCTCGAAGAACCCGAGGTTCGTACAGAGTATTCTTCCCCAATCGCACGAGAATTGCACCGAATTTGGAAGGGGCTAGGCGAGGCATATACGGCCTATTTGAATCAGTTTCATTTGAGCGATCTGATTAGCAAAAAAGATGACGTGGACTATATCATCTAAGATCGAACGGGAAATACCAGTCAGTAGCTTTCGATTCCCCCTACCTCTGGATGATGATTCTCGTATCGCATAAACCGATTGAGATAGGTGAGTGTGACCTCTCCCGTCGGGCCGTTCCGCTGTTTGGCCACAATCACTTCGATGATGTTATCCTCGATGCCGCCATCAAATTTTCCAGGGCGATGCAGCAGCAAACAGGTATCGGCATCTTGCTCGATCGAGCCGGACTCCCGCAGGTCGGCCAAACGGGGCCGATGATCTTGACGATCTTCCGACGATCGATTCACCTGAGCGAGGGCCATGACGGGGATACTCAATTCCCGTGCGAGAAATTTCAAGCGCCGCGAAATCTGGGCGACCTGTTCCTGTCGGGGGTCGCGTCGATTTTCCGGATCAATCAGCTGCAAATAATCGATCACCACCATCCGAATTCCGTGCCGTAATTTCAACCGCCGCGCATTGGCTGCAATCCGGAGCATTCCCTGCGCGGGGGTATCATCAATATAAAGTTTCGCTTTGGAAAGGATTTCACCGGCATCGGTGAGTTTTCTCATGTCTTCGCCCGAGAGGTGCCCCTTACGCAGCTTGTGGCTATCGACCATCGCTTGGCAGGAAAGTAAACGCTCTGCTAATTCGATCCGCGATTGTTCCAAGCTGACGAAAAAGACGGGGACCTGCTCTTCGACAATCGCATGACGCACGAAGTTCAACGCCATGGCGGTTTTCCCCACCGAGGGGCGGGCGGCCAGAATAATCAGCTCGTTATTTTGGAAACCGGCCGTCAGTTGATCGAGATCGACAAACCCCGTCGAAAGCCCGCTGATCTCATTGTTTCCTGCCCGACCCATCCGCTGATCGATTCGATCAAATGCTTGTTGGATCGAGCTTTGGAGGGTGGTGGTGTTGCCGGTTACGCCCCGTTCGGCAATATCGAGAATTTTTCGTTCCGCTTGTCCGAGAAGCTCTTCGGGGCTGCTGGTCGAATCGTAGGCATCTCGAAGAATTTCGGTGCTGGCATGGATCAGGCTTCGCGTGATGGCCTTCTCCCGCACAATCCGAGCATAGTATTCCGCATTGGCCGCCGTCGGGGCGGCATCCCACAATTCCGAAAGGTAGGCGTATCCCCCGACATCTTCCAGAATTTTCATCTGCTTGAGTTTCTCGGCCAGAATCACCAGATCGACAGGATGGCCACTGTTGTAAATCTCGACAATGACCTCGAACAATTTTCGATGTCCATCAAAGTAAAAATTGTCTGCTTTGATGGTCTGCAAAACTTCGTTGATGATGTTGTTATCACGTAGCATCGAGCCGAGGACGGACCGTTCGGCATCGCGTGATTGGGGAGGAAGACGATCGGGAGAAATGGCATCCATAGGACATCCTTGCCCTTTATTTTATCTCAAATGGAAAGGTTTGGGAATCGGTACCTAAGGAGTATGGCCCATCTCAAACCCTTCCAATCGATTAGGATCGACGATAACCGATGATGACGGACGACAATCGGTGCAATCGATGGTCGAGGCGATTAGTTATCTCAACGATTGAGAGGCCACCTGACTGATTGCCGTTTACCGTTTGCCGGAGGTCACCGGCGGAACTACGGTGACCTCAATTTGGGCTTCGATGTCGTAGCCCAAGGCAATGCGGACCCCTGGATACACCCCGCACTCACGGAAGACCTCTTCCAAGCGAATCATATCGGGTTCCACCAGTAAGTTTTTGCCCCGCATGGCACGGCAGATTTCTTGCGGCCCGACCGAACCATACAAATGCCCTTCATCGTTGGCATTGGCTTCGATGGTCACGGACTTGGTTCGGGTAATTTGTTCGGCCAAGGTTCGGAGGTCCGAGATACGGGCTTCCCGAAGTTGTTGAACCCGAATCTTGTAGTGTTCCAATAGTTGAATGTTGTGTTGGGTCGGGTACACTGCCAAACTATTGGGTAAAAGGTAATTGCGTGCAAAACCGGGTCGCACTTCGACGATTTGACCTTGTTTGCCAACGTGAGCTACATCATCAATCAGAAGGACTTTGACGCCGCCATGAGTCCCCTTGGGGGTTTGGTTGCGTTTCCGTTCTTTCGGAGCCGGCCCCGTTTTTTGGGGGGCTGGTTTTTTCTCTTTTGTTTTTGCCTTTGCCATAGTTCACAGAACCCAACAGTTAGAAATCTTGGTTGTTAAAACGGAATATCGTCACCCGAGCCACCGGCGTAATCGTCGCTATAACCTCCGCCCGAATGAGCCGGTGGGTGAGCGGTTCGACCCGACGAACCACCAGAGGAATAACCGCCTGATTGCGTTGGTAATCCTTCCTCGTGGCCACCGGCACTAGGGGCTTTGTCCAAAAGTTCGATATTCGAGACGACAATTTTATGTTTCGATCGTTTCTCGCCGGTTGTTTTGTCTGACCAAGTATCGAGCCTCAGTTCCCCTTCCAGATAGATTTGCGAGCCTTTGCGACAATAATTCGCAATCACATCTACAAGGCGTGTGATCTCGCCACGGGAGTAGGCTTCGCAGTCGATATACAACGGGTTCGGGTCATTTTCCCATTGATTCGTTTGCGGATTTTTTCGACTCCTTCCGACGGCAAACCGGAACTTAATCACTTTATTGCCCGAGTTTGGAAGAACACGAGGTTCTTCGGGGTTATCGATCAGTCGGCCGATGAGCATCACTTTGTTCAGACTCGCCATAATTGTAGGCTCCGGTTTAGGGAATGTCTTGGAAAAGCCATCCTAAGGTTATCGGAAAAATTTAGGTATTTCTCCTCACCATTTTACCGAACTTCTCAGAGAACTGAGAATGTCAGTAGTGAACAAAATTACCATCTCGGCCGGTTTCTCGATCTTTTGCGTTTCGGGGAGGATTATTCTTTGTCTAAACCGAGATCGTCGCCCATTAAACCGGCATTGGGGATGACCCCTTCTCCCAGAAGGCTGGCATCGGTCACTTCGTCCGAAGCAAGTTTCAGGCCGCCGCCCAGCAAGGTTTCGTCTTGAGCCACGGCGAGCATATCGGCATCCCATTTGGGATCGATCTTCGTGACCATATGTCGAAGGATCGATTCATTCAAACGAACATCGTGTTCAAATTCGGGAACCTTGGTCGATTCCATTTTGAAGTAAGTGAGGTAGTAATATCCCTTTTTGTGTCCTTCAATGGGATAAGCGAGTTTGTAGTTCTCGGACCACTTGCGGGCTACGAGAATTTGTGCCCCATGTTTTTCGTGCAAGGAGTGGACCTGCGTTTTCAGGTTATCCAGTTCGCTCGACGCTTTGACTGGGTCAAACAAGAACAAGCACTCGTAGGAATTCAATGCCATGGTTATTCAGTCTCACCAATACAGGTCCAATTTCTAGCAAATCGTATTACGTTAGTTCGTTGGGTTTATCTTCGGCTCCGTCGAGGGAGTCGTCGAGGAGCGATTCTCAACTTCCTCGTTTTTTTTCGGCTTTTCCCCTTCGGATTTGGGCTTATCCTTTTTCTCTTTTTTTGCTACCGGTGGGCCGTTTGTTTTGTTCATGCAGGCTTCGATTCCTTCTCGAACCCAAATCATCACGGCTTGGGCGCTGCGAGCGATTGCATCCTCAACGGTAGCTAACTCGCCCGGTTTGAAACGGCTCAGCACATACTCAGCCGCATCTTGGTATTCGCTTGGTTGCCCTACTCCCACACGCAGGCGGGCAAAATTTTGTGTCCCCAAACTTTGCTCGATACTTTTCAAGCCATTTTGCCCACCACTCGAGCCACTTGCTTTGACCCGAAGTTTCCCCAAGGGAAGGGCAATATCGTCACAAATTATGAGCACGTCACTGGCGGCCAGCTTGTAAAAATCTACCACCTGACGCACACACCGCCCGCTGAGGTTCATAAAGGTTTCGGGCTTCACGAGCAGAACCGGTTGTGAGGCTTCGCTCGTTTCGGTCACCAATCCTTGAAAACGGCTTCGCCAACCGGAAACATGCGGGGCCGATGCCAGATAGTCTAACACCATGAACCCGATATTGTGGCGAGTTTGTTCGTATTGACGACCGGGATTCCCTAGCCCGACGACGACCTTCATAATCTCTTAGCAGCCAAGAGGATAGGTTATTCCTCTTCGGCGGGCTTCTCCTTTTTCTTGGTAATCACTTCGGGTTCGGCCCCGCCTTCGGCTGGGGCGGTCGGCAAACCGGTCAGCATTTGGGCGGCTGCCTTCACCTGAACAACAACCAAATCGGGGTCTTCCAGTACTTTCACATTCGGAGGTAATTCGAGTTCCTTCACATGAATGGATTGCCCTAATTGAAGGCTATCGACTTTCACACGAATCGTTTCCGGAACCGCCAAGGCAGGGCATTCAATATGCAGGCGGTGCAATTGGATATCGAGCACTCCCCCTGAGTTCGTTCCGGGCGCGGTACCACGAATTTCGACTTCGACCGTGGTTTTGACTCGTTCATCTGCAGAAACTCGACGAAAATCAACGTGCAGAATGGCCGCTCCGAGGTGGTCGTGCTGGATATCTTGAATCAGAACATCTTCTTGTTTGCCGGCCACTTCCAGTTTGAGGGTTCGCACATGGCTGCGTAACACACTTGCTAATTCATCTTTCTTGATTGCCACCGAGGTCGGATTTTCCTTGTGACCATAAACGGTTGCGGGGATCATCCCATTTTTTCGGAGCCGCACGGCGTCGCGGGTGCCGCTTCCGGTTCGTGGAGCCGATTTCAGAACTAATGCGTTTGTCATATCCCAACCGCCTCAATCACATCAAAAAAGTTCTTAACGGTAGTCCAAATCACTACCGGTTGAATGATCCGAAGAAAAAGAAATTATGCAAAGTGACGTTCGACTATCAAGGGGGAGATAAAAATTTTGCTCGAAAACCCCCAAAAATCCCTCGAACCCATAGGGCCTGATAGGGGTTATAGAAAAATCTTAATAAATATCGTTTCCAATCGGCCCTGCTTGCTATAGGTAAATTGAAAATGTCTTACAAAGGTGCGCCCCATGCCCCAATTATTCCTTACCGAAACCCCTATTCCCTCCTCGATTCCGATTCCAGAATACGGACTTTGTTCGCAACGAAATCATAGTCCGCCAAAGCCAAAACTGATACGAACCCGCCAAACCAAGGCACCTTAAAAACTTCCAAGAAACGAAATTGTAAAAAAATTAGCCACGAAATGTCCATTAGAGGAATAGATTGCGCTAAATGTAATAGCGAATCGTGAAATAAGGTCAAGCGGATCATGGTTTCGGTCAGACGTTCTGACCCCTCCTCTTGACCATGATAGATTGCGATAGAGCAATCTAAATTAAGATTTTGGCATGGGATAGGCGAGATGATCCGGTGGGCAAGCTGATCGCACCGTGGCACGACGATGCGTACCAGCGTAGGTTCAACTCGGACCGAGTCCCACGCGATCCTTTTGAAGGAGAGTAATCCATGCCCAAACTCGAATACGTTTGTCCCGAGTGCAATGGAACTTTTTTGGGCCCCTCTGCCCTTCAGGGAAGGTCCTCTCCGTGCCCAATATGTCGAGAAGAGATTGACCGGTGGCCAGCACCGAGGCCGAAGACTGCTCCCCCTGAAACTCAGCCGAAGCCAAAGACTGCTCCCCCTGAAACTCAGCCGAAGCAGAAGGCAGCTCCCCCACCTGCTCCACAACCGGAATCCATACCGATAATTGAAAGACGATTTCAGCCGAAGCAGAAGGCAGCTCCCTCACCTGCTCCACCGAAGAGAAGTTCGGCAAATTCGGGGATGAATTTGAATGATTTCTGGTCGTTTCGCACCATGCTTATGTCGCGGATAGTCCAAGTGGCGTTCATTATCGGTGTGATCGCCTGCATCTTGGGCAGCCTTATTATAATGTCAGCAGGAATTTCACGAGGTACAATCGAAGATATATTTTTGTACTTCTTGGCGGGCTTCATGTTGTTGTTCGTTGGCCCGATTTTTTGTCGGATCGTCTGCGAATTCACAATCATCTTTTTCCGCATCAACGAGACGCTGACCGAGATCAAGAACGCGTTGGAGCGTGACGGCTATGACCGTATCGAGCGGGCCAATGAGCAAGAGGAAGAAGGGAAATAGAGCCAATTAGTTTAGGTGGGCGGCTTAAGGACGTACCAGTCGCGGCAGCTGAGCTTGGTCGTTCGGCGCAATGATCGTGATGATGATGACGAGCCGATGTCGTGGGTCATTGAAGGGACAAGGTATTGGTATAGAATGCGATAAAACCCAAATCGTGATCTAGACGTTTGATGCTGAATGGATTAGTATTCGTTAACAAAGAGTAACACTAACAGCGGCATGAAGCCGAACTAGGCGCTGCAGCTGACCGCCGTAAAGTAGGTGGTTGAATGATCTCTGTCGTCAGGTCGGCGGCAGCTGAGCTTGGTCGTTCGGCGGCGGAGGAAAGTCAATGGACCCGCACGATGTTCAACGTGTTCTGGCCGTTATGGCGGAAACCAACCACCAACTGCTCATCACCCAGCAGCGGATTGCTGAGTCGCTGGCTTCCCTCGCGGAGACTTCGGCGCGGGCTGAGGAACGAGCCGAGGCTCGGTGGCAACAGAGCCAGCAACAGATGAGGGCGTTACTGTGGATGCAGCCGAAGCACCAGATATCGTTCTGGCTCGTATTACTCGTCATTTTCATCGGTGCTTTTCTCGTTCAACTGCTTGTGCGGTTTTTCCAAGGCCAGTGAGGTCGGGAGGCCAAACCATTCGCTTCAGCAGACCGGCGTAAACGAGGTGGTTGAATGATCTCTCTGTCGTCCCTTCGGCGGCAGCTGAGCTTGGTCGTTCGACACCGAAAGGAGCGAGCGATGCACAAAGAGTATGCCCGGTTGGGTGTTGAGAGACTCGAGCGGCGGGACAATCCGAGCATTGGCTGGAGCTTTTGGGAAGACACTTACCTTGGGGCCGTAATCTACGGCGTAGGGCAAGGTGCCCTTAATACCGTAAACGGTGTTCAAGATGCCGTTATCGGCGTTGCGAACCTGCCGGCGATGGTTTACAACAACACCATTGGCTACCTCGGCGGCGGCACCATTGGGTAGATTTCGTCGCCGGACTGCAGCAAAGACCTAATCGTTGTGAACGATCCTCTACACAACACAAGTA
>JAOAAA010000150.1 GCA_026419115.1 Gemmataceae bacterium
GTCCGAGTGTGGTTATTGGTAGACGGAAATTTCGTGGAGCAAACGGGTATCCATTGTTTCACCAGTCCGTTAACCGGTTGCACAATCGATTGGTCGTCGGGGATTGAATTCACCATGCCGAATGGAAAAAAGTTCGTCACGGTTCAAGAGATTCGAGAACAAAGGGACGAAGCACTCCGCGAGGCCCGAAAACAAGCACAACGAGCCGAACTAGCCGAATTGCAGGCCAAGCAAGCCGAACTACAAGCCAAACAAGCCGAATTGCAGGCCAAACAAGCTCAAATACAAGCCGAGCAAGCCGCATTACAGGTCGAGCAAGAAAGGCAACAGGCATTGGCCGAGAAACAACGTGCCGACGAACTGCAACGCCAACTCGATGAACTGCGTCGCAAAATGGAACCTTAACCTTTTGTTGCAAGATCGATCAGCCCAATTCTCGATTTCTGGGTGCTTCACGATTTTCTGGATGGTCATTGTTGTGAAATGTTACCAATGGAGTTCTAATCCAAGTGCTAAACCTTGCCCCCAGAAAAATGAGTTCACAAAAAGCGGGGCGGGCTTATCCGAAAGGGCACCGGTTCCAAAATTGTTATCGGTGGGCACTCGTCCCCCTGCTATACGCCGATCGATCTGGTAGCCCGGTCGAACCACACGACTGATGTACCAGAAGTTATAGCCTGCGGTTAAACGTGCCCAACTCGTAACATCGAAACCGATATTCACACTGGCCTCGGGAGAGACCGCGAATCGATCTCGTTCATACTCACCGATATT
Organism: Gemmataceae bacterium; assembly: GCA_026419115.1. Taxonomy (GTDB): domain Bacteria; phylum Planctomycetota; class Planctomycetia; order Gemmatales; family Gemmataceae; genus SKW135. Next base: position 775 of record JAOAAA010000150.1, read on the forward strand.
GGTGGTTTGCGCTAAAATCCCCCCTGTGGTCACCTGAGGCCCCCCCGCCGGCGGGTTCAACTCGGTGTGACCATGAATTCGCAATTGCTGATTCGTCCAGCCGAGGGCAACTGTTCCCCGTAATGCGATCGACCAACGCCCTTCGATATAAGACCAACCTAAGCCTAATTGTCCCCCGTAAAAGGTCGATTGCGCATCGAACTCATCTAAAATATCGATTCGAGAACCAATCGGGATCACAGCCCCTCGATAGCGTAAAAAACCAGTCTTAAGCTCTCTTTGTTGGGTAGCAATGGTTAAACTTTCTTCGAGACGTAAAGAACGAAAGCCCGCAATCGCCGTAAAATTCATCCCATCGAACTCAGCAACCGTGCTGACCAAATTCACTTCCCCACCGTAGAACTGGGTGCTGGCATTCAAATCGAATCGGCCGGCAATCTGCCCCGGTACCGAGACAGGATAAGCTCTTTCCCCAAGACCTTCTAAACGAACGGGGCGATAATAGCCCGGCGAGCCATTGTCATCCGATGCCACACCGAAGTAAAAGTTATTTCGCCCCACAAGGAAGAACGAGCCTTCCAAACCAAAAATATGACGTTCATCTAAATAACCACCAAGGCGAATTCGCGACCCATAAAACGTTCCCGTTTTCAGGTCCAATTCTCCCAAAGCGGGCACGGTCCCGCGGACCCCCACGGCCCCGCGAGGAGTCCCCGCCTCACCGATGGTTAACAAAGGGGCCGAGACCGGTCGGCGTGGCAACCAAAAGAATAAGGCCTCGCTGTGGACCCAGAAGCTATGCGAACCCGGAGGTCCGAAAGCTCCCGCGAAGAACGAACCCAAACCGTTGGCCTCATTGGTCTGGGTTGAGGGGAGCGGTTGAGTCCCTCCCAGATTGGGGAGCGGTTGGGTGAGATCGTAGGCAGGCGGGGTTCCCGTCCCGCTGCTACTGGGAATCTTCGAGAAATCGATCATCGGAGCAGCAGGCCCCGAACCGGCTGGATTTGGGGCCGTGGGATTCGGAGCCGATGGATTCTGAGCCGGTGATGATCCCATAGGCGGATTGGGCAACACGGGCGGAGAGGGAGGATTAGGCACACTCGGTGGATTGCTCAGCGGATTACTCGGCGGAGCTTGTCCACTTCCCAAAATCAAGTTGGTTGAGCTTGGCTTTGGCTCATCCAATTGAATCGCGGGGACCGCAGGAGCCGGAGGAATCGGCGGAGCGACCGGAACAAGCGATTTCGGAGCCGCTTCGATCACCGGTACAGGGGGAAGCGAAGGGGGCACATCAATCGGCGGACGCTGAGGCGGACCATTTGGAATCGTGGGCGTCACAGGAGCCGGCGGGATGTTTGGAATATCGGGCGGGAGAACGATCTCCTGCGCGGAGAGTCCACCCGTCACACTGAGCGTCAACAACCCCGAAGCAAACCATTTACGCATGGTTCATCCCCACAAAGACCCGATGGCCTTTTTATCAAAAGAATCGATACATCCTTCCTAATCCATCGACATCGGATATTCAGAACTTGAATGGGAGATTTCTCATAATAAGGTACAGTGAATAAATGAAAAAATAGAAGAGGAGAGATAAAATTGCACACAAATCTAACAATATCAGCACAACAATTAGGCACAAATGAATTCTTAATCTTATTCATACTACTCAAGTATCAAAATTCCTTTTATATCTCTTAGTAGTTGTTGAACCTTTCAGCACAATCAACTATCCTAAGGATTAATATGCTTTCACTCTTGATTTGGACCAAGGATGTCGCGACCTTCACATGACGAACAACTCTTCCCAGATATTATCGGGTCGAGTTCCGCTATGTTGGAGGTCTACCGCCTCACTCGATTGGCCGCTCCCACAAATGCCAGTGTGCTACTGATTGGGGAAACGGGAACTGGGAAAGAAGTGATTGCTCGGGCCATTCACAAGCGATCGACCCGTTCAACGGGGCCTTACATACGGGTCAACTGTGGGGCTTTGCATGAAAACCTTCTCGAAAGTGAATTGTTTGGCCATGTGAAAGGGGCCTTTACGGGAGCCATCGAAAATAAAGCAGGGCGCTTTGAATCGGCTCATGGCGGAACGATTTTTCTCGATGAAATTTCGAGCATGTCCCCCAAGCTACAGGTCAAACTTCTACGGGTCTTGCAAGAACGTGAATTTGAACGGGTCGGCGATACCAAAACCATTCGGGTTGATGTGCGCGTGATCGCTGCGACGAACGAATCTTTAGAGGAAGAGATCGAGGCAGGACGTTTCCGAGAAGATTTGTATTACCGTTTGAACGTCATTCCCATTCCGTTACCCCCCCTTCGGCATCGGCGTGAGGATATTCCCCTTTTGGCGAATTTTTTCCTGAAGCGCTACTGCGAGTTAAATCGGCGGGAAATTCCCCCCTTGGGACCGGAGGTCATCGAAGCCATGATGCGCTACGATTGGCCCGGAAATGTGCGGGAACTTGAACATGCCATCGAACGCCTTGTGGTTTTGTCCGATGGCAAAACCCCGCCCAGTGACCTGCTCCGATTCGGCAAACCCAAATACAGTTTACGCAACCTAAAAGGGAACAAAAATGCTTCCGATGTTCCGAGTTTGATTCGTCAGTTGGTGCGGGTCGCAACGCAAACCAATCCACCGGACGATCAAAAATTGTATAAATGGGTCGTGGATGGTCTTGAGCGCGAATTGATCCAAGAAGTGATGCTGCAATGCAACGAGGTCAAAATCACCGCTGCCGATCGCTTGGGGATTAATCGCAACACCCTTCACAAGAAGTTGGAAAAGTACAATTTGCTTGATGAGAAACTCGATGAACCTCCTGAAAACGAGGAAGAGTAGTGTGGTTGGAATGCTGGTTGAACCGTTTTCGCGGAGCATGAAACCCCGCCCATCATCAAACGATTATCGAATCGTGTATCCTCCATCAACAACGAGAACATGCCCCGTGACGTAAGAACCGGCTTCGCTCGCCAAAAAGAGTGCAGGTCCAACGAGTTCACTGGGGTCCCCCCAACGATTCAGAGCCGTCATGGCAGCGAATTCTTGTTTCTCACGGTCCGAGAGGATACTCATTGGCATATCGGTGAGAAAAGGCCCCGGTGCGATACAATTGACGGTCACGCCAAATTCACCCAAATCGAGCGCCGAAGCCCGAGCAAGGCCTATCAGGGCCGACTTGGTGGCAGAATAGGCATTTCGTTTCTCCTTCGAGACTAGCCCCATGATGGAAGAAATGTGAATGATTCGGCCCCATTTTCGAACTTTCATTTGGGGGACCAGTGCCCTCGTCAATGCCATGCACGACGACAGATTCACTTCGAGAATTTTGTCCCAAACCTCATCGTTGATGCTATCAATCGCTTGGGGGTTATTCATTCCTGCATTGTTGATGAGAATATCGACTTGCCCCATCGTGGCTAAGGCCGTCTCGGCCAATTTCTGAACTTGGCTCCGGTCGTTCACATCGACAGGGGTCCATTCGACCCGTCGGCCTGTTTGCTGTGCGATCGATTGAGCAGCGGCCTTGAGTTCTTCGACATTGCGTGAGGCCAAGAATAAATCGGCCCCCGCTTGGGCGAAACCCAATGCCATCGCTTTGCCTAAACCTTTGTTGCCGCCCGTAATCAGAGCGACCTTTCCTGTTAGATTGAATAATTGCGTTGCCGGTGTGGCCATTGTGAATGCTCCTTGAGAGAGAGGGGCATTTTACACATCACAGAGCTTCATGGCTTCTTGAAGTCCTTTTTTTACCTCGCGGGTGGGAATATATTCATGACCGACAAACCCCGTGTATTTGAGTTTCAGCAACTCCCGCATGATTGTGGGATAATTGAGTTCTTGTCGTTCATCGAGTTCCGCGCGATCGGGAACCCCTGCGGTGTGGATGTGCCCCAAAATGTCGGCACATTCGCGTAAACGTCTGAGGATATCCCCGTGCATAATCTGCACATGATAAACATCGAACAATAATTTCAAAGCCGGTGAATCGACGGAACGAATAATCGAACAGACAAAATCCAGATCATCCCCCTGATAGCCCGGATGCCCTTTCATCGGGTGGCTGTCATCTCGGGTATTCAAATGTTCCAAACACAGGGTCACTTTTTTCTTCTCGGCGTAACCAACGATCTTTTTCAACCCCCGTACGCAATTCGTCAAAGCCACATCTCGGGGAATTTCCCCACTAGTAGGATCGTTGTAATCGTTCCACTTCATCCCCACAAAGGCAATGACTCGTTGACAACCAAACTCGGCGGCCTCATCAATCGCTTTTTGGGTCTGGGCAATTAACGCTTCCTGATGTTTCAGATTGTTGAAGCCTGCCCGAAAACTCCCAGCAAACCCGTTGGATGAAATCGCACAGGTTAGGCCATATTTTTTGAGCGTCGGAAATTCTTTGGATGAAACTAATTCGATTGACGTGCAACCTTGAGCCGCAGCAAATTCACACAACTGATCCAATGTGAGTTGGAATTTGCCCGAGGTGTAACACCACGCACACAAGGATTGCTTGACCTGTTTTTTCGTGATCGATTTCTCGGCTTGAGCGGTAGGAATCGTGGTTTGTGCCAACGCCATCGCAGTGCCTGCCAACAAGAGATTTCTTCGATTCGGTAACATGGAGAGTTTTCCTGAAAAGGGAAGGTGACGTTGTTATAGAACTTTCTGAAAAATGAAACGAATTAGGTAGGTGATTTCATAACCTGACCACTCAACCCGAAACATCGCTTAAAAACGAATCAAAAGGATGATTTTTCAGGCCCACTTAATCAACCCGAAACATCGCTTAAAAAGAATCACGCGGATGATTTGACCTCCCCCCCCCTTCAACATTGAACTCCGCAAGAGAATCCCAACATTTTTATTTTTTGAAGAGACGATCGGGATCGAAATCCGCATCGGTGAAACGGGTCAATTTGAGCCGATCGAAATGATAATACTCGACCTCACGACCTAAATGATCATGGGCCACGATCACCACCGGTAGGCCGAAACTCGGTGAATCGGGCTGACAATCGAAGAAGGTTTGTCGTCGCCCCCCTTTTGGTAATAAAGGTTCCCACTTCGGAGGAATGTATTCATCGACTCCCTCAAGCAGAGCAGCACATTCCGGACGTTTCACTTTGCCCAAATAACGAACACGTTCTCGGTTCCCCTTCGGGTCTCGTTCGATCTCTTGAAGGACTCGACCGAGTTGATCGATCGATTTCATCATGCCCCCTTCGCGAAGATCGTACCGGCTTTTGCTTTTAATGTTGGAATCATCCAAAGCGAAGTCGAAGCGTTTTTTGGCAGGCATGAGAACAAAGCCGTCCCCTTTGGCCGTCAGAATATGGGCACGATCGTTAAACAACCCCTTGGCGTAAACCAATTCTCGACCGTTCGCTTCTTGGCCGATCCATTTGAAATGGACCGCCAAAGGGGCTTTCCGGAAACGAAACTGAATCAACTCTTCGGGCTGTTTGCTGTCGTTAATCACTTCCCGCCGTTTGAGGAGGCACTCGAAACCATCTATTTTCTTCAGGCTCTCTTGGGATTGTCTCACCAAGCGTTTGAAAGCGGAATGGGGATTTTCAGACTCAACATGAGCGACCGGCTGAGCATGCGGCTGGAGACTCGGTTGGATATTCGGCTGAGCATGTAGCTGGTTGTTCGACTGAGCATTCGACTGAGTCCCTAGCGGGTTGGTGCTGATCGCAACGGAAGTCGGCGGGTCGGTCATGTTCTTTGTCGGCATCGGCTCGGAAGGCTTAAAAGGATCGGGCCGCGACGCCAAACTGGGTCGAGGCGGTTCATCAATATCGAGTTCAGGGGGGGGGGAATAAACGCCGAGGGTTCATCGAGTGCGGCCAACCGCGTGGCAGGGATTTGACCCGGAATTGCTAATTTATTTGGAATCCCCTGAGAGGTTCCTCGAATTACAGTTGGCGAATCATTCGAGATTTTTTTGGTCCATTGGCAGCCACACAAACAAACCACCCACAGGAACCAAAAGTTGGCAAACCATCGCATAGAACACGACATCCTTGCGGTGAATCAAATAGGGATTCCTTCCCCTGAATCGCTGGCCAATAACCAAAAGGATCAGAATTCACAAGGTCAATTCGCTTCGCTCGGGGATTTTAGGAAACTTTGTTAATCGGCAGTGTTTAGGAGAACAAAACGTCGTGGGAAACAGAAGAGAATCAGCGGTGTTCAGAAAATCAGCGATGTTCAGGACAAGAAATCGTCGCACGAAACGGGAGAGATACCGCCCCTCCCCAACGACAATCTCGTTTATTATGAGGATGGCCCCTCGCGGAGAACGGCGTTGGGATATAATAAACCTAGTCTCTGGGAGTAAATCGGAACGTGATTCCCTACCTAACGAATCAAGAACTTCTCGAAGAATCCTTACGCGAAGATTTTGATAACATCACCACCCATGCGGCCTACGCCGATCTTCTGAGTGAGAAAGGTGATCCGCGGGGGGAATATATCCGTTTGAGACTCGTTGCCGAAGACCCCAACAATCCTCCACATCGCATTCACGAAGCCTTGACAGAATGCACGCAAATCTATCAAACCTTTGAACGGGAATGGTTAGGAGATTTAACCCCGTTTTTGGTCCCCCGTTGGCGGACCCTTCCCGAACCCGATTCACCCGATATTGATTTTGGTTTTCGACGGGGTTGGTTATGGAATATCGATGTGGACGAGGTTCGCGAGGCCTTTACCATGATTTTGGCCGAAGCCCCTGAAGTGCGGATGCTTAATTCGCTACGGTTACGGCGAACCCGTGGACGGAACGAATCGAACCCATTGCGACCTCTCACCCGTGCGAAATACTTTCAGGCTTTACGAACGCTGGAAATTGGCGATGCGTCGAGTTACAATTCCAGTGCCGATGCCCCTGAGTTGCACCAAATTTTGCAATGCACACCTCGGTTACAAAACCTGATTGTCCGTGCCGAAGAAATCCCCGTTGAGGAAGTTTTTCGCGTGGAACTTCCTCACATTGAACGAGTCACCTTGGAATATGTCGATTCGGCCCCTTTAGAAATTTTGGCCTTGAACCCCTCGTGGGTCTCGTTGAAACGATTGGGCTTAATCTCTCACGAACGAACTCGTTCTTACCGCTATGGTTCGGAATCGTCGTTACGGGAAATTCGCCCCTGTGATCCAGAATCTTTCCCGACTTTTGCTCGATCGATTGCAGCTCAACACATAGAGGATTTCACTTATCGTTTCGAGTCTGCCGGTGACCCGATTGTTCATGCCCTGATTCGCTCGGGTTTTATTCAACGTTTGAAGAAACTTGATTTAAGAAATTGCGGCATTACTGATGAGGGGGCACAGCTACTGGCTCAGGCCGTTCCAAGAACTCGACTAATTAAACTGGATGTTGGCCATAATCGAATTACCGAAGCAGGGCTCGAGGGTCTGCGAAATCTCAACATCGAAGTTCATTATGACTCGCAAGAGACCGATTTCGATGAAGACAACGAAGATATTCCGTTTTAAGTCCACGAACGCCCTAAAGAGTGGTTGAACTCACAAGGATCATTTTCTCTAGCAGAGTACGTCAGCCCCAGCGTGAATCCGGTCGGGGTTGGCTGGATGAACCTATTGAAATTTGTTGATTTGACTTCCTAAGCCGCTGCAGATGTATTCGGCCTAACCCCGTGAGAAGAACGAATGGGAAAGCCCTGACCTTAGCCTTTTGCCACAACCGGAATCATTGATTGATTCTCGATCACATGATCAATCAGGCCGAAATCACGGGCTTCGGTCGCGGTCATAAAATTATCGCGATCGGTGGCCTTTTCAATCGCTTCGTAGGTTTGACCGGTGTGTTTCACGAGAATCTCGTTCAGGGTACGTTTGGTGCGGAGCAATTCTTTCGCTTGGATATTAAATTCGGTGGCGGTCCCGCGTAGCCCCGCGAGGGGTTGGTGAATCATCACCCGACTATTCGGTAAACAGTAACGTTTGCCTTTGGTACCAGCGGTGAGAAGTAAAGCTCCCATGCTGGCACATTGACCGAGGCAATAGGTGGCGACATCGCAGGTGACAAACTGCATGGTATCATACATGCTCATCCCTGCCGTGACCGAACCACCGGGGCTATTGATGTACAGATGAATATCTTGCTTGGGGTCTTCCGCCTGAAGGAATAACAATTGCGCTACAACTAACCCAGCGGATTCATCGGTAACTTGTCCTTGAAGAAAGATGATCCGATCTTTGAGCAGGCGACTGTAAATATCGAAAACCTGTGGGTCGCGGCCATCCTTGGACACGACATAGGGAACCATTGGCATTGAAAACTCCCTGCCTTGTCAGCAGTTGAAGGTTAAAGAAAACATCAAGGTTTGCTTTGGATGGCATTTAGCCGCGTTGTTGGTTGGAATCGGAGGATGAATCCTCGGGGGAAGTATTCCCTTTGTCGAGCACTTCATCCACCAGTCCAAAGGCTTTAGCTTCGTGAGGATCAAAATAGCGATCCCGTTCGGTTTCGCGGGTGATTACTTCAATGGGTTGTCCGGTGTGTTTCGCCAAAATCTCATCGAGGCGTCGGCGTGATTTTTCCATTTCTCGGGCTTCAATCTCCAGATCGGAAACTTGACCATAGCCGGTTTGTCCCCAAGGTTGGTGAATCATGATTCGGGAATTCGGCAAAGCATAGCGTTTCCCTTTGCTGCCTGCGGCCACAACTAGGGCCGCCCCGCTGGCAGCTAGCCC
>JAOAAA010000151.1 GCA_026419115.1 Gemmataceae bacterium
GCGAAGCGCTGGCCGTGGCGGGGGCCGGGGTTCCGGGCAATAAAGACGGAGACTTCGACAAAGCCCAGGTCGATGACCCCCAAGGAATGGCGATAGATGGGGAGATTCTTTATGTGGCCGATCGCAAAAATCACACGATTCGGGCTTTGGATTTGGCCAAAAAGCAAGTGACTACGGTTGCAGGGACGGGGGAACAAGATCGGTCGGATCGGGGGACCGGCGGACCCGCTTTGAAACGAGGTCTGAATAGCCCTTGGGATTTACTTCTCGATAAGCCGAAGAACCGAATCTTCATTGCCATGGCAGGGCATCATCAAATTTGGACCTTGGACTTGACCAAGAATGAAGTCGAGCCTTTTGCAGGGACCGGTCGCGAAAACATCAAAGATGGCCCCCACGAAATTGCCAACTTTGCTCAGCCGAGCGGCTTGGCCACCGACGGGAAATATCTTTATGTGGCCGATTGCGAAGTCAGCGCCATCCGACGGGTGCCAATGGATGGTCAAGGTCGTGTGGATACTCTCGTCGGCAAAGGGCTATTCATCTTCGGGGATCGCGATGGCAAAGGAGATGACCCCGATGAAGAGACCCGAGCCTTGCTGCAACACGCGATTGGCGTCGCTTGGTACAACGGCAAAGTTTATGTGGCCGATACCTACAACAGCAAGCTGCGCGTGATCGATCCGAAAACCAAAGAAGTGAGCACCTTCATTGAAAAAGGAGACGAGAAAAACCCTAATTTCAACGAACCCTGCGGCCTGAGCATTTTGGGTGACAAAATGTATGTGGCCGATACCAATGCTCACCGCATTCGGATCGTTGATCTGAAAACCAAGGCCATTTCCGATTTGAAAATCACGGGGGTCAAACCCGTCGAAATCAAAGATTGACATTCCCCCAGCTGATGGTTGAAAACCGTTAGCCAAACCACGAAAACTGGCAACTTGCTAGATGCAGATTCTCGTCGGGGCGAAACTCACATGGAGTATTGATTCTGAAGGGTCACGCAGGTTGTTCTGCCCTCGCAAATGCTCCTTTTGAGCGTTGAATCTAGTTGTCTCAATAACTTGGCCTGCTGGGAGAATTCTCATCTCTCAACTTAGCCAAAAGCCAGTCCCTTAGTTTTTCACAATCGTTCTGGCCTACGGACCTTATATATCAAGAAAAGACACTTGCAACCGGTGTGATGGATGGAATGAGGATCAGTTGGATGGAGAACGAGGAACAATTACTCAAAGAGATATTAGCACGTCCCAACGATGATGCCCCTCGGCTGAACTACGCTATGAACTTGCTCAAGGTGGGCACGCCCGAGACGGTTGCACGGGGGGAATTTATCAAAGTGCAATTGGAATTAGAATCGGCAAGCCTCACTGTTCCGCTTTGGGCCAAACTGCTCGAAACGGAACGGCAACATTACCAGAAATATCATAACGAATGGGAACGCCCCTTGCGCGATTCGATGAAGGCCGCCCTGCATGAACCGGCACGGTGGTTACGCAATAAATTGTTTGGTGTGGGGGGAATTTGGACTTTCCGCAGGGGCTTTATCGAAGGGGTCCAAGCACCGGCCGAGAAATTTCTGGTCGAGGATGTGCAGCTGTTTGGCAAAACCCCGTTGCGGCGGATCGTGTTAACTCATGCTTCGAGCTTGATTCCAGCGTTATTGACGATCGAAGCCTTGAACGATCTGGAATCGCTGCACTTAGTCGGAGATATGGAATTAGACGAAGAATTGGATACCCTGATTGCCCACGCCCGAGCTAGTTCTCTTGAGGTCTTGGAATTTCGCTATCCACGACTGGGGGCCGATGTCGATGATTTGTTTAATCTCTTGCGCCGCCAACACCCCGTACCAGAACAGAATGACTTTCCTCTGTGGTCTGCGGCCGACGAGGAAGCTCGTTCCCGAATCCGACTGATTTGCGATCATCCCCGATTAGCCCAACGAGTTCTCGAACCTGACCCGCTCCATGAACCGGAATTATTGGCATTGAACGATTGGATCTATTTGGGTAATCGCCTGAAAAACCAAGGAATCTGGGCGATCGCCAAAAGTCATCAAGACCTTGAAGACGAAAATCATTCGGGGCGAAGGCTATTCCTTGTCCGCTCTGGTAACGCCGAGGAGTTAAAACAATCTCCTTACTTTGTCAAAGAGATTACCGAGGTTTGAAAGCCCCGACAATATCCCCTGATCGTCGGTGACACGCTCTTGAAGAACTCCCTTGGGGCCTCTGGAACAGGCCCTTTTGGAGAAAAACTCCCCTGTGAGATTCGCAAGAATAGAGTATTCTAAAGGAGACCTTCTTTGTCGGGGAAGCAACTGAGCAACATGGCCGATTCTCAAACCATTGACGGTAAAGCAGACCAGCCGGAATCGACGGAATCTTCCACCCCAGATTATTCGGGTCGGAGCATCGGCGATTTCCAGCTCCTGCGTCGGATTGGTCAAGGAGGAATGGGACAAGTCTATTTGGCTCGTCAAATCAGTCTCAAGCGTCAAGTCGCAATCAAAATTCTCAAGCCGGAGCTCGCCGCCAATTCGATCGCCCTAAAGCGATTCCAAGCCGAAGCCGAAGCCGTTGCCAATATCACTCATGCGAACATCGTACAAGTCTATGCCATTGGTGAAGCCGACGGGCTGCATTACATGGCCTTGGAATATGTGGATGGCCGCAACCTCAAGGACTATCTCAGCAAAAAGGGAATCCCCGACCTCCCCTTGGCCTTATTCATCATGCGCCAGATTGCTGCGGCGCTGGATCGGGCGGGGGAATTAGGTTTCGTCCATCGCGACATTAAACCCGAAAACATTTTGATTTCTCGCAAAGGTGAAGTCAAAATCACCGACTTTGGGTTATCCCGTTGTTTTTCCAATGAAACCTCGACGGTTCATTTGACCCAATCTGGCGTGACAATGGGAACCCCGCTGTACATGGCGCCGGAACAAGTGCGAGGGCAACCCGTTGATCCCCGCACCGATATTTATTCCTTCGGCGTGAGTTGCTATCACATGTTGAAAGGGGAACCCCCATTCCAAGGGGCGACCCCTTTTGATGTCGCCTTGCAACATGTCCAAGCTGAGCCCCCCCCCCTGCAAGACGCCCGTCCCGATTTGCCTTTTGAATTGTGCCGAATCGTCCACAAAATGATGGCCAAACGCCCTGAGGATCGCTATCAATCGGCTCGGGACATTCTCAAAGACCTCACCTCACTGCGCGACCTGATTGGTGCCGGCAAAGGTGCCTCGCTTTCGACGAGCAATATCCCCATTTCAGCGGCATCATCCTCGGCGTCATCCTCCCCGATGTTAACGATGGCAACAGGGTCTTCGGTCGCAATCAGTCAGTTTCCCACCGACTCGGTTCCCATTCGCACCCGACGTTGGGGGCGACTCGTTTGGTGGGCTTTCGTCGTTTTGGGAACGGTAGGTTTAGCGTACGGAGGGGCTTATTATCATCGAATAAAAGCCCCCGTAGTTTCTACAAACACGGCCGATCTCGCCGAAGCCGCCTTGGCCGACGTGGACCCCGCTCCGAGTGTCTTGCTGGAACGCAAACTCCTCGAACGCATCTCCGCTCGGGAAACGCGAGCCGATGTTGCAGTAGAGGACCTTCAAGAGTTGCTGCAGATATATTTGAAGGATCGTCGCTTTGCCGAAGCCACCAAAATGTTCGACAAAGCAAACCTCGAAAAGAAAAAATCGCTGGAAGGGGTCACCCCTGGTATGGATGGGAAACAGCGAGTCAACATTCTGAGCCTGATGGGGCGAGGCGTGATTTTAGCCTATCAAGATCAACCCGAGAAATCGAACGAAGTATTCCGACAATTATTAAAAGAATATGGTGGCAATACGTTCCCCAAGAAAAAGGATACCGGCCCAAGTAAATCGGTGTTGGACCTGTTCTTGGCTTCTCGATCGGCCTTGGAATGGCGGCATCTCATCAGTGAGGCCCTAGAACGGAACGCGAAGAATCAGAATAATAAAATTCCGGACGATCTGACCAAGTTGAGAATACTTCCCTCGCGCCCTGTCGGGAAATCCGGCTAAATCAGTTCCGACTCTTTTTCCAACGAATTGAAATTTTCGTCGAGATGTTGCTCCGTTAAGGAAGGAATCTTGGGGTTCAGCGTGGTTGACTATTTTCCTGCAGGCTCGAATTTTTCCAGTTCTAACGTCAGGATATTTTTACCCACTTCATAGGTCTGTTTCACCAAACCCACTTTCGGTGCAAACCACAGTGTGGTTTTTGCTTTGGTATCCCCCTCGGTAACATCACAATTAATGACCAACGCCAAGTACTTCCCTGCTGGTACGGTAACGCCTTCAAAGCTCGAGTGCAAGGTGACCGAAGCAGCCTTTTTGCCGAGTTTGTAGTCTTGTTTCCAAGTCTCGTTCTGCTTGCTGGGATTTTTGATTAACAAAATCGGCGGGACCAATTCATCCTCATCCATCTTGTACCGATAGACCCCGTTCCCTTTGATGGCGACCTGTTCCACGGCAAGCACTTTATCCTTAATGCTCGCTTCCACGCGGAAACACATTTGGTTACCGACTTTTTCCTTACTTTTGACGGTGACCACAAATCGATCTTCTTGACCGACTATTCTGTAAGTCCATTTATGACCAATCGCTAGCGGGTAAATTTCCGTGGCATTGACACTCTCTTGGGCCGAAAGGGTCAGCAGAGTGCAAATGCCGAGAATCACACTGGCAAATAAGGCTCGCAGCATATTTTTTCTCAATCGGGTTTCAAAAGAGATTATACGGCTTTCACGCCCGCGTTCCTAGGTTACATGTCCTAGGGCCTTTTTCCCTAGATCAAAGTGAGAACGAACCATTAGAAAAACTGCCATCGAAAAGGCGAATCTTTGTCGGGTAAAAACCAGAATCAGCAACCATCAAGCCCACACGAACCGCTCGCTAACAAGCTCACTCCTCTAGGATTGATTTCAATCTAACTTCTCCAGATGGCAATAATCAATGAGAGCAACGCTAAGGGAAACATCAGAATTTCAGGATAGCGATTTATCATATAACCCAATGGCCCAAGATAAGTTCGCACAAAGTCTCGTTCATGTCGGCGTTGCACCTGCTGCCGAAGGTAGAAGGCATATTCGGTCAAGTCATAATGGATCCTTCGGAAACTCTTGGCCAAGGATTCTCGTTGACTGGGTAACAGTGTTTGAACGACGTTCACTCCGTCGGGGCGTTTCATGAGCGAAACCAAAAGACTTTGCTGAGTATCGGGCAGAAACTCAATCACATCGGGTAAACAATTTTTTACCGCCTCGATGGCTTGGTGTTGTCGAATTCGATCCGATGGCCTTTGAAAAGAACGGGTCGGTTCTGCTAGAAATGGGTACGCTAACTCCCATGCTTCCAAACACCGTCGCAGTCGTGCCCGTTCCCGATACAACTGCCGCGGAGATTGTACTCGGTTTCGGTCAAAAACCAGATGAAGCGGGAAACTATCTTCCTCTGATTTGAAAGGAGCAGACCGTTTGGGTAGAGGGGGGGGGCTACTTTCTACTGAACCAAATTGGGGAAACCGTCTAGGCAAGGGGGGGGGGGGGACCACAAGCGGTTCCAACTGGGGGAGAATAATGGCTTGCGATATTTCTTCTTCTTCCGCTTCGTTTTCCTCGTCAATTTCATCGAGATCAATCGGTTCGAGTAAGAGGGCCTCCGCATCTTCCAACTCGCTGGGCAGGTTTGAGGGAATCGGATTCTCATTAACATCCCCTTCTTTATCGGGGAATACAGGCTCATCGAGTGGGAGAAGGTTCGGAATCGAATCATCAGGAGGATGGGCAGCTCGGCTTTCGATCCCTAAGGCAAGTAAGTACGATTGACGATTCACCGGATCGGTTAATGTATCCATCGCCTTGGCCAGCAGATTCATCCCTTCCGAAACGACCTCAGGATGGGTGATCTGATACTTCCGCAATCGTTCCATCCGAACGAAAACCCGTTCCTCGATTTCTTCCGGCGAGGTTTCCTCGTGTGAGAGTTCGAGTAAGGTGAAATAATCCGGTGGCCAAGGACCACTTGGAAGATTCAACCATTTTCGTAGCAGCGTTTCCCCCATTATTTGTTATGATAATAGGTAGAGTTGAAAGTAGGAGTTTTCATGCCGGTACCGATGTACATAGTCGATGCATTTGCGCCCGAACCCTTTACAGGAAATTCAGCGGGTGTCTGCATACTGGAACAAGCGTTACCCAATCGTTTAATGCAAAAGGTGGCCGCGGAACTTGGTATTTCGGAGACCGCATTTGTACAACCTTTGGAAGGGAATAATTGGTCATTAAGATGGTTCACACCGACGGTTGAAGTCGATTTGTGTGGGCACGCTACTTTGGCAACGGCTCATGTCCTGTTTGAATCGGGGCGGGTCAGTGAAGGGGTCGTGAACTTCCATACGCTGAGCGGGGTTTTGGTCTGTCGTCACATGGGGGAACGGATCGAAATGGATTTTCCTGCCGAACCCCCTCAGAGTGTCGATCCGCCCCCGATGCTGATTGAAGGGCTGGGAGTTCGGCCAGCTTGGGTCGGAAAAAATCGTTGGGATTATATCGCAGTGTGTGAATCCGAAGATACCGTGCGAACCCTGCGTCCGGATTTAGCAAAACTGGGTCGGTTGCCTGTGCGAGGGGTGGCGGTGACGGCTCAGGCCTCGGAAGGGGCCGAGTTCGATTTTGTTTCGCGATTTTTTGCCCCTCAGAGTGGGATTCCGGAAGACCCCGTCACAGGTTCGGCCCATTGTGGTTTGGGGCCTTATTGGTCCGCCAAATTAGGACGAAATGAACTCATCGGCTATCAAGCCTCGCCTCGAACGGGACAAGTTGGGACACGGGTTCATGCTCATGGTGTCACTCTTTCCGGAAAGGCTTTTACGGTCCTTCGGGGGGAGTTGTTGATTTAACAACGGGGGTGGGGGCTCTCGGGATTCGCGGGAGCGGTGCAATCGGGGTGGGATGATGACTGGGCACCGGTTGGTTATGTGCCAGCGCGTAGGTGGTCTGCCAAACCTGATCGAGCTTATCCGCTAAGCTATCCCACACATAATGGGTCAAAACAAATTGTCTCCCCTGTGTGGCCTTGGAAAGGGCAAATTCTCGCTGGCGCAGGTTCCGAACAATCACCTCGGCAAAGGCCTCGGGAGAATTGGCTTGGTCGTAGTGCAGTTCGGGATTCAGCCTGAGTCCTTCAGCACCGATCGAAGTCGAAACTACCGGCACATTCGCACTGAGAGCTTCAAGAATTTTTAGACGCGATCCCCCCCCCACTCTTAAGGGCACCACCAACATCGCTGCCTGATGCAAATAAGGTCGCACATCAGGAACATCGGCATGAAGTTGACACTGTTTGGTTTGAGCGAGCAATTGACGAAGCCACGCGGGAGGTTTTCTTCCCACCACGATAAATTGGGACGACGATTCCTGCGCCAAAACCCGTGGCCAAACTTGCTCGATGAAGAATTGCACCCCATCTTGGTTGGGGCGCCAATCGAGGCTCCCCAAAAACAAGATGTTGGAGGTTGGTTCGCTAGAAGTTTGTGGGGTGAAAAAGGTGGGATCCACTCCATTTTCTACGATGGAAACCCTTTCAGCTTGGAAATCGTTCTTGATTAACTCGGCATCTTCTGGAGAAACGGCAATCGCCCGAGGTGCTTGAGAATAACACCAGCGTTCAAAGTGAAGCCAGCGCCGATATTGCCCCGCAATCAGCCAGCGTTTGAGGGGATTAGTTTCGGTTTGGTGATAGCGTTGCCAAATGAGGCTTTCCACATTATGGGCCATCACACACCACGGGGTAACGGCCCGATGCAATAACTGAGCATAGGGAGTCCATTCCGCATGCCACAGGTCCACCCGATCGGTTTGTTGCAGTCGGATCATTTGTTTGCGCATCGCTTGGCTGGCATGAATTTGAACCGAATAAGGCAAAGGAGATCGCAAGCTAGCCAAGAAGCGGAGATAAAAAAGCAACCCCGATTTACTCGGGACTTTTCGCGGGACCATTAGCACACGAATGCCACAATCTTGTAAGCGGCGCAAAGCGAGTTTGGCCTCATTCTCATCGGTATTTTGGTGAGCAATATAGGTCAACCGATGTCGTTGCGCCAAACGGCTGAGTAACTGAAAGGTACGGATTCGTTTCCCCGAACTGAGAGGGAAAGGAAGTTCCTCGTCCAAAATGCCGATATGCAAACCAGTCACGCTCGATTCCCTCTGGTAAAGCGCGGATCGATGTCGAAAGGTAAACCGATTCTGTAGCGGAATCCCAAAAGACGAAAGAAATTCTTAGTGAAGCGCGGGTCGATACTGCTCGGCAAACCAATCACGCTAGGTTCCCTCGGATGGTAAAGCGCGGGCCTCGGCGGTGCCCGGCGCCGATCCGGGAGGTTTGGAAGTCTCGACCCGTCCGAAGATCATACGGCCGGCAGGGGTTTGGAGCACGCTGGTGACGTTGACGTTCACCTCAAGGCCGATGCTGCTGCGTCCATGTTCAACGACGACCATGGTCCCATCTTCGAGATAGCCCACCCCTTGACCAGCTTGGTCGCCGGGGCGCACAATTTTCACCGGCATCACTTCCCCTGGTAGGGCAACCGTTTTGAGGGAATTGGCTACCTCATTCAGATTGATGACATCGACCTGTTGGAGTTGAGCAATTTTGTTCAGATTGAAATCGTTGGTGATGACTCGCCCGCCAACGGATTTCGCAAACAGGACCAAGCGTTCATCCACACGGATTTTCTCTCCATCTTTCGATTCGGGGATGTGGCCATCTTCAACCTGTAACTCGATACGGGGATTATTTTGGAGTTTCTTCAGAATATCCAAGCCACGACGGCCTCGATTCCGTTTGAGTTTATCCGAGCTATCTGCAATCGCTTGGAGTTCTTGCAGGACAAACCGCGTGACAATCAAACGGGAATCAATAATTTTGGTATCGCACAGGTCGGAAATACGCCCATCGATGATGGCGCTGGTATCCAAAACAAGGGGTTTCGGACCGCGAATTTCTTTGGCGAATTCAATGTAAGGGATGATAAACCGAAATTGATCTTTGGTTTGCAACATGGTCGAGGTGGTGATGTAACAACACACCAAGCAAGAAACAATGCGAGACATCAGAACCACCGAATTTTCTCGCTCTTTATCGATCAAGCCGGTGAGGAATCCCTCGATAACCAAGGACAAAACCCAACCCAGTAACAACCCAAGGAGCAGGCCGAAATAGATGGCAGATAACGTGG
>JAOAAA010000152.1 GCA_026419115.1 Gemmataceae bacterium
AGTGGATTCTAAACGGGATCAGCCTGCAACAAGTATTGGATTATGCCAGTACGCGGAACCTTCGCATCGAAGAGCGGCCTATCTCATTTGGGGAGTTGCAAGAAGCGAAAGAGGTGTTCGTAACCTGTACCACTTACGGAATCGCATGGGTTTCCGAGCTTGGAGAAAGAAAATTCCCCCCCCCCCATGGAGATTCTCTCTTTCCAGTCCTTCAAAAGGCGTTTCCTTACTAGGCCATCAAACACAAAGTCAAAGGTCGTTTCTCATTCGACTTCATCAGACACAAAGGGGAATCAATCAGGATTTGAAAAAATCGACGGCATTTTTGAAAAGGGCAAAGCCGTCCCCCTGCTCCTTGAGTCCCTGACGGGTCCAATGGGGATGCTGAGTCGGAAAAGCATGCCGTTCCGGATGAGGCATCAAACCCATCACTAGGCCCGAAGCATCGCACACCCCCGCGACATCATGGCTGGAACCATTCGGATTATGGGGAAACTCTTCGTTGGCAGGCGTTCCATCGGGACGGACATATTTCAAAACAACTTGACCGGTTTGTTCCAACCCTTGAAGGATCCATTGTTCACGGCAGGTGAACCGCCCTTCCCCGTGAGCCATCGGGATAAACAAACGATCTAGCCCTTTCACAAAGGGGCTTTTTTGAGAAGTCACCTTCATATGAACCCAGCGGTCTTCGTATCGCCCTTGTTTATTGTTCGCAAGGGTAGCAACGGGGCCTTCTTCATCGGGCAAGATAATCAGTCCCGCTTTGAGAAGAATCTGAAAGCCATTGCAAATTCCGAGGATGAGTTTCTCGCGATCGCGAAATTTCCGGAGTTCATCGCCAAGGAAATGAGTGAGCTGGTTGGCGAGAATTTTGCCTGCCCCCACATCATCGCCATAGGAGAAGCCCCCCGGAAGAACGAGAATCTGGAATTTTTGGAGCAAAGAAGGGTCCTCACGCAGGCGATTGATGTGTAACCGCTCCGCAAAGGCCCCTGCTTTTTCAAAGACAAAAGCGGTTTCAAGGTCGCAGTTCGTTCCGGGGCTGCGGAGAATAAGTGCGGTCGGTGTTGGCACAGTGAAAACCTCGTAAAAGGATCAGAATTTGCTTGACTTCTCTTTTGAGAAGGGTCATCATTTGTTGTAGTGGCGACAAAATAAAAAATCGAGTCGCTAAAAAAGAGGGCATAATCTCACCCAACATACAGCAACCTAAGGTTCGATAGATTGGCGAGTTATGTTTGAATGAACCCCCCTCTCTGACACCTGAGCAGATGAGGCCAAAGAACACTTTTCCAATTTTTTTTTGCAAGACTATTGCCATTTCGGATTAGGAATCTTAAGATACGAGTGTGCTAATGATTCAGCACCGGAAACGAAAAGAAGTAAGTAAAACCTCTGACGTTTCTGAGTTAAGTTGAAGTGAGCTACAGCCGATACCAAGAATAACTTGGTTAGTGTTGGTGTGACCTTCAATAACTAAGTTTGATCTTTGACAATTTGGTGAGATGATCTGCTTGAGGAATGAGTTAAATTGCCAGACCATTGGCAAACTCATTCCAGCCTCCAAATCGAGAGGAAGCAACATAAGGGGCAACCTGAGTGTTGCAGAAATCGAAATGGAAAAACTTTGAGAATAGTTTGTGATGGAAACTGGATTAAACTCTTTTGATTATTCCAGCGAAAGCTGAATAAACAATACACTCTGTGAAGGGTTTGATTCTGGCTCAGAACGAACGTTGGCGGCATGGATTAGGCATGCAAGTCGAATGAATGCCAGTTGGGTAACTGACTGGAGGAAATGGCGAAAGGGGCAGTAATGTATGGTCAATCTCCCTTGGGGATGGGGATAGCCGTTCTAACGGACGGGTAATACCCAGCGATTCGGTGTGAGGGCATCCTTATGCCGGGAAATGAATTTCGCCTCGAGAAGAGACCATATCGTATTACCTAGTTGGTGAGGTAACGGCTCACCAAGGGGAAGATGCGTAGCGGGTGTGAGAGCACGACCCGCGCCACTGGCACTGTGACACTGGCCAGACACCTACGGGTGGCTGCAGTCGAGGATCTTCGTCAATGGGCGAAAGCCTGAACGAGCGATGCCGCGTGCGAGATGAAGGCCTTCGGGTTGTAAATCGCGAAAGATAGGAGAAAGGCGCAAGTCGGATTGACTATCAGTAAGCTCGGGCTAAGTTCGTGCCAGCAGCCGCGGTAAGACGAACCGAGCGAACGTTGTTCGGAATCACTGGGCTTAAAGGGCGCGTAGGCGGGTGATCAAGTCCGGGGTGAAATCCTCCAGCTCAACTGGAGAACTGCCTCGGATACTGGTTGCCTCGAGGAAGGTAGGGGTGTGTGGAACGTTCAGTGGAGCGGTGAAATGCATTGATATTGAACGGAACTCCGGTGGCGAAGGCGACACACTGGACCTTTTCTGACGCTGAGGCGCGAAAGCTAGGGGAGCAAACGGGATTAGATACCCCGGTAGTCCTAGCCCTAAACGTTGGGTACTAGCTAGTAGGGTTCACATGACTTTACTGGCGAAGCAAAAGTGCTAAGTACCCCGCCTGGGGAGTATGGTCGCAAGGCTGAAACTCAAAGAAATTGACGGGGGCTCACACAAGCGGTGGAGCATGTGGCTTAATTCGAGGCTACGCGAAGAACCTTATCCTAGACTTGACATGTGCGAAAGCGTCTGGGGGTAGTTGCCGGAAACGGTGGACGAACGTATCCAATCGTGAACCAGATACAGGTGCTGCATGGCTGTCGTCAGCTCGTGTCGTGAGATGTCGGGTTAAGTCCCTTAACGAGCGAAACCCTTATTCTTAGTTACTACTTCTAACGAAGAGGACTCTAGGAAGACTGCCGGTGTCAAACCGGAGGAAGGTGGGGATGACGTCAAGTCCTCATGGCCTTTACGTCTAGGGCTGCACACGTGCTACAATGGCGTACACAAAGGGAAGCCAAGTCGCGAGACGGAGCAAATCCCAAAAAATACGCCCCAGTTCAGATCGAAGGCTGCAACTCGCCTTCGTGAAGTTGGAATCGCTAGTAATCGCAGGTCAGCAACACTGCGGTGAATGTGTTCCTGAGCCTTGTACACACCGCCCGTCAAGCCACGAAAGAGGGGAGTGCCCGAAGCCGCGTCAGCGTCGAAGGCAAAACCCTTGATTGGGACTAAGTCGTAACAAGGTAACCGTAGGGGAACCTGCGGTTGGATCACCTCCTTTCTAAGGATTTGATTTCTAATACCAACAGTAGTTTATTCTACTCGTTGTTTTCATGTGACTCATTCTTCAACAGCATCTCACCAAACAAAGATAACTAAACCCCTGATGGCAACATCAGGGGTTTTTTTATTTCCCCTCTCGTCTCCTAAATCTCACACTCCGTACTTGAATCGCTGAACCGACTGGCTTCCGCAAAGGTCCGAGGTTGTTGTATCTCTCCAATAACTCATTCCGTACTTGTCTCGCTGAACATCACTCGTCTGCGGGTAGGGGGCTTTTCTCAGCCACAATTTTCGGACAAAATTTTTTCTCTGCCAACCGACCTTGTGATGGCACTTTTTTCGGGGAAAATGCCTCTTCGCCCCTATCATCCTTGTCGGAGATTTTTAACATGCAACAACCCGTTCCCCTTTCTCAACACCTTTGGCTTCAAAAGCTCGTTGGTGAATGGACCTTTGAAGGAGAAGGTTTCATGGGACCCGATCAACCTCCTGCCAAAAGTTCTGGCAAAGAGAGTGTGAAATCTTTCGGCCCGTTTTGGGTCATTTGTTCTGGAACCGGAACGGGTGATCATGGGGCTTGGGATTATCAGATCACTCTTGGTTATGACCCGTCGAAACAAATTTTTCCCGGCACTTTCATCGGCACCACTATGAGCTATTTGTGGACCTACACTGGTACTTTAGATGCCGAGGAAAAACGTCTGATTTTGGCTACCGAAGGGATCAATATGCTCGACGGGAAGATGACCCAATACCGAGACACGATCGAACTCATCGATGATAATACTCGTCTTTTGTATTCGGAAATGATTCAGCCCGATGGATCATGGCTTCGGTTCATGACCCATCGTTACACGCGACAATCCTGAGGAATCGTCGAAAGTCGATCCAGAAGGAATTAATTAAACCGAATGCGGAAGGAATCGCCCTAGCCGATAATTCGATTTGTCAACGTTCCGATGTGTTCAATCGTTAAACAAACCACGTCGCCGGGTTTCAACCAACCCCCAACGGTTTCGGGACCAAGTTCGAGGATACATCCCGTTCCTACGGTGCCAGAGCCAATCACGTCTCCGGCTCGCATTTGGGCATCTCGGCTCGCGTGAGCCAAAATCTGGGGCCATGTGTAGTACATGCTTCCGGCATTTCCTCGGGAGTATTCTTTTCCGTTGACCGTTGCCGTCATTTCGAGATGAAATCGCCCTTCGCGGTAGTAGGGCATGAGTTCTTGAATCGGTATCACATGGGGACCCAAACTGGTGGCAAAATCTTTACCCTTACTCGGTCCAAGGCCTACGGCCATTTCGGCCCGTTGGAGATCGCGGGCGCTCCAGTCGTTCATGATGGTGAAACCCAAGACGGCTTCCAAAGCCCGATCGTCTGCGGGTAAATCTTTACAATCGTGGGCGATGACACAAGCCAATTCTAATTCGTAATCGAGTTCCTGCGAATTTTTCGGACCTTTGATTTCGGCACCCTCTCCGACGATGCTGGCCGGATTCGAGAAATAAAACACGGGTATTTCGTACCACTGGGGAACCATTCCCAAATTCCTTTTTTTTCGACAGGTCGCCACATGCTGTTCAAACGCATAAAAATCTCGCAGCGAGGCAACCGGAGGCAGCGGTATTGGCATAGCAGGTCCTTTTATCTTTGGAGCAAACCTTTCGAGAGAACCCAACAGAATCGTAAACCGAAATTTTACGTTGTCGATTTCGCGAGAGGCCCTTTTACTTTTTGAGTAAATCTTTCGAGAGGATCGTTGGACACCAGAATTTTTCGATGTGTTGGATGATCAATTCGGTTCCTTGGTCGTGACTGACCTTGGGACTCATCGCGGGGTTGTACATCGAATCAGTCAAATCTCGAATCAGCACACACTTGAAACCGTGACGGGTCAAGTTCTTGATGGCAAAAGAACGATGCAACACACACATGTTGGTATGGACACCGGCCACGAGAACCGTATCGATTCCCTTGGCCTTGAGAGCATACATCACTTCGAGACCATTATCGGTAATGCCATCCCGATCGGCATCGATCTCGATGGCAGCATGTTGCCGAGACCATGCCTTGTAGGGTTTAGCGGGTTTGGGATCGTCGCAGCCACCATCGGAATCATCGACGGGGCATTTCGGATCGGGCAATTCTTGCTTGGTGGGCAAATCGACCTTCGGAAATTCGAGCATTCGCTTACGGGCGGGATGATCCTTATAAAAATTCATCGTATCGGAAGGACAGTGAATAATGAACATCCCCTGCTTGCGAAGTTCTTTTACTACGGTCTCGGTTTTTTTTGCGATCTCGGCACAACGGGTTGCTGCGGCCTTGCACCAATGATCGTCCCAAATATCGCAGAGAATCACGGCCGTTTTGTTTGGCTGGAATTTCAGATCGATCGCGATTTCGGTCCAAGAATCGCTTCCTTTGAAGGGCTGCACTCGCGAACGAGCTGGCACCGTTAAAGGTTCGGCCGCTGCGAGGAATGTCAACGAAAAACAACAGGTTAACCAGCAGAGGTGCAATCGGTTCATAGAGAAACCCTTTGGGTAGGATACTTTTGATATACAACAGTCGGGTAGAAAAGACAGCAACTTGAATTTTCCTATCCTAAATCTCCAGAGGGGCCATTGACTCAATCCAGAATTTTGAAGAGGAGAGAGAATCCCCCTTGTTTGTTTTTGAGAAGGTCGATGATTGAAATCTACGTTAATGAAACCCCTCGGAACTACCCCAAGGCGATCACGTTGAGCGAATTGCTACACGAATTGGGTTGCGATCCGCAAAAATGTGCCGTCGAAGTAAACCTCGAAGTGGTTCCTCGCAGTGAACATGCACACAGGAAAATCCAAAACGGGGACCGAATCGAAATTGTGACCCTCGTGGGGGGGGGGAGTTCCTCACCTCCGCAGGATTCTCCTTTGAAGGTCGGGAGTTTTACGTTTCGTTCTCGTCTGTTCACGGGGACGGGGAAATACAGCACCTTCGAGCAAATGAACGAATGTTTAGCGGCCAGCGGTTGCGAAGTCACAACGGTGGCGGTGCGGCGGGAACGTCTCATAAACAAAGAAGGGAAAAACCTCCTCGATGCCTTGGATCATAGCCGGTACACCATTTTGCCGAACACCGCCGGTTGCTTTAGCGCCGAAGATGCCATTCGTCACGCTCGATTGGCGCGGGAACTTTTGAGCGGTCTTGGTAATGCCGGTGCGAAATGGGTGAAGCTCGAATGTTTGGGCGATCCCAAAACGTTATTACCCGATCCGATCGATACGTTACGGGCCACGGAAACCCTTGTCAATGAGGGGTTCGAGGTTTTGGTTTACTGTTCCGATGACCCGATTTTGGCACGAAAACTCAAACAGGTTGGCGCCACCAGCGTCATGCCGGCCGGAAGCCCGATTGGTTCAGGGCAAGGGATTCTGAATCCGAATAATATCCGAATCATTCTCGAATATCTCAAAGACGGGGACCCTGATTATCCGGTGATTGTGGATGCCGGTGTGGGGACCGCCAGCGATGTTTCGATAGCGATGGAACTCGGCTGCGATGGGGTACTCCTGAACACCGCCATTGCATCGGCCCAAGACCCCGTGCGGATGGCGTGGGCCATGCGCTATGCCATTGAGGCGGGACGGTTAGCTTATCTTTCGGGGCGAATCCCCAAAAAGCTCTATGCCAATGCAAGTAGTCCCATGGATGGGTTAATCCGATCGGCTGTGAAGTAACCTCTTTCGTCCTATAACCTGTTTGGGTGCGGGAGTTGCCGTTGTGGTTCGATGCCTTTGGGATTGCAGGGGGGGGAAGGAAATTGGTGGAGTTGGAGAATGTTGAATCGGGATTAAGTTACTTTTTTCTTGATCCAGCGGAGCAGCGGCCCCATGATCGGGAGTTTTTCGTACAACGAGGCGCCCACATCGAAATAATCCCGTTGCGTGAGAATTCGTTCGGCGAAGGTCAGGTGAGAAATACCCGGAATGGAAATAACCTGTTTGGGTTTCTTCAGGGCCATGGTCATTACCCATGGTATAGCGGCTGCGTTTTCGCTACAGACCGCAACGCCAAACTCGAAGTCCGCATATTCTAATTGTGAATTGAGCTTTTTGAAATACTCTAACAGTGCGGCCCGACCTTCGACCTTGTGCATGGGGTCTTCAAATCGAACATTCGGATCGTACAGATCATCGAGATTCAGAACCATATTCGGTTCCATTCTTTTGAATTGGGTTTGAAATTTCTCGATCAGAGGCGGTAGTGCAGACATTGTGATTCCTCAAACAAGCAGTCAACGCTATTGATAGACAGCAAAGGCATGCCTGCCCAGTTTCACACGTCGATGAGGAAATTATCAATCAATCGGGTTTGATCGAAAAAGACTGCCAAGGCGACCAAGACTTTCTTTTCGATCGTCTCGACGGGAGAAAAGGTCTCGTAATCGAGAATTTTGGCATAATCCAGTCGGGCTTCGGGGGTTTGTTCAATTCGCAGGGCCATTTGCTTTTCGAGTTCGTGGGCGTTGCGTTGACCGGCAGCAATTTGCTCTTTCACCCAAACCAAAGTGCGGTACAGAATGGTTGCATGATGGCGTTGCAGCGGATTGAGGTAACGATTGCGGGAACTCATAGCAAGGCCATCGGGTTCGCGGACCGTTTCGACGATTTCAATTTGAATGGGCATATTCAAATCGGCCACCATTTGTTGAATAACGCGACATTGTTGAGCATCTTTCTGACCGAAGTAAGCCACGTCGGGCATGACGATGTTGAACAATTTGGTCACGACGGTGGCAACGCCGCGGAAGTGGCCCGGCCGGCTGGCCCCGCATAAAGGTTTTGTGATTTCGGTTACTTCCACGAAAGTTTGGTACCCTTTCGGATACATCAATTCGGGAGTGGGGTAGAAAATCACATCGACCCCCACGGCGGCACACAAAGCCTGATCGGCCTCGAAGGTGCGAGGATAACGGGCAAAATCCTCATTCGGACCGAATTGGGTTGGGTTCACAAAGATCGAAACCACCACGTAATCACATTCGGTTTTGGCTCGTCGCATGAGGATCGCATGACCGGCATGAAGTGCCCCCATGGTCGGGACAAAGCCAATTTTCTTCCCCGCTTGGCGTGCCTGAAGGATCGCCTGACGGGTGGCAGAAATTGTTTCGCAAATGTGCATGGTTCTCCTTGTCGATGACCAAGGGCGATTCGGGGGGGGGGGAAGTATGCAATTTACCTAGAGCGTTTAGGGTGGCTTTGCTGCTGGTTCGGCGGATTCACCTGCTGGGTCGTGGGATTGATTTGTTGAGTTGAAGCTCCTCCCTTCTTCTTCCCAGCCACGGCAGAGATACCCCAGACGAGTAAGCCCACGAAGATCAGGATAATCACAATGAGGCGAATAATCTTCCACACGCTCCACGGCCGTTCGCCGGCGAGTTTTCCGCTTTGACCGTTCACTAGCACTTGGAAAACTTTGTCGCGGTAACGATAATTGGCCACCCATGTAGGAAGCAAAGTGTGCTTAAAGGTCACCCCCACATATTGGGTTTTGCGGGTGTGAATTCGTTGATGATCGCCACCAATATCCTCGCGAATGAGTGTAGTGAGATAATCCTCCATGACCTCTTTGGCTTCGTGGAAACCTTCCAGCAGACTCACGGAATATCGTTCCGCGCTGTGACCACTGAGGAAATGATCCTGAAACGGTTCCACATTCTTCAAATCCCAAGGCTCGAGTTTTTTGACGAGCTTCGTGGGAAGGGTTTTGGAACCCGGAATTAACACATCGTCAAAGAAAAATTGCACCTCACCCGAAACGGGATACCAACGGGTTTTGGTGACGGTGCGACTTTGACGATTCCCGTTGGCATCGGTGTAGTATTCGGTCTCGGTGTAATCGATCCCCCGTTCGCCGGTGTAACGGGTGTAGGTCATCGAATCGTAGGTCCAGTACGGGGCATACACACTGGTGAAGCGTCCCAGTGTGGCTAGCTTCTTCAGTTCTGTCGGAGCGAACCAAAGCCC
>JAOAAA010000153.1 GCA_026419115.1 Gemmataceae bacterium
CACCGAGACCATTACCAAGGTCAAAGCCGTTCGCGGTGTCATTCAAACCACCACCTTGGTCCATGAAGAAAAGACCTACGATATTGTCAATCGTTCCGATAATGATCGCGTGCTTTTAATCGAACACCCCAACCGTAAAGGTCAAGGCTTCGAGTTTGTCGGCGATAACAAACCCGTGGAAGAAGTGAGCAACGTCTTCCGCTTTGAAGTTCCCGTTGCTGCGAAAAAATCCCTGACTTACACGGTCAAAGAAGAACGAACCGTCAACAGTTCGGTCCAAATCAGCAACAATCCCGATCAAACCATCCGATTGTTCCTGAGCATGAAGGAAGCTCCCGAATCGCTGAAGGTGAAACTGACCGAGGCCATGCGCCTGAAGGGGATTTGGGAAAAGACCCGTGCCGAGATCGCCGATTCCGAACGACGAATCAAAGTTCTCGATAGCGAAATCCGCCGACACCAAGAGAGCCTGAAAGTTCTTCCCAAAGAAGCCCCGAACTATCAGAAGACCTTAACTCGTTTGGAAGAACACGAAAAGGAACTCGATACCATTAACGCTAACCTGAAGAAACTCCAAGAACGAGAATCCAACGAACGTCGGGCTTACGAACAATTCCTCGAAAATCTCACTGCCGAGTAACGATTTTGGGGATAGGTAATGGAAAATGGAGAATGGAGAATGGAGAATGGAAAATGGAGAATGGAAAATGGAAAATGGTGAATAAGTCGATCGATAAAAGATCGATAGTCAATTGCCTATCCTAAAACGTGAATCGTCAATCATAATTTCTCAGGGGCATCGGAAGTGAGACCGATGCCTTTTTTTGTTGATCGCTCGGGTTGGTTCTTATTTCAACCAATATAAGATAATGGCAGCATAGTAGGTATCGCGTGCATTCGGGGGGCTACCAAAACCTCCCTCGGGATGAGCGAGACTTTTCACATACGCGGCCAACTTCTCGGGATTTTTCGGTCGAGCATTCATCAAATGAAGTGCCCGCATCACCCGATAGGTTGTCTCAATGTCAGAGTTTTTGGCATCGGGTGCGGCATACCCCCCATCGGCGGCTTGACCCTCCACGAGTTGTTTTTTCATGGCGGTCAATTGGTCCTCGTTGAGTTTCACACCGGCTCGGAGCAGCATCGCTGCGGTGCCTCCGGTAGCACGCACGGAGCCGAATGTCCCGTCTTTTTGAATCTCTTTCAGAAGGGGTAAAAGCCATTTTTCCTGCAAGTCTTTTGGATAGGGGGGAATCGCTTCCAATCCCGCGACGGCAATCCGACGTTCTTCAAAGGTTTGGGCATGCTCCATGAGGTATCGTCGGGCGGCTTCGGCGTAAGGACCGGTCGCTTTGACTTCCGCCGCTGCCATCAATCCCACGGCCGTGATCGCAATTTCGACCTTTCCCGCAGGTGTGGCAGCGAACCCCCCTGTTTTCTCGTCAAAACATTGCGAGATATATTTGGCTGTGGACTCGGGATGAGGGATTTTCCCACCCAAGTAGCGGATCGCCCGAATCGCAGCGGAGGTCGAGCGGAGGTCGGCTTTACCTTGAGCATCCAAGGCGAAGCTGCCATCTTTTTGTTCTAGCCCGTAGAGAAATTTCAACGTCTTTTGCTGGAACTCGTCTTGCGAAAAGGCAGGCATGCCACCAAGTGCCAGCCACAGCAACGGCAAGAACAACGGCAATGAGAAACGGCACCGGTTCATCTTTTCTCCTTGAAAAAACGGCTTTGCGAAACGGCTTTGGCTATTATCCTATTCACCATCTCACCTATAGGGAGTCAACTCTAATGTATCGAATGACCCTTGTGCTCATTTTGTCCGGTTGGATGGTTCTGCAAGGCGAGGAACCCAGCGATAAAATTGCAGGCCTAGGACCAGTGGGACCTGCCAAAAAACTCTTTGGCGATTTCAAATTCGTCGAAGGCCCCGCAGCAGACCCACAGGGCAACGTCTACTTCACCGATATTCCCAACAACAAAATTCACAAGATTGACAAGGACGGGAAACTCTCGACCTTTTCCGATCAATCGAACAAAGCGAATGGCCTGATGTTCAACGCCAAAGGGGAATTGATTGCCTGCGAGATGGAAGGGCAAGTGGTCGCCTACTCAACGGATGGCAAAAGGCGGGTTCTGGCCGATAAATTTAACGGGGTACGGTTCAATGCCCCCAACGATTTAGTGATTGATAAATCGGGCGGGATTTACTTCACCGATCCGGAATACAATGCCCCCAAACCTTTCCCGCAGAAAATCCGCACATTCTATTACATCGACAACAAAGGGACCGTCACACGATTATTTGAGGAAGACCTGCCCAACCCCAACGGGATTATTCTTTCTCCCGATGAGAAGACCCTGTATGTGATTCCTTCCAGCTCGCCGGAGATGTTGGCATTTCCGATCGAAGCCCCCGGCAAAATTGGCAAAAAGAAGGTGTTTTGTACCCTCGAAGGCAAGGGGGGGGGCGATGGTTTGACCGTCGATGTCAAAGGGAATTTGTACATCACGACCGCTTTGGGGTTGCAAGTTTTCGATCCTAAGGGGCAAAAATTGGGTATCATTAAGGTACCCGAACATCCTGCGAATGTAACCTTTGCGGGCAAGGATAACAAGGTGCTGTATGTGACTGCTCGCACGGGGGTTTATGCCATCCCGATGGAAATTTCGGGGCATGTCTTTTCGGGGAAATAGTGTTGAATCGTGAGGTACTCCGATGACTCCTTCGCAACCTTCCAATGCGATTGTTCCTGTTTTACCCAATGCCTTGGCTCGCCCCTTGGAGTTGGATACCAGTAGTTTGCATACTTCGTATAGCAATTTCATACGGGTGGCAGGAACCTTTGAAGAATTGCTGATCGATTTCGGCTTTCATTCGGGCATCATCATGGCCACCCCTACGGGACAAACGACTACCGAACCGGTCAAAATCACCAATCGGGTCATCATGTCTTTCGCTACGGCCAAACGACTTTTCTTAGGGCTTCAGGCAGCTTTTGCTCAACACGAACAAACCCAACGGGCCGAGATCAAAGAAGAAAAGTAGCTTCTTTAATTGCGCCCAGATTGTATCCCATTGAGCGTAGTGGAATCTTTTCCCTTTCCTAAATTCCCGAGTTTATCTGTTCGGAATCTTCGAGGTGATCGATTCCCTTTTCTGAATCCCCTATTCTGACTTTTCTTGGGGATCGTTTGGTGGCTTTTGCTTAGTCTTGCGTTGACAACTCGGAAACGCTTGGTATGAGCAGGGGACTATGAAAACGAATCTCCTGACCACATTGATACTCGCAGTTCTCTTTTCCAATTCTCCGTTACTCTGGGGAAGTGAGCAGGAAGCACGAGTTATTTTGCTCGATAACGACAACCTGTTTGAAGGGAACATCTCTCGAACCACACAGGGCTACCTCATCAAGCTCGATAGGGGGGGGGAAATCTCGATCAGTGCCGATCGGGTCAAGCGGGTTCTGCCAAACAAAGAAGCGGCCTATAAAATCATGCAAGAGCAAGCGAATCTGCGTGATGCCGATGAGCGAATGCGTTTGGCTTTTTGGTGCGAACGGTTTGGTCTGCGAGAACAAGCCCGCCATGAAGCGGAAACGGCCCTTCGGATGCGCCCCGGATTTCGTCGGGCACGAGATTTCTTGGAATGGTTGGGTCCCCCTCAGAAAGCGGAAACCAAAACCGATTCGCAGGTGATCCCCGCCAAGGCCGAAAGCACCGAACCGGCTTCGTCGAAGGTGATTGAACCCCCTGCACCGATTACTTATAACACGGAATCGTTCAACACCTTTGCTACCCAAGTGAATACCATTTTGCTCAATGCCTGTTTTCGTTGTCATGGTGCCGGTAAGTATGAAGGGGCCTTCAAATTGGATGGCACCGGTGGCCGTAAGGGGATGATGAATAATTTGCAGGCGGCCCTACGACAACTCAACCGCGAAAAGATTGAGAAAAGCCCCCTGCTGGTTTATGCCATTTTACCTCATGGCAATGCTAGCGATCCCCCTTTGCGTGATAAGCAAAAGGCCGCCATTGAAGCGCTGAATAGCTGGGCCCGTTGGGCCTTAGCTCCGGAAGGGACGCCCGAACCCCCTGCTATTGCCGTCGCCTTGGATAAACCGATTTCACCCGCGACCGATCCGAGTGAAAAAGACCCACAAAAATTACCCACGATTGGGGAATCTTTTGAAATACCTCCTGCGAAAAGTTCAACCAAAGACCCGTTTGAGAAAAAAGACCCCTTTGAGAAATCGGGTGTGATGCCCATACCCACAACAGTACCCGCAACGCCGGTTTTCCCTGCGAGTGGATCGAACCCCGTGAAGAACACACGACCGGAAAGCCCCTTCGCAGAACCGGTGAAGAAAACTCGTCCGGAAAGCCCCTTCGCAGAGGATGCCCCCGCCCCAAAACCGTCAGCGATTAAAGATGCCTTGGGTCGGCCCATTCCTATTGGTGTGAAGACGCCGTTTGTTCCGCAAACGCCACTGAATCCGACCGAGCCGGATGACCCCGATGATTTTGCCAGTCCCAAGAAGTTTAACAGTTTGCCGAAACCCTAAACGGAAAACTCAGGCTTAGAAATGCCTCCGACAAGTCTTAAGTAAATCAGGACACCCTTAAAATGCAGGCTAACGTTAAAGGTAATGAATGAGGTGAGGGAGTTTGCAAGTCGATTAAGCATCGGGTTTGACAGGTGGAACAGGAAGAGGCAAAGGACGCGGACGGGGACCAGGCCCCCCCGCCGGAGGGGGATTCAATTCTTGGATAAAATTCTCGATGGGTAGGGTCTCGATGCGGATCAAATTCCCCGTGACATCATAGACGAAATTCGTCCCGAAACTTACACCGTAGGCAGTTCCCACTTTGACGGCAATCGGTTTCGGAGGGGGGGCAGCTCGGAACCCCTTTTCCCCACGAGGGGGGGCCGGAGGAAGCGGGAACGGGCCATCGCCTCCCGGACCTCCTTGAACTTCGGTAAAGGTCCCATCTTTCAGGGTCGTTTTGAAGCGAACATGAAGTTCTTTCTCTTTATTCATCCAAGTGGCATACATCAGAGTTTGAGTTTCTTTGGGACCGGTCGCTTTTCGACCTTTGAGGGCTTTCTCGGCCACTTCCGCAAGAGCTTTGTTCAAATCTTTGTCCATTTCTTTCAGGCGGTTGTCTTGGCGTTTTTTGGCATCAGCAACCACCGTGGCGGCCTTTAAGGGAAACTCCTTGGTCCCTTCGATGACCTTCATCTTCGTGGCGGCAAAGGCATCGCCTTTCGGTGAGCCATCGCCCCCGTTCACCTCAACTTCCACCAAAGTATACCCTTCGGTGATACCCCATTGTTTGGCCGTACGGGGATTACACATACTCAAATTGGGAAAGGCTTTGTTACCGTTCAGGGTTTCGAGGGTCAAAGTCCCAATCTGAGCAGGGGTTTCTTGGGCATACACCCAGCGGTACGATCCCCCATCCACACTGAAAACCAGTTGATCGGCAGGGCCACTGCGACCTTCGAGGTTGAGGATTTGTTGACCTTCTGTCAACAGTAAACCGATGGTGGTGCCTTTGAGTTCGAGATGATTTCGATTGGGAAAAAAGGCCTTCGGCTCTTTAGATTCGGTAACCTTTGGCCCCATAGGGGTCGGGGCAGCCAAAACGCTTATCGTCAGCAGTCCCAGACCCGCTAACAGATAAAGCGAAGCAAAACGGATCATAGAAATTAGCTCCAAAACGGTTGAGGGATGTTGGGAATAGCTTATGAAAAATCAGGGGAATAACTGTAACGAAGGCGGTCCCACCTCAGAAACAGGCCCTACTTGGATCGAGGATGAAAAAAAAGAGAGAGCTTTTGGGAAAGGTCCCACAAACTCTCTCCTAAGAGAACAGATCGATTGAGAATCGACTAGGGAACAACGGCGTAGCCTTCACCCGTCAGACGTTCAAAGTCGGTATAGGTGGCTTGAGCAATTCCACCGGAACTCGAGTAATTGACCTCTAATTGGAAGGTGCCTCGGAATGCGTCCTGAGGACTATTATGCACCACAGGGATTTTGTAAATAGTCCCATCTGGGAGGGTCACGGTCACCTGCTTCCCATCCACCGGCCAATCGGCTTTCACGCTCCCTGAGATGAGAATCTTCCCACCGGGCTTTGGCAGAATCACAAAATTGGTAATTTCGGGCGGGAACTTTGTGAATTGGTGGTTAACGGGGAAGTTGGGTGAATAGGA
The DNA here is from genome assembly GCA_026419115.1 of Gemmataceae bacterium. Classification (GTDB taxonomy): domain Bacteria; phylum Planctomycetota; class Planctomycetia; order Gemmatales; family Gemmataceae; genus SKW135. The sequence continues at coordinate 6,227 of JAOAAA010000153.1, forward strand.
GGATGGCAGGGGGTCTCCTCCGGGGGTGGCACGAACTTCAAGTTCTGTGAGTTGGAGTACAGTTTTCAGGTTACTCATTAAATTCTCCAAAATATGGGGAGAAAAATTTTAAAAAGGTTGCAAAATAGTTTAACAATGACGAAAAGCAAGTCAAGGCCAGATAAAAATTTATGTAAAAAATTATAATAAAACGAATTTGATGATAATGCCAAATATCTTGGTTAATCTGAGGGGCTGCGTGAAAGAACTTGCGATTTTTTTGGCAGTGAATCTGAACCCCTGCGTAAACTCGATTGAGATTTTTAACCCCGATTATCGTTGATTCGGTACAGAATGTGACCTCGCTGAGACCAACAGAGGCAACCTTGGAATACGTCTGTCTCGAGGTTTTTGAAGGATTATCAGTCCAGATAAATAAATTCGTTCGTGGCGAAAAGAGTTTTGCAGAAGAAGGTCCAAACTTCGAGTTCGCGTTTTTTGCCGTCCTTCTCGCGAGCTTCCAGTTTGCGATCCCATTCCTGAAGCGAAGATTTGACCTTCGCCATTTCTTCCGAGGTGATGGGACGACAGAAAGCTAGTTCGTAGACTTTTTGGAGTCGATCTTCGATGGAAGCCGACTGGCTGATCAACCGCGAGGCCAATTCACGGGCTTGTTTTTCAACAAAGGGGTTATTCAGCATAAACAACGTTTGAGAGGAAACCACAGTGGTGGCCCGTTTGCCATTCGGCACACTTGGTTCGGGGAAATCGTAGGCTTGGAAGAAGTCGAATAGTACGCCACGAATGATCGGGATATAAACACTCCGACGGTTGTGTTCATAGCGTTGTTGATCGGTAGTCGGGTTGGTGGAAACATAGCTAAAGTTCCCGTTATAAAGTAACGATCCGCCCAGAGTGCGATCGAGCTTTCCGGAAACGGCCAAGATACCATCGCGGATGGCTTCCGCTTCGAGTCGCCGACGGGGATAGCGGCTGAGCAAACGATTATCGGGATCGATCATAAAGGCCTCGGGATTGGCGGCGCTGCTCATTTGGTACACCGCCGAGCTGAGAATGAGCCGATGGAGTTTTTTGAATGACCAACCTTCCTCGATAAACTTCGAGGCCAACCAATCCAATAATTCCGGATGACTGGGACGATCCCCCAGTTTTCCAAAATTGTCCGGTGAACGAACCAGTCCTTCACCAAAGTGATGCTGCCAAACCCGATTGACAATAACCCGAGCAGTGAGCGGATTTTTGGGATCGCTGAGCCAACGGGCCAGTTCGAGTCGTCCACTGGATGGCCGGCTCGAACCATAACGGGTTTCGTTGGTTTGAAGAGGAAGGGGATCGTTGTTTGAGGGAAGCAAGGGGGTTTGATTTTCGCCCGCTAAGATGCGTGGGAGAATCAGCGGAGCTTCTTCGCCGGGGGTCAGATAATTGCCCCGAATCTGCACAAAGAGGTTTCTGGCTTTGCCATCTGCTTTCACTTCGGGATATTGAGGATTCTCGGCCACGGCCAGAACCATAATCGGTTTCGGAATTTCGGCCCGAATTTTTTCGACCGCTTGTTTGAGTTCCAGCAATTTCACCAGTGGTGCCCAGAAACCGGCAGGGGGATTCGCAGTAAACTGATTCAGGGCATCGGTGGCGATTTTCAGTCGAGCATCTCTTTCGGCCTTAAGTTTGGGGTTTTCTGTATTGGGTAAGGGGCGTTCGTAGGTTTTCGCCACTGTTGTGAGATTTTCCATCGTGCGTGTGCTGGTGAAAATACTCAAAAGAGAGTAATAATCTCGGGTCGGAATGGGGTCGAATTTATGATCGTGACAGCGGGCACAACCGAGTGTAAGTCCCAAGATCGATTTGCCAATGGTGTCGAGTTGTTCGTCGGCAATATCGAGTTTCATCTTTTGTTTGTCGGGTTCGGCCAGTAATTTGGGACCCAGAGAAAGGAACCCCGTAGCGGTGAGACGATCGGGATTTTGATTCGCATCGGGCAGGAGGTCCCCTGCGATTTGTTCCAGAATAAACTCGTTGTAGGGCTTATCGGCATTGAAACTTTTGATGACATAGTCACGGTAGCGCCACGCATTCCCAAAGGCGGTATTTTCATCTAGACCGTTGCTATCGGCGTAGCGGGCGACATCTAACCAATGCCGGCCCCAGCGTTCTCCATAGGCAGGGGAATTGAGTAACCGATCGATCACTTTCGACCAAGAATCGGGACTGGAATCGTTCAGGAAGGCTTGCGTTTCTTCGGGGGTGGGGGGTAAACCCGTGAGGTTGTAGGTCACACGTCGCAGAAGGACCCGTTTCTCGGCAGGGGTGTTCGGTTTCAGGTTTTTCTTTTCCAGCTCTGCCAAAATAAAGGCATCGATCGGGGTCTTGACCCAAGCGGCATTTTTCACCTGTGGGGGTTGGGGCTTTTGTATGGGTTGAAACGCCCAGAACTTTTTTTGCTCCTCGGTGAATAGGGGGGCTTGGGGATCCGTTTTGGTTTCACCCGTTGCAGAATGAGGCCAGACGGCTCCTTCTTTGATCCACTTTTCCAGATCGGCAATTTCCGAATCTTTGAGTTTGCCCTTCGCGGGCATTTTTAACTCTTCGCTTTTGTAGTGTACGGCCTTGATGAGTAAGCTCGCTTCGGGCTTACCCGGAACCAGCGCAGGGCCGGTTTCCCCACCTTTCAGCAAAGAGGCCCGGCTATCCATTCGCAGTTGCCCTTTGACTTTTTTCTCACTGTGACATTCCATACAGTGGGTCAGCAAC
>JAOAAA010000154.1 GCA_026419115.1 Gemmataceae bacterium
ATCGTATTCCCAGTACCCGATGTTGGGACCCATATCGATTTGTTGCCGAGCGAGCCAGTGCAGACCACGAGCCACCGCAGCTTCGGTCTCGTTGGTGCCACCACCTTTCTTCAATAATAGGTACTTGGTTGATCCCGAAGCACCGCGTGCATTGCCGATGGTCAATTCACCGCCCCCCCCCGATTTTCCTTCTTTCAACATTCCTTCACTATTCAGACCCGTTGAGCCGAGATCGATTCCGGCACCGATACCCGAGATGGAAGTAATCGGAGCTGCATCGAGCATTGTGTCTTGAGCAATGCCGATCGCTTCATTCAAGTTATCGGGAGCTTCTACGTTGGTATCTTCTTGCCGCATGGACTCGGTAGCAGCGGGAATGTCAGGATCGATGCCGATATCTTCGTTGAAGGGAGGTTGTTCGGGTTCTTGCTCTTCTTCCACTGCCGAGGCTACGATGGGGTCGGTGGTAGGGCCACCGCTAGCTTCTTTTCCGCCTAACACCCCGCTAATCAAGACAATGGCAACAATTAAAGAGTGAACCACCCCGCTGACGACCCATGCGGGGACATAACGATAAAGCACGCGGTCCAACGTGGTTTCTTGGGCCACTTGGAGAGGTCGAATCACGACCCCCCCACTGGGTTTGTTCATTCCTTCAGGTTTGGTACTCATGGCACCCCCCATCGGTTAGGATTTTTAGATTATGTCCAATCTCGGAACTACAACGGAACTACAACTATGTTTACATCGAATCCAACTTGGAATCTTTCACGAGTTGGGATTCTCGCGATTTTTATTTTTATCTTCTGCTTGTGGGCGGTTTTCATTTTCAAAATCCGGAACAAGGTCCAATCGTCGATTAAATGCCGATTTCACTTTCCGATCTCCCCTTCGGTAGATCATGGTGAAAATCGCGGCACACACCAAGGCAGTGGTAATGGCGGCCAAAGCAAATCCTGCGGCCCATTCCCCGCCATCCCCTGATTTTTCCGGTGGGGGGTTGATGGTAAAATTTCGCCCTAAAAACAGGGGCGAGCGTCGCCATTGGGGTTTGCCATCCGGTTTTTTCTCCGCAGTGGGGTACGTTAACACCTTGAAATAGAAGGCATCGAACGAGACCCAAATCGGTTTTTTATATTCTTCCGAAGGTTCTAAGCCTTCGGGGGCTTCAACACAAGTGAGCACAAAGAAGATGGGGTCTTGCCGTTGGTTCGATTTGGGCAAAATCCATGCTTCGTAAAGCCATTCAATTTTATCTAATCCCAGTCCTGCAGGGGCTTTGAATCGTCGGAGACGAACCAAGCGCCCTTCGTAGTGAAGCAATTCCCGTTGATAATCCCCTCGGGTATTTTCCAGAATTAAATCTTGGAACGGAACCCCTGCCACCGCATATTTTTTCAATAGAGCCGGATCAATTTTACTCGCATGGGCGAGTACATAATCATAGGCCTTGGATTCATTGGAAGGGGGCTCCCCTGCTTTTTCAACGGGAAGAGGTCCTTCACTAATCACATCCCGAAACCAAGGATGCTCTTTGTCCAGTTTCACACGGGCACTTTCGGGCACCTCCGGAAGATTCCCATTTTTCGGGGGGGGCGTATTGGGAATTTCGTTTTGGCTTTGGTTTTTAGATTGGGAAGCCTCCTTCTTTATCTCAGGTTCTTCCTTGGATTGAGGTTCTTGCGCAATAATAGCGGTGCCCATCACTCCCAAGACCCATGAACTGAACAGGAGTACACCAATTCTCGAAACCAACATGATATGTGCCTCTATGGTCCGACGCAGGGACCGTTCCATAAGTTCCCAATTTTTTCATTTCCTGAGAAGTTCATTTTAAGGAACGGAAACCGAAAGAATCGAGAAAACAAAAAAGAGGTGTCTTTCCTGCGAAAGGCACCTCCGTTCCAGTTCCGAAATGCGCTAGATTCTAGCGATGGTTTTCGTGACAGGTCTCACAAGAAGCGGTTAGCTTTTCGAGAATAGTTTTCATAGCGTTTTTGTCTTTCTTCTTAGCTGCGGCGTCGAGTTCTTTGCTCAGGTCAGCGAATTCCTTGCAGAGCTTGGCCCATTCCGCTTGTGCCCCTTTTTCGGGTTTACCGGTAGCCAACTTGTTCAGGGCGGCGCCGGCTTCCGCATATTTAGCCGTCAGTTTGGTGATGGCTTCCCAGTCTTCTTTGCCATCGAGAGCGGCCTTCACTTGTTTATGGACGTTCTTCTTTCCTTGGAAGTTCTCCATCACCGCTTCAATCCCCGGAGGGGTATCGGCATCGGCTTGGGAACCTAGGTAGCTCACTCCCAACAAAGCGGCACAGAGACCTAATCCGCCCAGAAAATTTTTCATTCTTTTTGCTCCCTCATTAGCAAAGGCTTAACGATTTTTAATCCCTCTTATTCTAGGCCTATCCTCCTGAGAAGTGTAGTACTTCCCCATAAAGATCAACAAAGGAATCTTTCTTCTTTGGCAACAACGGGAGTCTTTTCCACAACTCTATTGGGATTTATTCACACGGATTGTTTCTTGAGAGCCACGAGTCACACGAATTTTATCCTTCGACAGCTTCAAACCGGTGGTTCCTTTTTTGAGGCTCAGATCGTATTCACCGGATTTGAGCGTGAGTTCCCGTTCCGTTTCTGAAACCTCGGTGAGAACCCCGTCGAGACGAAATTCTACTACCACTGAAGGATCATCGGTTACGATGGTCACTTGGCCTTTGTTGGTATAGTTCCAAAAAAACGTTCCAAAGGCAGCAATCGCGATGAAACTTAAAACGATGAGGCGTGTTGAGGAAGGCTTTTGAGAATCATCCATGAGAGGGTCGGTCCGTGAGATAATGGACGATGAAGACGAATTCGCAGCCAGTGACGAAGTGGACGAAATGGCCGAAATGGCCGAACTGCTCGCGGATGTGGGAAGCGAAGGACGGATCGATTCGGCTGCGCGAGGTTGTGGTGGAGGCTCGGGGGGGGGAGCAGAAACAGGGAGATTTGTCGATGTTTTGGCCTCGTTGATTGAACTGGGGGAACTATCGGGGGCCACCACCGCTTGAGCTTGCGAGGATCGGGGGCGATACACTTCCGATTGGACGGTTTTTGCGTTTGGTTGTGCGGCGATCGAGTGGTACAGCAACGAAGTATCCGGAAGGGGGGTCGTCGGGATGGGGGCAATCGGAACCCGAGTCGCTCGGCCGAATTGCAAGGCGCCCAACCGTTCCGCAACCGCTTCAGCCGTGGCAGGGCGTTGCCTTCGATCTTTCGACATGAGAAGCATGATCAGGTCCGAAAGGTGGGGTGGAATTTCGGGATTGATTAAATCCGGTCGGGGGGGATGATAAAGTTCGAGGTTCCGCATGACCGTTCCGGGGTTCGGGCCGTCAAAGGCCTTTTGCCCCGTGGCCGCTTGGTAGAGAATGACCCCGAGGCTAAATAAATCGCACCGACCATCAAGCGGTTCCCCTCGCGATTGTTCGGGAGACATATAAGAGGGGGTGCCAATCACAAACCCGCTAATGGTGAGGTTCGGGCTATTGCTGGCCAAGGCCAAGCCAAAATCGAGGAGTTTGACACGGTGGTTTGGTGCTTCCAACCAAACATTACTGGGTTTCACATCGCGATGGATTAAACCAGCACGATGGGCGGCCTCTAACCCAAGGGCGATTTCCTTTCCGATACGAGCAATTTCCGCCGGTGGAAGCAGTCGGTGTTTTTCTAGGTAACTTTCTAGGGTTTCACCGATCAACAGCGGCATGACCATAAACGGGGTCGAATGTTCTTCCCCCACGGCATAGACGGGAACAATATGATCGTTAGAAAGCGAGGCCATTGCTTTGGCTTCCCGCAAAAAGCGTTCCCGACCGGCTTGGGCATCGGGAAGATTGGGACGAAGAACCTTGATGGCAACGGGTCGATCGGTATGGTCTTCACGGGCTTCGTAAACAATGCCCATTCCACCGGAACCCAGTTCTCGAATCAAACGATAGGAACCCAAACGAGTTAAGCGCAGCGGCGAAGGAATTTCCAAGACGGTATTTTGAGGCCCCGCAACGGGAGTGGTATGGGTCGTCTGGGGGGAGTTCGACGAAGTTCCGCCCGATGACGAGGGGGATTCCGGATCGCTCACCGAGGGGAGCGGGTCCATTTCCGAAGGGGGGGGGGAAGGAGTCATGATCGTGATTGGCTAACTCGTAAGGTTACGCTTCCTGTGATTTCTGAAGTACATGTTCTTGAACATAGATGGGGGCATTCGCAGTCACTGCCACGGCAATCGCATCACTGGGGCGGCAATCGATCTGTAGTTTTTTTTCTTGCAGGCTGATTCGCAAAACCGCGTAGTAGGTCTGATCTTGCAGATCGGTAATTTCGACGGCTTCTAATACCCCTCCCATTTGCTGGATTGTTTTCACAATCAGATCATGGGTGAGGGGTCGCGGAGTGGGCAATTTCTTAATTCGCCGATCTATACTAATCGCTTCAAACTGACCGATGATAATCGTTAGTACGCGGTCCCCCTGACGTTCTCGCAGGTCAATCCGTTGATGCTCGTTATATTCATTGATCGTAATCCGACGTACATGCATCCGGACACTCATAATCGCTGACCGTCCCACAATTCGATGTTTTGTTCTACAATCATTATCATCATTGTAGTGTAAACGAGTATTGTTTCACCGTCCCTCCCCCACGAATATCCCTTGAAGGTTTCAGGTTTCATCCCCTTGTCTTGAAGGATGATCTGGGAACAAACCAATGGAAGGAGATTTATGAGCAAACCAACGGCACGCCTTCTGCTTGCTAGTGAAACTCAATCTTCCGATCTGAGTTCGCGATTACAATCTTCGGGGTATATTGTTTCTTTCGGGGGTCTTGCGGGGATTGCCCCTGAGGCGTTTCGACAGGCCCAATTCGCGATTCTAGAACTTTCTACTCAGTCGGTCCCGTTGGCGCAAAATTTACTCCAACGGATTCGCCTTGATCTTGCGGATTGGCATGTGCCGATTTTGTGTTTGTTACCGACCGAGGTTCCGCCACATTTGTTGCTCGATGTGGGGGCCGACTTTTGCCTTCCCATTTCGGCGGATGAAGAAACGCTGCTCGCTCAGATTCGAGCCGGTTTGCGAATTTACCATACCATGTCGCGGTTATCGCATCAGGCTTCGGTCAGTCAAAATTTGCATGCACAACTGCAATCGGCTCATCAACAAATTGATGGCGATTTGGAATTGACTCGGCGCATTCATCGGGGATTTTTGCCGCGGAAATTTCCTGAAATTTATGAGACAAAAATTGGTGTATGTTACCGGCCTCGCTCTCGGGTCGGAGGCGATTTTTACGATGTTTTCCGACTCGACGAGGAACATATCGGCTTCTATCTCGCCGATGCTATGGGGCGGGGCTTACCGGCATCGAGCCTGTTGAGCATCTATGTCAAGAAAGCCCTGCGCACCAAGGAGATTTCGGGGCATAATTATCGCCTCATCGATCCGAACGAGGTTTTGGCGGCACTCAACCGCGAGTTGGTGAATTTGCAGCTTCCGGAACCTCCTTTTGTCACCATGCTCTATGGTATTTTGAACTGCCGAGATGGGGTGGTACTCTTCTCGCGGGCGGCTCATCCTCACCCGATTTACGTTCCCGCCAATGGTGATCCCCCGACCTATTGGACCACGGCAGGGACCCTTTTGGGGGTTTTTGATGCCGAATTTCCCCTGCAACGACAACGCCTTCAATCGGGAGATAAACTCGTTCTGTATTCCGATGGGGTTCATCCTCCCGGAAATGGCCCCGGTTCCACGAAAGATTCTCTTCTCGAAGCCACGCAAACGCATCGTCACCTTTCGGCTCAACCTTTCGTGGACTATTTAGCCCGCGAGCTTTTGGAGCAATCGCGGCATCCGGAAGATTTTTCGATCCTCACAATTGAATATCATGCTCCCACGTCTTAACGATACTCGTTAGCTTGTGGGATTCTCAGTTTCTCGGTTTCTGGGAGCCTCGGTTTCGTAGGTTCGTTGGAGGGTGAAAGAAAATCTGTTCTTGGTCATTGAATGCTCGGGTGATAAACTAAGGTCGTTCCCGTTTCGAGATTATCTGCTTTTGGGTGAGAAATTGAATGGCCCGTATCCCACAGCCTCGGTTAACTGTTGCTTGGAAAAAACATGTGGGTGAGCATGTATCGGATGTGAAATGGTCTCCTGAAGGAGATCGTCTGGCGGTGGCCTTGGCGAATGGGTTAGTTTCCATCTACAAACGGGAAACGGGCGAAGCATTAGCATTTCCAGAAGGTCATAAATTCGGTGCGATTGCCGTTTCTTGGTCTCCCGATGGAACACGGATTGCCAGCGCGGGAGAAGATGCTCACCTTCGGGTTTGGGATGCGAACACGGGTCAGCCCATCTGGCAAGCCAAACAGGCCAGCTCATGGGTGGAAACCGTGGCGTGGAGTCCGAGCGGAGAATGGTTGGCGGCTTCGAGTGGGAAGAATTTGCGGATTTACCATCGCGAGGGAAGTTTGCTCCGAGAATATCCCCAATTACCCAGCACCGTGACCGTTTTGATTTGGAGTCGGCAATTTCCCCATTTGTTGGCAGGGGGATACGGTGGTGTGGGTTACTTTAATCCCACGCGAGAACAATCGCATGCCGAACGGATTCTGCCTTGGGAGGGGGGGGCCATTATCAGCATGGCGCTTTCTCCGACGGAAAAAGAATTGGCAGCGGGCAGTCAAGATGGGACCATTCATTTTTGGTACACCGATTCGGGAAACGATTTGCAGATGGCAGGTTATCCCTTGAAAATGTCGGCCCTTTCTTGGAATCACGAAGGAACCTACTTGGCGGCAACGGGCAGCAACACGGTCACGGTGTGGAATTGCATTCCCCCTGCCCCTGAGAATACCTCTCCTGTCGTTTTTGAACGGCACGAGGAACCTTTGGTTTCGGTTCGCTTCCAACATCGGGGGCCTTTGTTAGCATCGGCTTGCCAACAAGGGCTTGTTTGTTTGTGGTATCCGGGGGTGGCCCGTCGCGTGCTGAGTGAGGCCCAAATTTCCGAAGCGGTTTCGGTCATGGAATGGTCGCACGATGATCGACATTTGCTTATCGGCGGGACCGATGGCACCTTGGTGATGTATCAGGTTTAATTTGTCCCAAGGCTGGGACCAAGAATCGCTTCCTAATGTAATTCGTTTTCTTGGGTATGTTTGATGCTCCTTCAGGTGAGTCCCTGATGTGATTCGTTTCTGTGCTCTATTTATTCGTCCTTGATTATCGCTGCCACGATCAAGGTGATCCATCCCAAAGTCACTATCACCGAAGCAACCGTGATGATTTTCGCGATGTCCTTACCGAGTGTGAGTAATTTCCAATCGCGGATACTAGTTCGATCGATCGGCACGAGCACTTTTAATTCTTTTTGAGCTAATCGGTAAGCGGGTATCGAAAAAAATAAGGGGATCGGCCCACCCGCACAGAGAAAGAAGGTACAAAGACTCGTCACAGCAAAGATCAAAACGGTCGATAAACGAACTTTGATGGGTGCGACCTCGGCATCCACATAATCTTCACGAAGAGCGTCATCGTCCTCTCGGAATCGTGACTTGGAATAGGGGAACATCCCGATTTCCTCAACTCAACTATCTGGAGACGCAAAATAATGGTAAAAGCAAGGGTTTGTGAAAGCGGATCGAGCACAAGTTCCTTGCGCTTTTCTTGGCACTCGCTCAACTTTCCTAATCGATGTTTTATGAAAGAGTCTTTCGCGACTCTTAAATTTTATGGGTTCAGCTTCTATCATACACACCGTCTTTTGTTTAACCTTATCTGGATAACAATGAGCAAAAAAACGATTCGAGATTTAGGGACGTTGACGGGGAAAAAAGTTCTGATTCGAGTAGATTTCAACGTGCCCTTGGACAAGAAAACTGGCGCGATCAAAAACGATCGCCGGATTCGAGCTGCGATCCCCACGATTAAAGCCCTCCTCGAAGCCGGTGCCAGCGTGATTGCCATGTCTCATTTAGGCCGACCGGAAAAAGCCGATGCTGCCGGCAAAGCCCTGTTGACGATGGATCGGGTGGCAGAACGATTTGGCGAATTATTGGGTCAAGCCGTCCGCAAGGCAGGCAACGAAGTGATCGGCCCCGAGGTGGTGCAAAACGTCTCGGCCATGAGGAACGGAGAAGTGATTTTGCTCGAAAATGTTCGCTTCGATCCCCGCGAGCAAAAGAACGATCCCGAATTTGCTGCCGCGATTGCGAACTTGGCCGATGCCTATGTGAACGATGCTTTTGGGACTTGCCATAACGATAAAGATGCCAGCATGGTTGCGGTCCCCGCTGCCATGAAGGCCCAAGGAAAACCCCGAGCGATTGGCTTATTGGTTGCCAAAGAACTGGAAGTGATCGATGGGCTGATGGGGCAACCCAAACGCCCTTTGTTTGCGATCATGGGGGGGGCAAAAGTTTCCGACAAAATTGCTTTCATCAACGTGCTTTTGCAAAAGGTTGATCATCTGTTGATTGGTGGCAAAATGACCTACACGTTCTTAAAAGCGCAGGGAATCCCCGTTGGTTCCATGAAAATCGATGAGCAAGAACTCGAAGCGGCCAAGGCCCTTTTACCTCATGTGGGCAACAAGGTGACGCTGCCGGTCGATTCGCTTTGTGCTAAATCGGACGATCTTTCTCAAACGCAAGTTTTTGAAGGTGCCATTGCCGACGGGTATGAAGGAGTAGATATTGGCCCGAAAACGCTCAAGGCCTACTCGGAAAAAATAGCAACGGCCCAAACCGTGATTTGGAATGGTCCGGTTGGGTGGTTCGAGCAACCGGCATTCAGTGTAGGAACCCGTGGCATTGCCGAAGCGATGGCGAACAGTCAAGCCGTTACCGTCGTCGGGGGGGGGGAAACCGCCGAGGCCGTTGAACAACTGTCTCTTATACAC
>JAOAAA010000155.1 GCA_026419115.1 Gemmataceae bacterium
ATGTGTATAAGAGACAGCCGGCATCTCGCAGCTGGGGGTTCACCCGCAAGCGTGAGCCAATCATCATAGCAAAGGGTAAATCGTACTCACGGCAAATAGGCATTACGACGCGAGCCATGATTTCCGTACCAGCTTGATCCCGTGGGGTGAGTGTGTTGGGATAACGAAACTCCGGTGGTAGGCTGAGTGACAGATAAAGAGGTTTCATCCGCTCGATCCAATCACGTAGGAATCGTCGAGCTTCTTCAACCGTTTGGTTCGTCACTTCGGGACGGGTCTGATACCCCCAAGCGGCCAGTTTGGCCCCTGCCGTAGGCCAATCCCGCAAGAAGGAATCGATCCGCAATACGGCTGGGAAACGCCGATCGGGAGTGATACCTTTCAGCCATCTTTCGCGCTCGTTATCATCAAAAACCGGATTCGTCATCGTGATCGAATCGACACCTGCTAGTTCCATCACGCGATCGATATATTCGTTGGGGTCTTGTTCCGCGAACCATTTCCGAACCGATGCCAAATTTTTTACCCTCGGGTCCAAGCCCAGTTTGGTCAGTGTGGTAATCACCCCTCGACAGGCTTCGGAAATGGGCGTTCGTTCCACAAACAGATGTTTCCAAATGTGATCGGCTTGTTCCGGCTTGCTCATCTTCCAGAATGCTTCATAGGGGAGTTTCGATGCGGGAACCACACGAAACACCTCGGCAATCAAGTAGTGATACGTCACCAGTTCATCGATCCCCCAGAGCATTAAACCCTGAGGGTCGATCGGATGCGATCGATTCGCCACCGGCGTTCCAAATGTTGGCGGATAAAGATGGGTGTGCAAATCGGAAACCGGTTGTTGGGAAACGATTTCGGCAACGGTGTTTCGGATTTGTGCCGTTGATAATGGGGAGGGGGTCGCTTCGTTCACATTTCACCTCGAAAGCAAAAAGGCTCGCTGTCAGTTTACCAACTCGCTGAGATTTAGTCAGCTTGGGATTCTTGCACCTCAAGCACTTCGATCAACTCGCTCACCATCGGCACGACGCGATGCCGAAGATGACTGGGGGGCCGCAGCGAAAATCGCGCATGATTTTCCTCGAAGCGCATCCGGAGCAACTCACACCCCAATCGAGACAATATCGAAAGGATGTTGATTAACACCGAATGACTTTGTAAGCGAATATCGAGGAACAGTAACTCGCCCCGATGGGGACAACAGGGATTTGTCCCGCTCAACGGCACAGGGTTTTCGTTCTGGTGAGGTTCTTTCAACATCATTCACTCCTTAAGAAACCCCAAGCCAAAAAAAAAGACACCCGATTGTTCGGGTGTCTTTTAGAGCTTGTGGTCTCATTGATTACGAGCTTACAAGTTCTCGGACACCCTCCATCGGGAGCCAATAATAAGCTGGTTAATAATAATCGAAATCGGTTCTTGGCCCACAAAATGAACGTGGAGTTTGTTGCAAAGATTCAAACTCGGCTTGGCCAAAAGCATTTCCTTAAACTAAAAGCCTCGTGTCATAATGTCAAGTGTTTTTGCGATGATGATCTATTAACGTCAATCTCATGAAGGGCAACAAAGACGATAGATTTTCTCAAAGTAGGTGTAAATTGTGGATCGATTTTGTTTAACTCCACCGCCGTGATTTGCTAAAATGAGCTTCAAGGTGAACCCATGTCCTTAAATATAACTCCTGAACGATTGCGTGCTTACCTTGAAGATCGCCTTTCGGAAACCGAAGCGGCGACCATCGAGAAAGAACTGCGGGCGAATCCGGAACTTCGAGAATTGCTGGAGGTGGTCCGGAATCGGAGCGTGAATGCGGGGCATTCGCTTGGTGCGGTTTGGCAACGCGAGCGCTTAACGTGCCCCACACGGGAGCAGTTGAATAGTTATCTTCGGGAATTATTGGAGGATGATTATCAAGCGTATGTTCACTTCCATTTGTTCAAAATTGGCTGCCCTTATTGTGTGGCGAATTTAGAGGACCTTCAGGAACTTCAAGCCGAGCCGGCCCAAAGTGAACAACGGCGGGATCGAATTTTTGAATCGAGTGTTGGTATCCTGCGTGAGAACAAGTCATAAATCCGATCGAATCCATGCCCCGCTCTTGAAATTCCTGTAAAATAGACTTTTTCTTCGTCCTTTTGATCTTGCAATGATATGAACGATAAAAGGTTGGCCTTTATCTCCTTGGGGTGCCCCAAAAATACAGTCGATTCGGAAAGAATGTTGGGCAAATTAGCTCAAGAAGGATACGCCATTTCGGCCGATGCCGAGGGGGCGGATGTTGTGGTGGTGAATACCTGTGGCTTCATTGAATCGGCCCGCGCGGAATCCCTTTCTGTGATCCGTGAGATGTTGGCGTTGAAAAATGCCGGTCAGGTCGGTTCCGTTGTGGTTGCCGGTTGCTTGGCAGAACGTCAGAAAGACCTATTGCTCAACGAAGTACCCGAAGTCGATCAGATACTAGGGGTTTTCAGCCGCGAGGATATTGTGGCGTCTGTGGATCGAGCGATCCAACATCGGAATGAACAACGAAGCCTGTTCCGACCGGCCCCCGTGCGTGCCTTGGAGGATACCGCCCGATTACGAGTGACCCCGCGACATTATGCCTATTTGAAAATTTCCGAAGGGTGTGATCGCCTGTGTACATTCTGTGCGATTCCCAAAATGCGGGGCAAGCACATTACCAAACCGATGGAAGAAATCCTCAAGGAAGCGAAAGAGCTAGCCGATGACGGGGTTCGAGAACTGATTATCGTTGCTCAAGATAGCACCTATTATGGGATGGACCTTTACGGGAAACCCCGTCTTGCGGAATTGCTCCGCGAGTTAGATCAACTGGAGGATATTCAGTGGATTCGCCTCCTTTATGCCTATCCCGAACATGTGACCGATGAACTGCTCCAAACACTTCGCGAGGCTAAAAAAGTCATCCCCTATGTCGATATGCCCCTTCAGCATATCAACGACCGTGTTTTGAAAAGGATGCAAAGACGGGTGAACCGCTCGACTACGGAAAACTTGATCCGTCGCTGGCGTGAGGCCGTGCCGAATCTCACTTTCCGAACCACCTTTATTGTGGGGTTTCCCGGAGAGACCGAACAGGAATTTCAGGAATTGTGCGACTTTGTCGAAGAAACTCGTTTCGATCGAGCGGGGGTGTTCACCTACTCGTTAGAACCGGACACCCCTGCCGCGAAACTCGATGGGCATCTTCCGGCAGAGGTCAAGAAAGAACGCCAAGATATTCTGATGAGTATCCAACAACAAGTGGCCAAACAATGGAGCGAAAACCAAGTGGGGCGGGAGATACCCGTCATTGTGGATGGTGCCGATCCGGAAGCGCCGAATTATTTTTATGCCCGAAGTTATGCGGACGCTCCGGAAATCGATGGTCTGGTTCGCCTGAAAGGAAAAAATCTTCGGGCAGGCGATTTCGTCACAGCGAAGATCGTGGCAGCAGATTATTACGATCTGACAGCCCGAGCGATCGGCACCCCTTGGTAATTCCCTGCCTCAAAATGGCGTGCGAAAAAGAGAGTCTCAAGGTAGTGTGAGGTTGCGGGGGATTGCGGGGCGTGGGCGGGAGCCTAAATTTTCTTGGCGCCGGGTTTGCCCGATTCGACCACAAATGATTCCCGAGTCACGACCTTGCCATTAGGTTTCAGAACGTCTTCAACAACGATGTAATCGCTGACCCATTTTTCAGGGGTGACCGTGCAACGCACATAGCCACGCTCACGGTTGTGGAATTGGATAAACGGATTCGCTTTCAATAATTCGTCGAGCATTTTGGGCTTGGCGATCCCGTTGCCCCCACTGGTAATACTGGTCGCCACAAACTCGGTCGCCACCACAGGCGTATCCGGTTGGCGGTCATCGACATGTAGATTATTGACCCAGTTCGAGTGAATATCACCGGTCAAAACAATGGGGTTGGGAACCTTGCGATCTTGAATGAATTTCATCAGGTCCATTCGTTCCTGAGCAGCGCCGGGCCATTGATCCATCGAATAAAGCCCTTCATCGGTATCTTTCAGTTTACCCAACTGAGCCATCCCCATCATCACTTGTTGAGCCAGCACATTCCACTCGGCTTGCGAAGCAATTAACGATTTTTGCAACCAACCTCTTTGTTCTTTTCCTAACAGGGTGTTAGTGGGTTTGAGTGCCTCTTCGTTCAAAGGTCGAATCCCATCATTATTGGGCTGATCGGTGCGATATTGTCGCGTATCGAGGATCAGAAATTCTGCCAAGCGTCCGAAGGAGGCCTTACGATAGATTTTCATATCAGGACCTTTGGGGAGACAATTTTTACGCAAAGGCATCATCTCGTAGTAAGCCTGATAGGCAGCAGCTCGTTGAATCAAGAATTGGATTGGATCGACCCCTTTCTTTTCGGAAATATCGTTGGCGTAGTTGTTATCAAATTCATGATCATCCCAAGTGACAAACCAAGGACATTTGGCGTGCATGCCATGCAAGGCTGGATCGAGACGATATTGAACATGGCGTTCACGATATTCATCCAAGGTTTGAATTTTGCGATCCTTCGGCCCGCTGTGGGCACGGACGCGAGCTAATGCCTTGGGGTTATTCGGATATTCGTAGATGTAATCGCCCAGATGAAACACCAAATCGATGTTTTCATCTTTCATCATGTGTTCGTAAGCGGTGTACAAACCTTGTTCGTAATGTTGGCAAGAGACAAAGGCAAAGTTGAGTTTTTCGGGTTCGGCATTCAGCGCGGGTAAGGTGCGGGTCCGCCCGATGGGGCTAGTGGCGTCGCCGGCTCGGAAACGATACCAGTACCACCGATCGTTTTTCAAGCCTTCCACTTCCACATGAACACTGTGCCCCAATTGCGGGGAGGCAATGCTTGTTCCTGTGCGAACTTCTTTGGTGAATTTTTCATCCTCTGCAATTTCCCAGACCACTTTCACATGTTCAGGCTTCATTCCCCCATCGGGATCGGTCGGCTTGGGGGCCAATTTCGTCCAAAGAACCACACTCGTAGCATCCGGATCGCCCGAAGCCACTCCCAAGGTAAAGGGGTTACTCGCAAAGGTCACTTTCCGATCGGCTGCGGAAGCCCGTACCCCCAGAAAAGGCAAACTCGCCAGTGCTGCTGAATAGGCCATGAAGAAGCGTCGGGAAACGCCTCCTTCGTTTCGGATGATTCGGGATAATTCTTTTTCGTTGAACATAATCGAACCCATAAGAAGGAAAGGAAGGGATTTCTAATCAAGGCGGAGGGTAATTTATCAAGCAGACTCGTTGCTGCACACGAAAAAGCCAAGAAAATCCGATGAAGGTAACATGTGGAGGCCTGTTCCATTTTTCTGAACAGACCGTTTCTAAAATACCCTTATGATTCTCAAAGATTCTCGATTCACGCAGAGTTCATTCCTTCCTGATGTGGATGTTTACGCCCTTCCTTTTGCCCAAATCCCAATTCATTGGGAATACCTTTCCCCTGAAGAAATAACTCGTGCCGAGCGATTCAAAAATCCCGACGCCAAGTGGCAGTTTGCCTGCACTCGTTCTTGGCTACGGGTGCTTTTGGCAGAATATCTCTGTTGCGATCCCCGCGAGATTTTTTTTCGCTTCGGCCCCAATGGCAAGCCTTATCTGGAAGGGGAACAGCTGCGGTTTAACGTCTCGCATACGACCGGTTTGGGGTTGGTTGCCATTTCTCGCTCGGCAACGATTGGGATCGATCTCGAACAAAAACGCCCCATTCCTGAGGCTCGGAATTTGGTGCAACGATTTTTTGCCCCCGTGGAGTACGAACAATTCTGCCAGCTTCCCGAAACCGAGCAGGCTCTCGCCTTTCTCCGAGGCTGGACGAGGAAGGAATCGATCCTCAAGGCCGTGGGGCACGGTATCTCATCGCTGGCAGATTGTGAGGTGAGCCTTGCCGATTGCGAAGAGGTTCCGCTGTATTGTTTGAAGGGGGATCGTCACGTTTCTCAGAAATGGCGGATCGTCTCGTGGGAACCGACCCCCCATCACATCGCTGCTTTGGCCACCGAAAAAGTGATGTGATTATTTAATGGGCCGAGGGGCGGGGCCACGCTCGGACCCGTCTTTGGAAGGGGTGGGGCTTGAAGTTTGAGCGGGTCCTGCTTTTTCTGCTTTCTCTGCTTCCAAGGCGGCTTCCAAAGCAGCACGAGCTTCGGCTAGTTTCCGATCCGCCAAGAGCTTTTGGGCCTCGGCCACTTTCAAAGCGGCTCGGGCGGCTTTCACTTTCTCGGCAGGGGTTTTGGCGGTTTTATCGACCATGAGTTCTGCCAGTAAGGGGATCAGCGCTTCGGTCGGGATTGCCCAGCTTTCGGTTCGTCCCGCACGGGCGATGTTCACACCGATGATATTGCCGTCGATATCCACCAACGGGCCTCCACAATCGCTGGGTTTAATGACCCCATCGTGTTGCAACACCACAGGGAACCCCGTGCGGCGTTCGCTGAGGGTGCTCCCCATCGAGTTTTGCATATCGCTACGGTCTTTGCCCCCTTTCTTGGGAACTAATTCCGCGGGACGCTTGTCCAAAGTGGCGGTGATTTCCATACGTTTGCCATCTCGTTCGATTGTCAGTCGGATGGTATCACCTGCTTTGAATCCCGCGAGCGTATTGGGTAACGCTTCTGAATTTGAGATGTCGTAATCATTGACCGCCAAAATCACATCCTTGGCACGAAGCCCCGCTCGTTCGGCAGCGCTCTTGGCGGTGACTTCTCCGATGGTGGCCCCAAAATCGCTGGGGGCCAATTGGATTCCTAAGTAGCCGCTCTCGGTCGTGATCACGCGCGGAGGGCCATAAGGACCGGGAAGATTCCGTGCCATAACTCCCAGCACTCCAAAGGCAATCGGTTCTCCGGTCACACTAGGAGAAGCCACCCAATTCCCAACGGGAGTATTTTTACTCAACGACCATTTCGCGGGCACGAGATCGGTCGCTTTCCCTTTGAGCATGGCAATATCGAAGTTTTCGTTTTTGTTGATGACTTCGGCTTCAAATTCATCTTTGTCGTAAGTGCGAACAGTAATTTTACCGCTTTTGAGTTCGCTCGCTTTCGTGATGATGTACCCATCCGAAGTGATGATCGTTCCCAGTGCCACATCTTTCCCATCTTGGGTAATCCGAACCGTACTCTTGGCGGCTTCGGCAATGGCCGGTTTAACGGCAGCGAGAGTCGAGGGAGTATTCAGAATGGTCTGGGGGGCCTTCGATTGTGCCGAGATCGGCAGAGCCGTTAGGCCGACTAGACTCAGGGACAAGAGGATTCGTTTCATATTCGTCCAACCATCTGTAAAAGTTATAAGGATTAGGTTCGCTTTTTTGTGGGGGGTCAGGGCACATCCTTGCGGTTTCGTTATTGGCTCTTCCCTGCGTTTGCACTTTTCTACGGATCGTTGTTTGTCAGGATCGTTAGTTTTTCCGCTTACCAAGAGTGACTTTGATGGTGAGTTCTTTATCCTCCCGTTTCACGACGATTTCGATTTTGTCGCCGGGCCGACGTTTGTAAAGCGCCGTCGTCATATCCTCGTAGGTTTTAATATCTTTGCCATCGAATTTAATGATGACGTCGCCCGCTTGCAATCCGGCTTCTTGGGCAGGGGAATTAGGAGTAATTTCCCCGAGCTTGCACTCCTTGGAGCTGGCATCGGCTTTCACTCCGAGCCAAACATCATTTTCGCCGACTTTATCTCCACGAACAAGAGCATCCCAATCGGTTTTATACACATTCATCGGGACATGGATATTGTCTGTCATTCGGGGGCCAATTCGGCTATGAATTCCAATCACGTTGCCCTTCATGTCGAACAAAGGTCCGCCCGAATCTCCACCAACTAACGCACAATCGGTGACGATGAGGTTATCTTGAACCGCACTGATTTTACCGACACGAACCACCGGAAGGCGCCCCGGCTTATAGCCCCCCGGATGCCCGATGGCGATGCACCATTGCCCTGCCTTGACGGATTTTGGATCGGCCATTTCGACATAAGGCCAATCTCCCTTATCGGTGATGATAGCCATCCCAGAATCGATGCGACCATTTTGACCGAGTGATTTTCCTTTGACCACTTTACCATCCGGTAATACCACATCGATCACTTTGCCAGGTTCACCAGAGACGTGCCCTGCAGTGAGGATCAACCCTTCTTTGTTAATGATAATACCTGAACCTTGAGCAGCCCCGACCCGTAATCCCACGGTGGCGGGCATCACTTTCTCGTAAATCAACCGAGTCTGACGCTGAATCGCTCGCAGATCATCGATCGATTCTGGTCCCGGTTTGGTAATAGCCGTCGTGGGTTCGGGAATAGGTTTCGTGGCGGGGGTATCCGCAGAGAGTGGGGCTAACCCCAAAGCCAAGCAAATAAAGGCCCCGAATAGGAATCGACGCAAGACTCTTCTCCCTAATGTGAATATCATGAAGAATAGGTGTATATTTTACTTATCGACGATTTAGAGTTGAAATTCAATCCCCTAGCTTCGCTACTTTGCCAAAAACTTCAGAATTTTCTTCGACCTTCGGTTTTATCTGCTCCTTAAGAAGACTCGGGGGGATTTCATGAAAAAATCCCCTCCTTTTCGTTTACGATTCCTAAGATGAATGGAATATAAGAGGTGTACGTGCCGTTATCCAACCTAACTCCTCTTGATCAGAGACCTTCCTACTGAGTTTGACCTCCGTGATTCACACTCTTAGCGTTGCTGATTTATTGTTTTCGATTCGCCAAATCGATCTGCTCGATCCGGCCGCGATTCAGGAGTTACAGGCAACTCCTGAATATCAAAATGAAGATACTGCTGGCGTTGTCCGAGTGGCCATTCAAAGAGGATGGGTGACTCCCTTCCAAGCATCCCGTTT